>REDH01000166.1 GCA_007693585.1 Deltaproteobacteria bacterium
GTGTCTTGCCAGTAGTGCTATGCTGAGGCTGCCGAGGTCGACGCGGAGCCCGGTTGACCGACGTGGTGCATGGGGCTCACGGGCGTCGCTCCACGACACGCACGACATCCGTGCCGCTTCGCCCGAAGGTCTCCGGATGGTACATTTCCTCGGCCCTCGCCGGCATGGCCACGAAGGTTCCCGGCGTCGTGGCACGGGCGATGTAGCTGTACCTGTACGCCCCGCGTGGCAGGAGGGAACTGAAGGCCTCGACGCGCTCGTCCCGCAGGTTCTCGTGCTCGAACCAGCGGCCTCCCCACCACCAGGCTCCCGGAGTCGAGGAACCGGCCAGAGGCGACAGTGCAGCGTCGCGTTCGCTGACGGCAAGCGCGGTATCGATGGGCTCGAGGCCGGCCGGCAGCCAGTCCAGGAGCGCCACATGGGTCCGCCGCCCCGTCAAGGTCATGGTCAGTTCGACCCGCACCCGCGCTCCGGCTTCGATCTCCCAGCCGTCCTCGGTGCGGCGAACCGCATCCTCGTCATCCATGCCCACGTAGCTACGGCTCACGGTGAACCCCTGACTCAACGCCGCGAGGTCATGGTTCAACGGGGCGTATCGGAGGCCCAGCCGGTAGTACATCCTGCCGCTTCCATCGCGCTGCAGCACGACCCGCTGCACGGAGGCGCCTTCGTGCAGGTGGTGCATCGGAACGCGGGTGACGTGGCGCTCGGTGGAGCGTTCCCCGAAGGGATGTTCGGCAACTTGCGCATCGTCCAGCCACGCTCGTGCGACGAAGCGGGGCGCCTCGGGCTCGTGTGTCTCCAGGTAGCGCCGCAGCGCCAGCAGGATGAACACGTTCTCCTGGGTGTTGCCCCATCGCCCCTGGCTGCGGTGTGCGAGCAGCCCCCTCACCAGCTTCGAGACCAGCGGGTGTTCCGGCTGGGTCTGCAGCAGTCCATCGAGCGCGATGGCATCCGCACGCCGCGCAGTGTGCAGAATCTGCCAGGCAGTATCCCCCAGCGACTCCTGGAATTCCGCGGTGGCTGCGGTCTCCCGGGCTCGGCCGAGGAGCCGTTGCTCGAGCCGGGACTCCCACGCCGTGCCTCGCGCTACCGGGAGCAGCCAGCCCATGGCCTCGACAGACAGGTCGTCGACGTCGTGACGGCCCATGAACTGTTCCAGCTCGCGCAGCTGCGCCACCTCGGCGAAGCGAGCGCGCACGGAGAGGGCGTAGGCCTCGATCGAAGCATACGTCCCGGGGTCCATGTTGGCGTTCAGGACATGCGTACGGATTCGCTCCAGGTAGCGCATGCCGTTCGTCACTGCGCTCTCCGGCACGTCGAGCTCGGGCTGGTTCGCGGCAAGAAGCAGCGCGTGAATGGCGTGAACCGACACGAACGGGGAGATTCGCCCCCCCCGCTCCCAGAACCCGAAGCCACCATTGGAGCGCTGATGACGTGCCAGACGGGTCACCCACACGTCGAGGGTGGCGCGCAGCTCCTCGGCCGGAGGGAGCCCGGGGACATCGAAGGCTTCAAGGACCGGATGGAGGGCGAGGACGCCCAGAATACGGCTTGCGATCTGCTCCGAACAGTCGAATGGATAGTTCACGAGATACAGGAAGGCGTCCGTGAGGATCTGGAGCTGGGTTGACGACAGCTGAATGTCCAGCCCCCCGAACCGGGTCTGCACGGCCTCGGGAACATGGACTTGCTGAAGCACCACACTCGTCTCGGCGAGTGAACCATAGGTGGCGAACGTTTCGGTCGAAGCAGGCGTGAGCACGGGGATGCTCGCCAGGACCGCGTCATCGGCCTGCCCGCTGCTGGCGACCACATGCACGCGTGCCGTGCCGGCCCGGAGGGCGCTCAGGGGGAACCTGACCTCCACACGGTCGTCGGCGGGTACGCGTACGCGAAGCCCAGCATGCCCCGTCAGCTCGAGTGCCGCGGACACCTGCACGCCCACATCGACCACCATGCCCTCGTCCGTCCTGTTCTGCAGCACGACAGGGAACTCCAGGGTGTCCCCCACGTTCAGGAACCGAGGCGGAGAAGGCCTCACACTCAGGGGCAACCGGGCCGTGACACTGGATTCTCCACCCCCGAACCGCCGAGGGCCATCCACCGCGAGCGCCATCACACGGTATCGGGTCAGGCTGTCCGGAAGCCGCTCTGTCACGACAACCCTGCCGTCTTCGTCGCTCTCGAGGTCGGCACGAAAGAACACCAGTGCGTGGAGCAGCTCGCGGAGCGCGACAGGCGAGGGACCCGAAGCGTCGACCTCGCGACCGAACGCCGCTCCGGCACCCGTGTCCAGCGCGGAGGGTGAGGCGCGGTCGAGCGACGAACCATCCGCGTCCGGGTCCTCTTCCTCTTCCGCTTCCTCGACATCCGGCGCAAACGGGGCGAGCGGGGCGAGAAGCCAGCGCCGACTGCGAACCTGTTGTATCTGGGCAGCCCGACGAGGAAAGAACCGGGAGACGAGGTCGATGAGCTGGTAGTCCGACAACCCGAGAACGGCTTCATCGACAGCGAAGAGCACCACCTGGGCACGCGGGACCGATTCGCCTTCCGCGTTGCTGACCCGGACCTCGATCTCGACAGGCTCGCCGGGCTGTGCCCGCGATGGCTGCGCGAGAACATCGACCGAGAGCCGATGTGGGGCAGGATCAACCGAGATGTCGACGGTTCCCGAGGCAAAGCGGCCCGGAACGTGGTCCGATCCTGCATGCGTCCCCAGCACGGCCACGTGGACGTTTGGAATCGCGTCTTCGGTCAGCGCGAGCTCAATCAGGGGGACGTCCGCGGTGATGCGTTGGATGCGGCGCTCCAGAACACCGTTCTGGCGAAGCTCGATCACCGCATCCAGAGGGTAGACCGGGGAATGGACCACCAGACGCGCGACATCGCCGACGCTGTACGTCTCCTGGTCGGGAACCAGCGCGAGCTCATCTTCCCGGACGGCCATCGCGGAGGTGACGCTCCACCCTGCCCCCCAGACAACCCGACGGGACGTGTTCCGGCGGCCGCGTGCGTCCGTGACGCGGGCCACCAGTTCGAACGCAGGGTGGTCGATGCCACGGAACTGGCAACGCACAGGTCCGTCGGTCGACAGCACCTCGCAGGAACCCAGTACCTCCTCGTCGCCGTCCCGACCATGATGCGTACGCTGCTCCACCACCATGGGTCGTCCAGCCACGACTCGTCCGTCGATGTCGACGGCCACGACGTCCACGGCCACGGGCTCGTTCGGGGCAGCAAACGGGATCGATGGCCGGAGGCCGACGTACACCTCTGCCGGGTGAACCAGCCTTTCGGTCGAGGCCGCCCAGCGCTGCCGGTTCACATCCTCCACCGAAACCGTCGCCACGACCCGGCGGGCCGAATCGTGTTGATCCGGATCGAGCGGCAGCCGAAGGGTGCTCCGGCCGCTGGCGTCGGTCGTCAGGCGGACGTCCGCGCGCTGCGTCGGCTGAGGCGCGCCGGCTGGTCCGGACGAAGAGTCGCTCGGAAGCAGCGCCCTCCTCGGCCACAAGTGGCCGCCGCCGAACGTGAACTGAGACCATCCGGGAGGTCGGAACGTTGCCTCGTGCTCCGTCACGCTCCATCGGGCTGGAGCCGAACGCAGCGGGCCTCCAGCATGATAGGACGCCAGGGCCGTGAACCGGATCGTGTCGCCGGCGACATGGGGCCCCTGATCCGCATCGACCCGGATCTCGTACTCGGGTGTGCGGAACTCGCGGACCTGGAAGCTGTGCTGCGTCTCGTGGTCCTCGACCGAAAGGTGGACCCGGGTCCGACCCAGGTTGACGTCATCCGGGACCTGGAAGGTCAGGCCAAAGCTGCCGAAGCCGTCGACGTCGACGGAGCCCGCGTCCAGCTCGTTCCCGCGCGGGTCCACGATCCGGTAGCGGACCTGTCGGTCCGGGAGCAGTTCGAGATCCCCGGCCGGTACGAGGAGGCGCTGCCGAACCCAGCCACGCAGGTGCATCGTCTCCCCAGGCCGATACATCTCCCGGTCCGTCAGCACGCCCCAGAGGGCCTCCACTGCAGGATCGCGCGTCCACCATCGCGAGATGCGGTCGTCCGGGCGCCCGTTCGGCGGTACGACGAGCCGATCGGCACCATGGCGAACCACGACCGGGGTCGTGGTCACGTCTACCCGGGCCTCCCCCTGGTCGTCCGTGATGGACGCGCTGTCCCCGGCCGACACTGTCGCCCCAACGACCGGGGCACCATCGCGCATGCTCGTGACACGGACGTGCATCCGTTGGCCATCGTTCGTGATGTCCGCAGCAAGATCCGTGGCCTGCACCCAGAACCACTGGCTCAGGTGGCGGCCCGAGTACCACGGGAAGACGAGGTGGACCATCACGGGCTCCGACCCGATGCTGATGGACTGCGACAGGTCCAGCTCGATCCGCCGCGTGGCTTGCTGCTCCTCTGGCGAAAAGGTCAGCTCCCCAGTATCCACGGGAGAAACGCCGTCGCACTCTCCCTCGCGACCCAGGACGCAATCCACGCGTTCGATGAATTCGTCCCACGGTTCCAGCGCGACGCGGTGGATACCGTAGGAGAAGCGCTGGAGAGCGGTCACTTCGACGGGCAGCAGCGGACGCTGGTCCGATGGAAAGACAATCATGCGATTCTCCGGCGTCACCCACTGCGACTCGCCTTCGCCGATGCTCACCGAGTCCTCGATATGGTCGCCCGCGACGGACTGGCCGAACACATCCTCGAGGTGCCGCGACACCGCCACGCGATAGGTGGTACGCGGCTGGAAGGAGCCCTGAAGCCGAATCGTGTCCCCTCGAACGAGAACGCGCAGTTGCTCCACCTCGGGTGTTACGGTCACCAGGGAAGCCAGGTCCTGGTCCGGCCGAAGGTCGTTGCTCAGTTGCACTTGTACTGTGCTCCGCGGCGAGCACTGCTCCCACCGGCAGCGGATGCCGAGCAGCCGCAGTGGGCCTCGCACCCGAAACCGCCCGCTGGTGCCGACCTCGCCGCGGCGGTCCCCATCGAGGCTCAGGATGGGCTCGTTCACCCGGACCTCGACCTCGTAGTCGGAGGAATAGGGCCGCGCCGGCTCCAGCTTCAGCACGCGCTCTCGCTCCACCCCACCAAGCTCCAGAAGATCAGCCGGTTCGACGGCAACGACGCGCATCGGAACGGTTCCGTTCGCGTCGGTCACCACAATCTGCCTCGCCATCCGCAGATGAGCCCGCTGATCGAACACGACGAATACGGGCTGGTCGGTGTCATGAATGCCATCCGAGGGATACACCCGAGACACCCGTGGCGCCGGTGTGGCAAACGTGAACCGGAAAGGCTCCTGGAGCACCTCTCCGTCCGGCGCCTGAAGGCCAGCCCCAAGCTCAACCGTGAACTCCGTGGCCAGGGGAATCGGATCATCGGGCTGGAAGGCCAGCGTCCGGGACCCGAGCCAGCGCCAGCGACCCGGAACCAGCGGGACCATGACGATGTCCGGGACCGGAGCATCCGCCACGGAACCGACCGCGATCATCGGCCGGTCGAACGACAGCGCGATCTGGAACGGCGGCACCGCTTCGCCCTCGGGCCGAGAAGAGATCACCTCCAGCGGCCCCGAGGGCGCCGGAGACTGTGCCGCAGGCACAGGTGCGGCTGGCCACGGAGCCTCGATGGTCTCGCCCGCCGGAGCGACCGTGCGACCGACCGGTCGCCCGAGGAAGGGCGTGGTGTCTGCAACATCCGGTTCCATTTCGGGGATCCGCGACAGGAGCTGCGCGACTTCCTGCTCGCCCAGGGGGTCGACCGAAGCCAGCGGTACGGGCAACCATTCGTCCTCGGCAGCCGCCTCGACCGCCGCCGGAACCCGCTCCGCCTGCGCGACGCCCGACTCGATGACGACCCTCTGTCGGCTGTCCGGTGCCAGGCCCGATGTCGAACAGGCCACCCAGCTCAGGCACGACATGACGATGAGCAGAGTAGTGAATCGAAGGTCCATGGGCATCTTCCCTCTCGTCGTGCCGCGGCCATGAATCGGCACCCCGGGCGGAGACAGGTCGATGTACACCCGGATAGGCAACGCGCTCTGCCCGCTATCGCACATCTGACCCCCACGCTCAATCCGGCCGCCCGGCAGAACCAAGTCAGCGATCCGCGGCGCGACGCCCCTTGCCCCGTGCCCGGAACGGCGGTGTCGTGGCCGATCGGGGTGTGGCGGGTCACGAGGGCGGTGGCGAGGCGGTTGACCGCGTCGGCGGCCGCGAGCGACGGAAGCCCTCGGTGTTCGACCTGCTGCGACGCTGGAAGCCTTCACTCACGCCCAGCGCCGGAAGGTCCTGTTCAACGCTCCTCATGTGCTCACCCATGGATGTGCGCCTGTCGGCCGATCAACCACAGCACCGCCAGCGGGACCGCCACCCCCACCGCCAGGCTCAGCAGCGTGCCCACCAGGTCGTACTCGGCGAAGGCGCCGGCCAGCGCAGCATCTGGCCGTCCACCTGGAGCAGCAGCGCGTCGAGCACGGGGTCGGGCGCCGCGCTCCGGGCGGCGGTGAGCGCCGTGAGGCCACCCCCCGGCTCGAACGGGAAGGCCCGGCGCCGCACCCGGCGTTCCCCCCACACCCCCAGGCTGCGCATCGCCCGGCGGGCAGGTGCGATTCAGGGCTCTCCCGGGGGAGAGCCATTGAGCGGCGGTGCCCATGACGGACCCTGCGCCCAACCATCCGGGAATCCCATGTGTGGCCACCACTGATGCCCGAATCGCTTGATGAGCTCCAGGAGGCGGGCAGGCCAGGAGCTTTCGGGGGAAACCTGCTTCATCAGGTGGAGCAGAATCAGGAGCGTGTTGTGGATCCGGCGGTCCTGTCTGCTCCAATCCTGCACCAACGGGGCCGGATGCCGTATTGGGCGCATCGGACTGATGGTGTACTCGTGGTTCCACATTCGGCCCTGGTGGGCAGCACGGTTGCGAACATGCACGAGGTGCGAGAGCCACGAGAGGAAGAGGGGCAGTGGGAGACCGAATGTTCCGGCGATTCGCTTCCGGACTCGGTCGGAAGCGAGGTTCCGGATCCACTGCGCCAACTGGCCGAAGGACATCGCTTCGCAGACGACCCAGGACGGGGGCAAGGGCTCGGAGTAGGATGTCAGGTGTTCGACAATTGTGGGCTCGGTGGAGCGACGGACGTCGTTCTCCAGCGTTTCCAGGAGGCGTGCATGCCTCGCGGTGTCCCGGGCGTAGACAGGGTCGAGGTGGGCATGCGGTCCACCAGCGAGGGCAAGGTGGTGGGCCCACTGGGTGCGCGCTGCCACTTCGATGCGTTCGATGGCGTCAAGGA
>REDH01000067.1 GCA_007693585.1 Deltaproteobacteria bacterium
GGTGGCACGGAGCCCGGTGGCACGGAGCCCGGTGGCACGGAGCCTGGTGGCACGGAGCCTGGTGGCACGGAGCCCGGCGGAACGGAGCCCGGTGGCACGGAGCCCGGTGGCACGGAGCCCGGCGGCACGGAGCCGGGCGGCACGGAGCCCGGCGGAACGGAGCCCGGTGGCACGGAGCCCGGTGGCACGGAGCCCGGTGGCACGGAGCCTGGTGGCACGGAGCCTGGTGGCACGGAGCCGCCGGAGCCGACGGACCCGACCGAGCCCGGCGATGACCTCTGCGAGAGCAACGAGGAGTGCGAGCGATCCGAGTACTGCCTGTTCTTCGCGGACAATCCGTGCGGCGAGGGCGGTGGTCAGGGCCAGTGCGTTGTTCGACCGGAGGGCTGCGAGGACATCTACGAGCCGGTCTGCGGCTGTGATGGCATGACGTACGGGAATGCCTGCGAGGCCGCCTCCGCGGGCATGAACGTGGCGAGCGAGGGCCGTTGCGAGGCGGATCTCGAGACCTGTGGGGACAGTGCGGACTGCGAGCGCAACGAGTACTGCGCCTACGGCGAGGACAACATCTGCGGGGAGGACGGCGACGGCGTGTGCCTCACGCGCCCGGGGTCCTGCCCGCGCATCGTCGATCCGCACTGCGGCTGTGACGGGCGCACCTACACGAACGCGTGCCTGGCGCATCAGGCCGGGGTCGACGTCGTGGGACCCGGGGAGTGCCCGCAGGATCGTTGTCGAGACAACGAGGAGTGCGCGCGCCACGAGTACTGCTGGTACGATCCGCTTGCGAACGCCTGCGGCGAGGCGGCGGACGAGGCCGGAACGTGTCGGGACCGTTCCGACTGCGAGCCGATCACCATCATCGTGTGCGGCTGCGATGGGCAGGATTACGGGAGCCCGTGCGATGCGGCTGCGGCCGGGGTGAACGTCGTGAGCTTCGGTCCCTGTGCGGTCGAGCCTCCGCCGGAGGGGTGCCGGGAGAACCGCGACTGTGGTCGACTGGAGTACTGCTTCTTCGACCCCGCGGAGAACGCCTGTGGTCAGGCGGAGGAGCCGGGCACCTGCATGCCCACCACGGAGATCTGCCTGCCGGTGATCGATCCGGTCTGTGGCTGCGATGGCCGCACCTGGAACAACGACTGCGAGGCGGCGAGCCGGGGAGTGAACATCCTCCACGCCGGCCCGTGCGAGGGTGTCCCGACGGGCTGTCTGACCTCCCAGGACTGCGCGCGTTCGGAGTACTGCGTGTTCCCGGACTCGGACGTCTGCGGGGATGAGGGGACGCGCGGTCGCTGCATTGCCCGTCCGTTCGGCTGTCTGCCGGTGGATGAACCTGTCTGCGGCTGCGACGGCCGCACCTACGGCAACGAGTGCGCGGCGGCCACCGTGGGTGTCGATGTGCGGGAGGCCGGGGCCTGCGACGGAGGCGGGACGCCGGATGCCTGCCGCAGCAACGATGACTGCGCATCGAGGCTCGACTTCTGCCGGTTCGACATCGAGGATCGGTGCGGAGTTCAGGGTGCGGGGGTCTGCGAGGAGCGGCCGAGCATCTGCCAGCCGGTCTTCGACCCGGTGTGCGGCTGCGACAACCGCACCTACAGCAACGCCTGTGCGGCGTTCAGCGCCGGCGTGAGCGTCCAGCATCTCGGCGTGTGTCGGGGCGGGGGCATTCCCGGCCCGTCTCCGCGGTGACGCGCGAGGCGGCCCGGCGGTTGTCGGGGCCTTCGCGAGCGTGATGACCCGGCGTGGAGCGATGGCTCTCCGCCGGGTCCTTTCGTTTCGGGGCCTTGCGCGCGTTCGCCGGGTCGTCGGCGCGAGGTGGTCTCTCGCCGGGTCCCTGCTGTGCCGGGGGCGGCGCGCGTTTCGGGGGATCAGGCGTCGGGGAGGCCAGGCATGGACGCCTGGATGAGGTAGCCCTCATCGAGGAGGGCGGCGGCGATTCGCTCGATGTGTTCGAACCCGGTGGTCTCGATGGTGAGCTGGACGTCGGTCTCGCCGAGGGCACCCTTGAACGTCCGGTCGTGGTGGATCTCGAGGATGTTGGCGTTGTGGAGGCTCATGATCTGGGTGAGTCGGGCGAGGGCGCCGGGGACGTCGGGGATCATGATGTCGAGCCGTGCCATGCGTCCTGCGCGGACGAGCCCTCGGTCGATGATCTGGCTCATGAGGTTGATGTCGATGTTGCCGCCGCAGATGATGAGCGCGGTGCGCTGGCCGCGGATGTCGGGCATGTTCTGGTCGAGCAGGGCGGCGAGCGAGGAGGCTCCGGCACCTTCTGCGCAGACCTTTTCTTCCTCGAGGAGGAGGAGGATGGCTCGGGCGATGTCCTCTTCGGAGACGGTGACGATGTCGTCGACGTACTGTCTGGCGGTTTCGTAGGTGAGGTCGCCGACCTTCTGGACAGCGACGCCGTCGGCGATGGTGGGCGCGAGGTCGACCTCGGTGGGGTGTCCGGCGGCGAGGGCCTGCTTCATGGAGCTGCAGGCGGCGGGTTCGACGCCGATGACGCGGATGCGGGGGTTGGTCTCCTTGATGGCGCAGCCGATCCCCGCGATGAGTCCTCCGCCTCCGATGGGGACGATGACGTTCTGGAGGGTGGGGTTCTGCTCGAGGAGCTCGAGGCCGATGGTGCCCTGTCCGGCCATGACCTCGAGGTCGTTGAAGGCGTGGACGAAGACGGCGCCGGTCTCCTGGCGGATCTCTTCGGCGCGCAGCCAGGCTTCGTGGTAGCTGTTGCCGTGGAGGATGACGTTGGCGCCATAGCGGCGGGTTCGTGCGGCCTTCACGAGGGGGGTTCGCTCGGGCATGACGATGGTGGCGCGGATGCCGAGTCGGGTGGCGTGGAGGGCGAGTCCCTGGGCGTGGTTTCCGGCGCTGGCGGCCACGACGCCGGCTTCGCGTTCGGCGGGGCCGAGGGTGAGCAGCTTGTTGAGGGCTCCGCGTTCCTTGAACGAACCGGTGATCTGGAGGTTCTCGAGCTTGAGCTGCAGCCTGCTGCCGGTGAGCTCGGAGAGGTTCCAGGCGCGGGCGAGGGGGGTGAAGTAGATCCGGTCCCGGATCCGGTCGCGCGCGGCCTCGATGCTCTCGAAGGTGAGGCGTTCGGTCGTGGGCATGGGCGTTGGGCCTGGAGGAAATGGGGCTGTGGGCGTCGGGTGTGGGGGTGGGCCCCGCATCAGCGGCTGATGGGGGCGAGGGTCTGTGCGACGTCCAGTCGGGGCGTGTAGCGGAGGGTGTCTCGTGCTCGGCTGTCGTCGACCATGCAGACGAACTTGAGGTACTCGACCTGCATGGCGCTGACGGCGGCGGTGCCGCCGCCGATCTTCACGGCGAGCATGGCGCGGACGAGGGGTTCGGGGAGGGGCAGGTTGGTGTGTCGGGCTCTGCGGACGAGCTCGGAGAGGGGGAGGGGCGGTGGGCCGGCGACGTTGAAGACGCCGCGGATGCCCGGCTTGAGGCTCCGGGTCAGGGCGGTGATCAGGTCCTCGGAGCTGATGATCTGCATCATCGGATCGAAGCCGAGGATGGTGGGTGTCCGGGGGAGGCGGAGGTACTGGCTTGCGGCGTTGTTGAGTCGTCCGACGAGGTGGACGGGCCGCAGGACGACCGTGTCGACCTCGGGGTGTCGCCAGAAGAAGCTGGTGGCGTACATGTCGGTCTCGACCAGGTCCCGCATGAGATGATGCCGGGTTCCGGCGAGGAGGGGGGCTTCCTCGGTGAGGAACTGGGGGTTGTCGGGTCGGGGTCCGTAGACGGCGGCGGTGGAGAGGATGACGACCTTGGGGATGTCGTGCTTCTGGCAGTAGTCGAGGACCTTCTGGGTGCCGACGACGGAGGCGTTGCGGTGGTCGTCCATGGTCTGCGCCGCCGGGGCTTCCGGCGGGAGGTGGATGACGGCGTCGATGCGGTTTCGCCGGAAGATGTCCTCGGCCTTGCGGCGGCGGAGGTCGAGGGCGTGGACGGTGACGTCTCGGGGCATGTGCACGCCGCCGCGCGGATCGACGCCGATCACGCGGTACTCCGTGTGAAGGGAGCGTGCGATCATGCGGCCGAGCCGGCTGGAGATCCCGGTGAGCAGGAGAGTGGGCGGGGACTTCCGTGGGGCCATCGCGTTCCGGTGGGCAGGGGAGGGGCGTTCCGTCCGGTTCAGGAGAAGATGCCCGTGCGCTCCCGCAGTCCGCGGTCGAGCAGGGCGCGGATGGCGGCGGTGACGGTGTCGACGCGCTCGCGGATGACGCGGTCTTCGTCGTCGGGATCCCCTTCGAAATGCAGGGGCTCGCCAAAGTAGATCCGGTACTTCACGGGCAGGGGGAGCACGAGGGTGGGGCTGACGGGGACGGAGGGCATGCCGAACAGCCGCGCGAGCCCCTTCGCGTTGTAGAACGAGGGGAGCTGCTCCTCGGCGCCCACCACCCCGATCGGGACGATGGGCGTGTTCGTCTCGAGGGCGAGCCGCATGAAGCCGAGCCCGAATTCCTCGAGCTGGTAGCGCCGGTCGAAGGTCTTGGAGATGCCCCGTGCTCCTTCCGGGAACACCATCAGGAGCTCCTCTCGCTCGAGCAGCGCGCGGGCGTTGGCCGGGGTGCCCACGACCTGCCCGGCGCGGGCGAAGAACTGGGACACGAAGGGGAGCGTCGGAACCCAGCGCTCGACCATCCCGCGGACGACCCGCGGTGGGCGCCGGTCGAGCACGAGGGCCGTGCCGATCATCATGCCGTCGAAGGGGAGCTGGCCGGAGTGGTTGGCGATGAGCAGGAGTCGTCCGTCCGGCACGTTCTCGAGGCCGTGGGGTTCGACCCGAAACCAGTGCCGGTAGAGAAAGTGCGCCACCGGCAGGACCTGCTCGAGGATCTTCGGGCGAAACCCGAACGGGTCATAGCCTTCGGACTGTTCTCGCTCGAGCAGCAACTCGATGGTCTCGCGCACCTCGTCGTGCATGGCTCCTCGTCGTGTCGGATGTCTCCCCCGGGGGGGCTCGCGGGGCAGAGTGCGTTCACCCCTGTGGCCACGTCAAGACTCGCCGCCGACCGACTTGAGGAGCGGGCGGATCGCCCCTATCCCCTGCGGGCGGGCCGTGGACAGCGGTGACCGGCGTTCGGTCGCCCCGCTCCTGCGGCTTCCTTCCTCCATCCCGTGACGACCATGTCCATCCTGGATCGGCTGCAGCTCCTGCTGCGCTCCGAGTGGAGTGCGCGCACCTCCTCTCCCGCCGGCGGCCGGGAGGCCGAGCGGCTCGTGGCGGATGCCCGGGCCTCCCTGGCCGGGACCATCGACGAGGAGCGTCGCCTGCGGCGGTCCTACCAGGACGCTCTCGACGAGGTGGCGCTGGCGGAGGAGAAGGCCGCCGAGGCCGTGCGCAGCGGGGATGACGCCCGCGCGAGGGCCGCGCTGCTGGACAAGCGGAGACGGGAACTCGACGCCGAGAACATCGAGCGCCGGATGCGCCTCCAGCAGGAGCAGCTCGTCCAGCTCCAGCAGGCGGTGGACGCGATGCAGCGCCGGCTTCGCGACCGCGGGGCAGCATCGGAGGCGCCTCCGTGGCGCCGCGATCTGGGGCCCGCGCCCGGTCCCGCGCCGCCGCCGCGGGGGCGTTTCGAGGACATGGGGCCCGGCCACGGCACGGGCCGCGCCCCGACGCGGCCTCCCTACGGCCACCCGAGCGACGCGTGGGGTCCTCCGCAGGGACCGAACCTCGATGCTGCGGCCTTCGACCGCTTCGATGAGATGGAGCGCCGCATCGAGGCGGACGAGGCCCGTTTCGAGGCCGGGCGGGTTCTCGGTGAGGGCGCGGGTGGCGCCGTGGCCGAGGGGCTCGCGGCACCCGACGACGATCTGGAGGCGCGGTTCCGCAGGCTCGAGCTCGAGGACTTCAAGCGCCGAAACCGGGAGGAGGACGGCGATGATGTGGGGGGCACCGGGGGGACATCCTGAGGGGAGGGCAGTCTCGCCGCGGCGGCGGACCCGACGGGCCTCTCGCCACGGCCGCCCGCGGCACCGGGAGCGATCGGGGGGAGTCCTGATCGATGTGGGGGAAAGAACGCTGCCGGCGGATGACCCCGAGGGAGACCTCCGGGGGCACGGTACCGTCAGCGGGCCTGAGCGCGCTGGAAGACGTCGAAGGCGTGGAGCTGCTCGAGGGCGCTGCGCAGCGGGCGATCGGTGACGGCGTCGAGGGAGGCGCTGTCCGGGGGAGGGGGATCCCCGTCGGGGTTGGCGAGCGAGCGCTGGTTGCGGCTCTCGCGGCTGGTGCGGGCGACCGGCTCCACCTCGCCGGCCTCGACGAGGATGTCCGGGCTGATGCCGTGCTGCTGAATGGAGCGGCCGCGGGGGGTGTAGTAGAGCGAGACGGTCAGCTTCAGGCCCGAGCCGTCCCCGAGGTCGAAGAGGGACTGGACGCTGCCCTTGCCGTAGGTCTGCTGCCCCATGATGACGGCGCGACCGTGGTCCTGGAGGGCGCCGGCGACGATCTCGGAGGCGCTGGCGGAACGGTCGTCGACGAGGACGACGAGGGGGGCGCGGTAGGCGGTGTTTGTGCGGCGGGCGCGCCACTGGTCGCCGGGTGCCTGGTGACGGCCGCGGGTGGACACGATCTCGCCGTCGTCGAGGAAGAGGTCGGCCACGCGGATGGACTCGCGCAGGAGACCGCCGGTGTTGCCGCGGAGGTCGAGGACGAGGCCGCGGAGGCTGCCGCCGGCGTCGCGCTCGAGGCCGGCGATGGCGTCGCGCAACTGCTCGCTGGTGCGCTGGCGAAAGCCGACGAGGCGGATGTGACCGAAGCCGTCGACCGGCATGCTGGCGTGGACGATCTGGCGCTCGACAACGTCCCGGACAAGGTCGAAGGGCAGCAGCTCCGTGTGCTCGCCGGTGTCCCGCTCCACCTGCAGCGAGACCGCGGTGCCGCGCTCGCCGCGCAGGCGCTGAACGATCTCGGGGAGGCTGGCGTCCCGGACCTCCTCGCCGTCCACCCGGTGGATGATGTCTCCCGGCTGGAGGCCGGCTCCGTGGGCGGGGCCACCGCGGAAGACCTGGCCGATCACCACGCCGAACTCGCCGGGCTGGATCTCGATGCCGACGCCCACGTACGCGTTGCGGTTGTCGTCCTGAAGGGCCCGGTAGGCGTCGGGGTCGAGGTAGGCCGAGTGCGCGTCGAGCTCGCCGACGAGGCCGCGGACGGCGCCGCGCATGAGCGCGGTCTCGTCCACGTCGTGGACGTAGCTTCGCTGCACGTGAGCGAGCACCTCGGAGAAGACGCCGAGCTGGGTGTAGGCCTCCGTGCGGGCGTGGGCGGGGCTGGAAGGCGCGAGCAGGGCGCCCGCCACGAATCCGGTGGCGAGGGTGAGGGCGAGAAGCAGGGCGAGCTGGGTGCGGCGCATCGGGGCCTCTTCGGGGCGCGGGCGGGCGGGGAGCGCCCTGGTCACTTCAAAGGTGGGGACCGCGACGTCGGACGCAACCGGCCCGCGGCCGGTCAGCGCCCTTCGGCGCCGGCGGAGGGGCGGAGCCAGCCGGCCGGATCGAGGGCGACCCCCATGTGGCGGATCTCGAGGTAGACCTCGCGCTCGCCGAAGGTGGACATGTGCCCGCCCCGGCCGACCGGATCGCCCGGGGCGACCGGGTTGCCCCGGATCACGTGAATCTCGACGAGCTGCGCGAGGACGCTGTGGTAATCCTCGCCGTGGTCGATGATCAGCACGCCACCGAGTCCGGGAACGAACTCGGCGACGACCACCACCCCATGCCCGATGGCGTGGACGGGGACGCCGATGGGAACACGCCAGCTCCATCCGTGGTGCGCCGAGCGCGTGGGGCTGTCGGGCCGCCGACGGGTGCCGAAGGTGGCGGCGGGTGCGCCGTCGCGGACCGGGGGGGGGAGCTGGCCCCGGAGGGAGGCGAAGGGATGGGCGGGTACGCCGAGAGGGGCGAGGGACCGCAGAGCATGGTCGATCACCGCGGTGGCCTCGCCCACGGCGTTTCGTCGCGCGGGTCGGCGTTCGGGGGCGCGGAGGGCGGTGGCGCGGGCCTGCTCGACGACGCTCCCGGCGGTGCCTGCCGCGGTGTGGCGGGCGGAGAGGTCGCGGGGGAACGGGGTGGCCTGCGCGGAGGGCGGCGCGGCGAAGGGCAGGGCGCAGCCGAGCGCAGCGGCGGCGGCGAACCGGAAGAGCGTCGCGTTGCGCCGTGGGGGAGCCACGGGCTAGGCGGACAGAAGTTCGGCGAGGGCGGTGGGCTCGGGCTCGTCGATGCCGCGCCAGGCGGGGACGGATGCGAACTGCAGCCCACCCTGGTGGGCTTCGCGGGAGCTGGTGGTCACGGTGCCGGACGGGCGGTCCGCGGCGGACACCCTGGCGACGGCCATGGGCGGTCGGGGCACAGCAGGCTCGGCGGGGGTCAGGGGGGCCTCCACGGTCCCCGTCTCCCGGATCGGCAGGCGCTCGTCGTAGGTGGCGGCCTGGATCTTCTTGAAGAAGCTCTTGTGGAGGGCCTGCATGAAGCGGCGAATCTTCTGATCCCGCTCGCCCTCGTCCGTGATGCCGTCGATCTCCTTCTCGTAGGACACGGTGCGGGAGTCGAGGATCGCGCCGGAGAAGAAGACCTGGGTGGTGATCCGCGCGTCGGGGAGCCCGTGATCCTCGGTCTGGACGTGGACGACGACTCCCTTGTAGGGGACGTCGTTGTTGTAGCCCATCAGCATGTGCGTCACCCGGCGCGAGAAGGGGCACGAGGCCCGGTTGAACACCTCCGGGCCGCATGTTCGCAGCAGCGGGATCAGGATGCAACAGGTTCGCGGCGCGCGGTCAGCCGGCCAGGTCGATGTGCTCGACGGTGTCGACGGGTCGGCCGAGGAAGCGGCTCGCGATGTCGAGGAAGAGCTCGGGGGAATCCGTGACCTGGAGCCTGGCCGAAGGGGCGACCGGTCGCGTGTCGGGCGAGGGCGCACCAAGGAGCTCGGCGAGCGCGTTCGCAGTGGCATCGCCACTCTCGAACAGGGGCACGTCCCGGCCGAGGATCGCCCGGGCGACGCGGGCGATGACCGCGCTCATCATCGGGTAGTGCGTGCAGCCGAGGATCAGTGCATCCGGAGAGTTCTCCCGAAGCAGCGGGTCGAGGTAGGTGCGGGCGATCGCCTCCGGGACGGCCCCGTCCACCCATCCTTCCTCGACGAGAGGCACGAAGAGGGGGCAGGGGCGCTGGTGCGTGATCAGGGTGTTGTCGATCGCCGCCAGCGCCCTCGGGTATGCATGGCTGGCCACCGTCCCGCGGGTGCCGAGGACCGCCACGTGGCGTGCCGAGGCCGGCGGGGCCGCGAGCGCCCGGGCGACCTCGACGGCGACCGGGGTGATGACGTCGATGACGGGCACGCTCACCGCGGCCCGCACGGCCTCGAGAGCGAAGGCGCTCGCCGTGTTGCAGGCGATGACGATCGCTCGGCAGCCCGAGTCGACGAGGTGCCGGGCGACGCGGACGCTGTAGCGCTGGACGGTGTCCGGGCCCTTGGTCCCCCAGGGGACGCGCGCCGTGTCTCCGACGTAGAGGAATGCGTCCCGGGGCAGGTGGCGTTCGAGAGCGCGCAGGACCGTGAGCCCGCCGACGCCGGAGTCGAACACCCCGATCGGGCCTCCGGGCTCAGAATCCGGGTTCACGGACCGGCACGGCGATGGTCCGGGTGACGGCGCTGCCGCTGCCGCCGCCGACGCTGATGCCCAGGTTCAGCCGGCAGTCGCCCGGGATGGGCGTGGAGCCGGTCCGGCGGAGGCGGAACTCCTGGGACCAGGGCTGACCGACGTTCTCGAGGAGGGTGCGGAACTGGTAGCTCGCCACCGTGTCTCCAGCCTCGGCGGGGAGCCCCTCCTGGGTGTACCCGACCTGCCGCCGCGCGAAGCGAATGGCGAAGCTCAGGCTGGGGGCGGGGCCCGGCGTGATCTGGATGTCGGACCCGCAGTCCGCCAGGCTGTAGCTGACGGCGGTGGTCGTGTTCACCGGGTTCAGCCAGAGGTCGCGCAGGTGCAGGGCAAACTCGCGGGACTGGCCGGAGGAGATCTCGATGCGGGAGATTCCGTCGCCGCCCACGGGCTGGAGGGTGGCGGCGTCCACGATGCCGCTGTGGATCGAGGGAAAGCTGATGTTCGGATCGTTGTTGAAGAGGTTCGGTGCATCCAGCGAGCGGAAGACGGGCCGCCCGCTCAGCGTGACCCGGCTCTGCGTCCAGATGACCGTGTCTCCTTCCCACGCGCCGCTCGGGCCGTCGTACACGCCGTTGCGCGGACGCGTCGGTGTCTGGACATCGATGAAGCCCTCGTTGAGCGGGGACTGGGGATCGTACTGGTCGTTGTCGTTGTAATCGAACAGCGGCTCGCCCAGGTCGAAGAAGATCTCGCCCTCGTCGTACCGGCCGTTGCCGTTGCCGTCGAGGAAGGCCTCCTCGCCCTGCGTCCAGGCCACGATGGTCACAAGCATGTCCCGCGGGTTGACGACGCGGTTGGTGCCATCGTCGGTCACCACGCGGGGCTCGCCGGAGATCGGGGCCACGGTTCGCGGGCGCACGCCATTGGGGTTGTAGACCGTCGTCACCCGCCCGTTCGAGTCGGGCGAACGGGGAGACTGGATGGTGCCCTGCTCGCTGTGGAAGAAGACCTCGGTGCCCGGGAAGGTGACCGGGTTGCCGAACCGATCGCGCAGGATGGTGGAGCAGGTCACGCTCACGCCCTGGTCGCGGATGTCGGCGGCATCGAGGCTCGTGGGCACCGTGACCATCGCGCCGGCGTTGTCGGGCGTGCACTCGAGCGTCCAGCCGTTGGCCGTCGGGCGGGCCCCGAGGATCGACAGGGCGTTCGACGAACACACGGTCGCCGTCTGACCGAACGGGTAGGTCGCCTGCACCTCGATCTGGCCGGCCTGGGTTCCACTGAACACCTCGACCCCCGCGCAGCCATCCGCCCCGGTCACCGACGACTGGCTGTTCAGGCGCGCGTCACCGATGCCCGTGGAGATCGCGAACTCCACCCGCTCCCCCTGACGGACCGGCGTGCCGGCGGCGTCCGCGAAGCAGAAGCGGAGCGAGCCCGATTCGTTCCGGCCGGACTCGGCCACACCCAGCACGCTCGGCGACATCCCCTCGAAGGTGCACAGCGGACGCGCGAAGAAGAACAGATCCTCCTCCACGATGCACTCCGTGGTCTCGTCGACACCGTTCGCGGTCCACGAGGCAGTCGCGACGGTGCCCGCCGCCCCCGCCTCCGTGCTCGACCGGATGAACACCAGGCTGCGTCCCTCCTCGTCGGTCGTCAGCTCGGTGGCCTCTCCCAGGCTGGTGCCGTTCGGACCGGTGAGCAGCGTGCCGGCCTGCACGGATACGTCGATCCGGGCCCCGGAGATGGCCGCGGCCGCCTGATTCACCAGGAAGAAGTCCATCTGGGTCACTTCCTCGCCGTTCGCCGGCGCGCGAAGCTGGCTGAACGAGACCTGGCACAGCGCCCCGTCCGGCGGCTCGTCCGTCACCACGAGGCGGATGCACACCGGGGGACCCGCGATCGCTTCATCCGTGAACGTCGCGCAGATGTTGGCGTTCGTCTCCTCACCCCGACCGGAGACCGTCACCTGGGTACGGCCGTTCGCCGCCGTGAAGCGGGCGCGCGCGTTGCCCCCACCCTGGAACTCCACGTTCCCGGACGTGATCTCGAAGCGGACGGCCGTGCCCTCCGGCATCGGCGCTCCGCTCACCGTCTCCGCGGACGCGGTGATGACCGAAGTGCTCTGCGTTCCCATCAACTGAGGCTGAGCCGTCAGCCGGATCAGCGACGACCCGGGGCTCCGATCCTGACAGCGAATCCGCTCGGCCATCTCGCGGCGAACGCCATCGAAGAGCGCAACGACCTGCACCTCGCCCTCGCCCTCGCAGGCCAGCTCGAAGGTCGCGCGACCCACACCGCCCGTCGTCGGACCCGTCTCCTGCCGCTCCCCGGTGCTCGTGAAGCTCGCGCCCGGACCTCCGTCCACACCCTCGGCAAACACCGTCACCGCAGAGCCGTCCGGTGCCGGCGCACCCCCCACCGAGGCCAGGACCGTCACCACCGCGAGGTCCGACCCGTCCGCCGCGATCGTACGCGGCGACACACTGATCGACAGGTCCGGCGCACCCTCGTCATCGTCCCCGCACCCCATGGACGGGCCAACGAGAAGAAACGCGCACAACACCGCAAGCCAGACTCGAGAGCTGCGGCGACGGTCAGCGAACGGAAGCACTTCGGCCGGATTCATGGGATCCACTCCTGCAATCTGGACTCGTGGCACGGCCTGACTGGCCCGGCACGTGCCCGCAGCCTAGCCGCCCCCCACGCGGAATCAAGTTTTCGTCGACGACGAAGCAGACTTGAGTGACCACACCCGGAAGGGTACAGTCCCCCACCAGGGGGGCCAACCCCCGCGACAGCGAAACCGGACGTCTCCCAGCCAAGGCGCATGATGGCACAGTCGATCGCTCGAACGCTCCTCCCGATCCTCGTCGCGGTGGCCCTCATCCCCGCCAGCGCCAGCGCGCAGTTGCTCGTGCTCGGACCCCACACCACCGGGGACCTCGAGGAACCCGACCGGGAAGCGCTCGTCAGTGCCCTCGCCGAAGCCGCCGAAGAAGCCGCCGAAGGCACCGTCGTGCTCGCCCTCGACACCATCTGCGAGTCCGCAAGCTGCGCCGCCGAAGCCGCGCGGGAACACGGCGCCACAGCCGCTCTCACCACGCAGATCAACGCCGAAGCCGAGATCTACGACATCGCCCTCCTCATCGTCGACCACGAGGGCGAACGACTCGCCACCGTCACCTCCGACTGCACCTTCTGCCCCGTCGCCGAAGCCGCGGTCACCCTCAGACGCGCCGTCGCCCAGGTCATCGGGGAAGCCGGACCGATCACCGAACCGGAACCCGAGCCCGAGCCCGAACCGGAACCCGAGCCCGAACCGGAGCCCGAACCCGTCGCCGAGCCGGAGCCCGAACCCGAAGCTCCCCAGCCGGACCTTGGCTACACCGCCGGCGACACCCCCGTGCGCATCATCGCCCGACCCTCCTCCGCCACCATCCGCGTCAACGGCCGGCAGGTCGGCACCGGGGAAGCCGAGATCCTCGCCGGAGCCCAGACCATGCAGATCACCGTGGAGGCCCGAAGGCACCAGACCTTCCACACCGAGCTGACCCTCGCCGACCAGGGCGAAGCACCCATCGCGCTCCACGTCCGCCTCGACGCCGCCGCCGATGTCGCCGCCACCACGGCCGGCCGCCAGGGCGACCCGAGAATGACCGCCATCGGAGGCACCGTCGCCGGCGTCGGGGTAGCGTCCACGATCGCCGGCATCGTACTCCTCGGCCTCGACGGTCGGAGCGCCTGCTCCGAGGGAGACATCACCGAGTGCCCCGACGTGCTCGAGACCACCGCCGGAGGCGCATTCCTCACCGCCGCCGGCGCCGCGGCCATCGGCACGGGACTCACCCTCATCCTCCTCAACCGAAACGCCGCCGAACGCGCCGACGGCGCAGCGGCCGCCGGGCCCACCCTCCGCGTGGGCGCCTCGCACCGCGGCGCCTTTCTCGGACTCGATACGCGGTTCTGAATCCCCTCCGACATCCCTCCCCCCGACCCGAACCGCACCGCATGACCTCCAGCGTGCTCTTCGCCTTCCTGAGCAGCGACCCCACCCTCGACCGCTACGCACCCGCGCTCTTCCGTAGCGGACTCGCCGCGCCCGTCGGCCATCCGGACTCCAGCGCGCCATGGGCCCTCGGCATGGCCTGGACGCAGCAGCAACGCGGACTCGTTCGACGACAGCCCCGGCTCGCCAGCATGAGCCCCGACATCGCTGCCCTCCTCGTCGACACCCCGGGACGATCCGCCCTCGGAGGACTCTTCCGACATGGACCCTCGGCCGCAAGCGAAACCTCCCCCCCCTACCGCTCCCGCGACTGGGTCTTCGTCGCACACCCCGACGAACGATCCGACGAAGACCGAGACCGCAGAGAAGCCGCAACAGCCCCACCAGGCCTGCTCGCCCAGCGGGAAGGCAATGCCCGTACCGAACGGCGATTCCTGACCGTCGTCCGGGCTCTGCGAGAAGTCCGGCGGACCGGACAACCCGAAACCGTGCACCGGAACCTGCTCGAAGGCCTCGCCCGGGCCATGCAGCTCCTCCCCAGCGCCGAGAAGGGCGACGCGACCGCCGACGATGATGCCCCCCCCCTCGACGTTCTGCTCACCGATGGCGAAGTGCTCCTCGCACACGCCCACCGCCGCCCCATCCACTGGAAGCTCCAGAAGGGACTCCACGAGCGAGACCTGCCCGCCGTCGACGGGCTCAGCCTCGACCGCGTCGGCAATCGGCCCCGGTACAGGGCCGTGGCGCTCCAGCAGGGATGCGACCACGCGCCCGGATGGTCCAGCATACGCCCCGGCCAGTCCATCCTCGTCACCCGCGAAGCCGACGTGCTCGTCCACGACCCCCAGACGGGGCCCTCGCCCGGATGAGCGCTCAGCGCACGGACCGCGGCTCCTCCAGTCCGAGCAGCGCGAGCGCAGCCGACAGCCGCACGAAGAACAACTCGTCGTCGAGCCACTCCTCGAGCCGCACACCGTCCCCCCGTCCCTCCTCGATGGCACGCTCGGCCAGATAGACCCGAACCCACGGCTGATGACTGTCCCCGAAGGCGTCCCACAGGGCAGGACCGGTGAGAACCGTCCCCAGCACGCGCAGGGCAAGGTCTCCACTCGACAGGGTCTCGCCGGTCACGAGTGACCGCAGACGACCCTCGAGCTGCCGGACGATCCGGTCCCGGGTCTCGCTCGGCTCCATGCTCAGGAGGCTGCGCATCGCGTTGTCGCGCCCCGTGTCCGTGGTCAGCGCCGCCGCCAGATGCTCCGCTGCCGCATCCGGATGAAACGCGAACGCATGGTCGAGCGCGCGACGCGCCAGCTCGGCATCCTCATCGGCCAGGAACGGCTGCAGAACGGCCAGCGATGCCCCGTGGCGCCGGTGCACGTCGAAGGCCGCGGCGCGCACGGCGGGATCCCGATCGCTCGCCATCAGCAAGGCCTGCTGACGCGCCCGATCCCCGGGGAGCCGGCTCATCGCGCGGAGAGCCCGCGCGCGAAGCCGGGCCTCACCGCCGACGACGAGGCTGCGCAGCGCGTCCTCGACCAGCGGATCGCCGAGCATCCCGAGCCCCAGCGTCGCCTCCACGCGCTCCGGGTCGTCGCCGAACCGGAGGAGGGCACGGTAGAGCGGCCAGAACTCCGGCGCATCGAGGAGCTGGGAGAGTCGCAACCCCAGGAGCCGGCGCTCCGGACGATCGCTGTGCAGATCCTGCAGCACGTGCTCCATCGCGTCCTCGTGCGAGCGGGCCACGAGCTGCGCGAAGGCCCGCTCGGCGAGGACCGGATCCGCATCCTCGCGCAGCCGCAGCAGGTCGTCCGTGGGGAGGGCGACCCCGTGCACCGCGGCCAGCTCGAGCACCTCGCCGCGCACCAGCGGATCGCTGTCCCGCAGACCGCGCTCGAACACCTGCTGCCGGCGCTCCCCGGCCTCGAAGCGCGCCAGCAAACGCAGCATGGCGCGCCTCTCGTCGGTCGATCCCTGCAGCATGCGCTGACTGACCACCCGGCCCGCTCCCGTGTCCCCCTCCCGCAGAAGCCGCTCCGCCGCCGCGAGCTGCACGCGCACATGCTCGTCCCCGAGCGCCTCCACCACAAGCGCCTGCGCTTCGTCCCGGCCCAGAAGCGAGAGCAGCCGAACCGTCTCCGCGCGGACATCGGGGTGAGAGAAGGACAACCCCTCTTCGATCAGCGCGCGCGCAGTCTCCTCCACGTCGACGGTCTGGTCGTCGGAGCCGCAGCTCGGCAGCAGCAGCGACAGCAGCAGCACAAGCCACCCCACCCGAGGAGGTCGCGGCCCGCACCGGGCAGCCGTCACGCCTCCCTCCCCGTGCTGAAGTGCTCCAGGAGCCGCTCGGCGTGCCGGGCCCCATCCACCTCGAAGAGCAGCTCATGGAAAGCGCCCGGGACCTCCTCCACCGTCACGAGACCTTCCGGTGCCCGCTCGGCCCACCGGCGCGCCGCCATCGCGTCCACCAGGCGATCGTCCCCGGCCAGCAGCATCAGAAGAGGGACGGGCAGGTGCCGGGCCTGCCGGCCGCACAGCGTGATCGCCCGCTCCGCCTCCGTGAACCAGCGCGTGTTCACCACGAAGTGGTTGAGCGGATCATTGGCGTAGGCATCCCGCACCGCTGGATCATGCGACAGGTGGGCCGGGTCGATCTCCGTCGGAAGGCTCACCCGCGGAAGCACCCGGCTCAGCGTTCGCCCAGCCGCCAGCTTCCAGCGCGGAGCCTCCACCGCAAAGCCGAGCAGCGGCGCCGACAACGCCGCCACCCGCACCGAGCGCGGACGGGTCAGCAGGTACAGCAGGCTGATCAGGCCCCCGTTCGAATGACCCAGCAGGTGCAACCGCTCCGGCGAGACCCCCAGATGATCCACCAGCTGCTCCACATCCGCCGCGTACGCATCGAAGTGAAGAACATGGCCCCGCGGGCCGTCGCTTTTGCCGTGGCCACGCATATCCGGTAGGACCACGCGGAACCCGGCGTCGACGAAAGGGCCGAGCCGCTCGACATACCGACCCCCATGCTCTCCGTAACCGTGCACGACCACAAGGACATCCCGGGCATCGGCATCGCCGATCTCCCGGACGAAGAGACGAACCCCCTCTCTCGTTCGAAGCGTCCAGGCTCGCTCGTCCAGCGTCGTCATCGATGCTCTCCTCTCGTCGGCAGAGGTTGCTCTCCCCGGAGACTCACCCCATGGCCCGATGTTGTCAACGCCCCACCACGCCCGGACCAGCCCCCCGCGTCCGGCCAGGAGGTCCCATGAACAGAATCACCCCCCTCGCCCTGCTCACCCTCGCCCTCGTCCTGACCCTGCCCGCCGTGGCGTCCGCACAGGATGTCTTCCTCAACGGCATCCAGATCGGCCCGGGATCCCTCACCGACACGACCCTCGATCGCATCGAGGAAGTCCAGTTCGACGAGGACGGAAACGTGCACATCATCGCCCGGGTCCAACTCCAGGTCGACGGTGCTCCCGAAAGCCGAAACGCCGCCGCCATGGCGCGCGTCCTCCAGGGCCAGTTCTTCCTCGTCGTGCAGAACCCGAATGCCTCCACCCACCGCTACACCACCCGCATCGAGATCAACGGCCACCAGGTCGCCGAAGTCCCCGCGGGACAGACGGTCTTCACCGACGAGGTGACCCAGTGGCTCCAGCTCGGACGCAATGACGTGATCATCCGCTTCGAGCGCGATGGAGCGGCCTCCGGAAACGAAGGCGACAACCTCATGGTCGTCATCGGCCGCGGAGAGCAGCAGGACGGAAGGCTCATGGTCCGGCGCCGCTTCGCCACAGCCAGCGTCACCGGCGCGGCGACCTCGCCCCGCGAGACCCACGACGAGACCTTCACCCTCGAGCGCCAGTAGGCGAACCGGCCATCATCCGTTCCGGCCGGTCCCCCACCCGCCTCACCGCCCGCTTCGACAGAAGCGAATGCGCAAGGCCTCGCCGCCCGCGTCGCTCAGCCGATCGCCGTTGAGCGAGATCCCGCCGTTGGCACACACCCCGCCCCGCGGCTCCACCAGGTAGTCCCCGATCTCCGACAACGCGGCCCCCCCATCGTCCGGACCGAGCTGAACGTCCACCGGCGCACCCACCATCGGCTCCTGGACGCACACCGGAATCGCCGTCGGGCTCGCGACCTCGCCGATCACCTCGCGCGCGAACGGCGCCAACGTCGTCGTGCACCCGCTCTCGATCCACGCCGCCTCCCCGAGCTGATGCGCGAACGACCGCACCCGCGGCGTCGCCGTCAGCTCCAGATCGCCCACACGGCACGTCGACTCCCCGGTCTCCCCCGCAGGACCACCGACCACGGCCAACGTCGGCCGGGCCACCAACCGCGAACGACGCCCGTCCACAGTCTCCGCGAAGTAGCGCACCAGCTCCGACACCGCCGTCGCGTCATCCGCATCCGCCACGCACGCTCCCGCATCCCGCGACCGCTGCGAACCCGAACAGTCCCCCGTCGCACCGAGCACGACGATCAGCAGCCGCGACCCCTCCCGCAACAACCCGGCGTTCGGTGACACGTCCTCCGCGAAAGCCCGGTCCAGCGCACGCCGCGCCGCGCCCAGCGGCATCGCCGGGTGGCTCTCCACCGCGCCCAGAGTCTCCAGCCGGCACGCCAGCGCCTCCGCCGTCACGCCCTCGCCCGCCAACAGCAGCGACGGGTCCGCCGCGCAATCATCCGTCGCGCGGGTCGGCTGAAGGAAACCGTCGTGCTGCGACGTCGTCAGATCGCTGCTCACCACGCCGATCTGCCAGTCCAGACCCTCCGCCTGCGCCAGCGCATCCGCCAGACCTGCCCCGAACGACCGACGCATCTCCACCGTGCCCGCCAGCCGGTCCGCCACCACCAGGATGTCCAGACGGCCGGCGGCAGGAAGCACGTACCGCTGGATCGAGAAGATGTCCTCGTCCTCGCACACCGGAGCCGGTGGCTGATACGCAGGGTTCTCCTTCGTGCAGCCCGACAGACAGAACGCCACCAGAAGGACGCCCCCCACCACGATTCGACCATTCATATGATTCACCCGTGCGATCCGGCCCAGGGAGAGAAACGACGACCCACCCCCGTGTACCGCAACCGTCACCCGCCGTTCAACTGTTCCGTACGCGGAGCCCAGGCCCACAGGCTCGCGGACCTCCGCACGCCTCACCGCCCTCCGGACTCCCGGCCATGACTCCCCCGGCCAACTCACTCGCACCCGTCCAGCAACGGCGGCACACCCACCGCGCCGAAGTCTCCGCCCGTCGTGCGGTCCTCCGTAAACCACGCGCTCGTCACCCACTGCGAAGGATCGGTCAGCGGCGCCGGATTGCACCGACGATACGTTCCCACCCACTCCGACTGCACGGGCCGCACCGCCGGATCCCCGAACGCGTCCAGCAGGACCTCCACAGACGGGTCGAAGCCATTGCCTGCGCGCTCCCGGTAGTACAGCAGGTACCGGTCATCCCCGTTGTGCGACACGCTCCCCGACAGGCTGTCGCAGATCGCCTCCGGCACTCCGCCCAGAACATCCCCGTCGATGCTCGTGTGGCAGGTGGTGTACACCCCGCCCGCCTCCAGCACTCCCGACAGCGGAATGTTCAGCGTGCACGATGCGTCGTCGTTGCGCACCTGGCACAGCCGAATGTTCTCGAGGTCCACCGCGTCCGTCCCGCAGTTGTGGAACTCCACGACCTTGTTGTTGCCAGCGCCCTGAATGAGCTGCGAGATGACCAGGCAGAGCGCCCCGGGGTCTGGCTCGGTGGGGTCTGGCTCGGTGGGGTCCGGCTCGGTGGGGTCCGGCTCGGTGGGGTCTTCGGCACAGAACCCGTCCCGGAACCCGCTGTTCCTCTCGCCCGGCGTCGGGTCGGCCACACCGAAGTCCGTCGCATTGTCGCGTGTGTCCGGCGCTCCCGGGCAGCGTGCGATCACGAGGTCCCGAGCGGGCAGGGGAGCGGGGGCGCCAAGCCCCACACGGTTGATCCGCTCGTTGAACGTGCCGTACGCGACGCCGTCGATCAGGGTCTCGCCGTCGCAGTCGTACAGCAGCAGGTTGTCGCCATCCGTGGTCTGGAACAGGCAGCCCGCGGAACGCGTGCAGGCGAAGTCCTGGTCGACGTTGGCCACCCCGGTGCCGCCGATGACGAACAGGCCGTTCGGGCCGATGGTCCCGTCCAGGATGAGGTCGAGCCCCGTCTGGGGATTGGTGGCCCCGGACAGGCTGAGCAGACGCAGACCGGTCAGGTCCGCGCCCACCGGTCCCCGCAGCTCGACGAACTCGTTCTCCTGATCGCTTCCGGCGCTCTGGACGAGCACCTCGTTGATGACGAGGCCGGGGATCGACCCGATGACGCATCCGTCACTCGTGGGGTCGCTCGGGCCGGTTCCGCCACCCGTATCCGTGGGCGTTCCCGGGTCGCTCGGCTCACTGGGCTCGCCACCGTCCGGGCAGAACTCCGCCTCCCGGAATCCTGCATTGCGTCGCCCGGGCGTCGGCTCGGCCACGTCGAAGTCCGTCGCGTTGTCCCCGGTCTCGACCGCACCGGGACAGCGCGCGAGCGTACGGCCCTCCGGGGGCAACGGGGCGGGCTCGCCCCGCTCGGAGCGATTCTCCCGTCCGCTGAAGTTGCCCCAGCCCAGCCCGTCGACAAGGGTCTCCCCATCACAGCCGTACAGCAGCATGTTGTTGCCATCGTTGAAGATACAGCCCGTGCCGCGCGTGCACTCCGGATCCTGATCCGCGCCCTCCACGTTCTCCCCGCCCAGCACGAAGAGGCCACGATCGCTGAACTGTCCCCGGAGGGTCACGTCCCAGCCGGTCTGCCCGCTCGCGGCTCCGCTCTTCGACACGAGCCGGTAGCCGTCGACGCGAGCGCCGGGCGGACCCGTCAGCTCGACGAACTCGTTCGCCCCGTTGGTGCCCGCAGGCCGGATGAAGATCTCGTTGATGCGGATCGTCGCGGCCAGCCCCTCGTCGCACGCCGCCGGTGCCGTGCCCGAGCCGTTGCCTCCCGATTCATCCGGGCAGAAGGCGCCGTCCCGGAATCCGGCGTTCGGCGCCCCGGGGGTGGGCTCGGCAACGCCGAAGTCCGTGGCGTTGTCCCCCGTGTCCGGTGCCCCCGGACACCGCGCGAGCGACATCCCTTCCGGGGGGAGAGGGGCGGGCTCTCCCCGCTCCGCACGGTTCTCCCGGCCGCTGAAGTTGCCCCACGCCAGACCATCGACGATCTCGCCGTCGCATCCGTACAGCAGCATGTTGTTGCCATCGTTGAAGATGCACCCCGAAGCCCGGGCGCACCCGTGCGGCTGGTCCACCCCGTCCACCGCGTCGCCCCCCACCACGAACAGGCCGTCGGACCCCAGCGCCCCGGACAGCGTGACCGAGAACCCCGTCTGACCACTCTGGGCGCCCGACACCGACCGCAGGACATAACCGTCCAGCCGCGCCCCCGCAGGACCCTGAAGCTCGACGAACTCGTTCTCGCCGTTCGCGCCAGACGGGCGAACGTACACTTCGGAAATGCGCAGCGTGTCCGCCAGCGAGGCGTCACACCCGACCGCGCCCGTGCCCACCCCGGTCCCCGGTCCGCCGGTCTGCGGCGGCGGCGACACGCACTGCCCAGCCGCGTTGCGCACGAGGTTGCCCGGACAAGGCGCCGGGCCGTCGTCCGAGTCCCCGCACCCCGGAAGCACCAGAACCAGGGCCGGAAGGAGGAACAGCGTGAGGAAAGCCGGACGGTGAAACATGATCATGCCGAGGAAGGGGAAGAGCGACACGGCGAGCGTGGAACGTGAACACACCACGCCATGCGCCCCAGAGTAGCGGAGATTCCCCGCCCGCCGCAACGGAAGATCCTGCGACGGAACCGCGTCGCCCACGTCTCGACGCGTCACCCGCGTCTCGACGCGCTCCACCCACCGCCGGCGGCGCACCCCCATTGCACTTTCGCAACCGCGGCTCGAAGTGGTAGCCTCCCCGCGGGGCCAGCGCCCCGTCTCGACCACCGGAACAGGTTCCCGTGCATCTACCACCGCTGACCTTCGTGACCGGAAAGGGTGGAACCGGAAAGAGCATCATCACCGCAGCCCTGGCCCTCAATGCCGCGCGCAGCGGCCAGCGAACCCTCGTCTGCGAGCTCGACGACCACCCCACCATGACGCGGCTGTTCGGACTGCCCGACGACCTCGGCGTCGAGCCGACAGCCACCCGCGACGGCGTCCACGTCGCCAATTTCCGCGGCATGCCCGTCATGCAGGCCTTCCTCCGCACCTTCGTGCCCTCCCGACGCGTCACCGACCTCCTGCTCCGCAACAGGGTCGCCACCACCTTCTTCGAAAGCGCGCCGGGGGTCATGGACGCCGTCGCCCTCGACCGCGTCGCCGACATCCTCTCCGACGGGCGCTGGGACCGCGTCTTCGTCGACCTGCCGGCCACCGGACACGCGCTCACCCTGCTCAGACTCCCGGCCTCCATGGCCGAGATGATCGGCGTCGGGGACCTCGCCGCCCGCGTGCGCCGACTGGCGGACATCATGGCCGACCCGGCACGCGCCGCACTCGTGGTCGTCACCCTGCCCGAGGAAATGCCGGTCACCGAGACCCTCGAGTTCTGCAGCACCATCCGCCGCGAAGTCGACATCCGACTCGGCGCCGTCGTCGTCAACGCGCTCCGAAGACTCCCGCTGGACGCCGACGAGCGAAGCCGGATCGACCGTATCGCCAGAGCGACCGAAGAGGCGCAGCCCCAGGCGTCCGCCCGGATTCGACTCGCCCTCAGGCTCGGCAACTTCTGGCACGACGAGGACCAGCGAGGACTCATCAGGCTCGAGGAGGAGCTGCCCTCCACCGACCGGATCACCGTGCCCTTCGTCTACCACAAGGAGAGCGAGCGCGACCTGGTGGAACAAATCGCCGCCTCCCTGCGCCAGCGAGAGCCCGAGGGAGGTGCAGCATGAGCAACGGCGAAACGGGATTCGTCGCCGACGTGCTCGATACCGCTCGGCTGATCGTCTGCATCGGCACCGGTGGCGTCGGCAAGACGACCACCAGCGCCGCCCTCGCGCTGCGCGCCGCACAGCGCGGACGACGCGTGCTCGTCATGACCATCGACCCGGCGAAGCGACTCGCCAACGCCATGGGACTCGAGGCGCTCGGCAACGAGCCCGAAGCCGTCCGAATGCCCCCGGACACCAAAGGCTCCCTCGACGCCATGATGCTCGACGCCCGACGGACCTTCGACGACCTCATCCGCCGAACGGCCGGCGACGAGGCTCCCTCCATCCTCGAGAATCGCGTCTACAGGCTCATGGTCGACCGGCTCTCGGGAACCCAGGAGTACATGGCCCTCGAGCGCCTCTACGACCTGTACAGCAGCGGGCGGTGGGATCTCGTCGTCCTCGACACCCCACCGTCCACGAACGCCCTCGAATTCTTCGACGCGCCCCGCCGCACAGCCAACATGTTCGACGAGCGCGTCATGCGATGGTTCCTCCCGGAACACCGAAGCGATGCCGGACTCCTCCGGCGCGTGTTCAACCCCGGCGCCGTCGTCCTGCGGCTCCTCGCCATCGTCGGCGGAGAGCAGTTCGTCAGCGAACTCAGCGAGTTCTTCGGCGCCCTGCGCATCGTGCGGGCCTCCTTCGAGGAGCGAGGGCACGAGGTCCGACGCATCCTCGGCGACCGGGACACCCGCTACGTCCTCATCGCCTCCCCCGACACCCGTCGCGTCGACGAGGCCCTCCTCCTGCGCCGAAAGCTCGCCGAAGAACGACGAACCATCGACCTCTACATCCTCAACCGCTCGCATCACCTCTTCGAAGCGGACGACCTCGAACGCGTCACCCGGGACTCGGGGACCACCGAGCCCATGCCCGGCGCCTTCAGCCGATGGTATCCCCGACTCGTCCAGCTCGCCGAGCGGGACCGCGCCGGAGTGCAACGACTCCGCTCCGGCCTCTCCCCCCGAGACGTGATCCGACTCGTGCCCGCCTTCGACCGGCCCATCCACTCCCTGACCGAACTCCAGGGCATCGGTGGCTTCCTCCTCGATGAACCGCTCCCGACCGGAAACGACCCCGGTCAGCCGGCCTGATGCACCGCCCGTGAACGAATGAACTCGGCCAGCGCAGGGGCATCGAGCGGGCGGCTGAACAGGAACCCCTGCATCATGTCGCAGTTGCGACCCAGCAGAAAGTCCCGCTGCACCTCGTTCTCCACCCCCTCGGCCACCACCCCGAGCTTCATCGTGTGCGACAGCGTGATCACCGCGGAGGCGATCGCCGCGTCATCGGGATCATCCGAAATGTCCCGCACGAACGTCTGGTCGATCTTCAGCGTGTCGATCGGAAAACGCTTGAGGTGACTCAGCGACGAATACCCCGTCCCGAAGTCGTCGATCGAGATCAGCACACCCATGCCCTTCAGGTCCTGCAACAGACGCACCGCCCGGTCCGCGTCCGCCATGACCGTGCTCTCCGTCAGCTCCAGCTCCAGGGTGTCGGGCGGAATGCCCGTCTCGCGGAGCACGTCCCGCACATCCTCCACGACTCCTCCCCCCTGGAACTGACGCGCCGAGAGGTTGACCGCCAGCTTCAGTCCCGTCAGCCCGGACTCGTGCCAGGCCCGAAGCTGCTGGCAGCCGGTCCGGAGCACCCAGCGGCCAATGTCGTGAATCAGCCCTGTCTCCTCCGCCAGCGGGATGAACGTCATCGGACCCAGCACACCGTGTTCCGAATGGTTCCAGCGCACCAGCGCCTCCACACCCACGATCCGGCCCGTCCGCATCTCCACCTGGGGCTGGTAGAGCAGAAACAGCTCGTCCCGCTCCACCGCACGCCGAAGGGCGTTCTCCAGCTCCAGACGATCCAGGCCCGGACGCTGCATGTCCCGAACATAGACCTGAAACGTGTTCCGCCCCTCATCCTTGGCCGCGTACATCGCGAGCTCCGCACAGCGCGACAACTCGTCCCAGCCCTCCCCGTGGTCCGGATGCAGACTCACCCCCACGGAGGTCGTCGCAAAGGTCTCCCCCGCTCGAAGCTGAAACGGATCCTGAAACACCTCGAGCACCTTCCGCGCCGCATCCTCCACCTCCGGAAGCTCCCCCAAATCCCAAATCAGGATGCCGAACTCGTCGCCACCAAGCCGCGTGACCAGCGCGTCCTCGCCCAGACGCGTCTTCAGCCGCTCCCCGATCGCATGCAGCAGCTGGTCCCCGGACTGATGCCCCAGCGAGTCGTTGATGACCTTGAACCGATCCACGTCCAGGACCATCACCGCCACCCGCTTCTGACGAGCGATGTTCCGCTGGATCACGTTCGTCGCGCGCTCCCGGAGAAACACCCGGTTCGGAAGACCGGTGAGCGTGTCGAAGTACGCCATGTGGCGGATGGTCTCCTCCGCCTCCTTGCGAGCCGTGATGTCGATCAGAATCCCCATCCGATCCCCGGGGTCCGACTCCCCCGTGCGCTCGATGATCGTCAGGTCCTCGAACCACCGGAGCGTTCCGTCCGCAGCGCGAAGCCGATACTCCATCTGATAGTGCTCCCGACCTTCCCGGAGCTCCTGCTCCACAAGATGGGCCGCCCGGGGAAGATCATCAGGATGAATCAGATCCACGAACGCCTGCCGATCCCGCATCAGCTTCACCGGGTCATACCCCAGATCCGCCACCCCGGGAGAGGCGAAAAGGATCGGGGATCCAGGCTCGTTCGCCCACCGGAACACCAGTGAGGGCGTGCGCTCGAGGATCACCCGCGTCAGCCGGAGCAGCTCCTCGTTCGCTCGCTCGTCCGAGATGTCCCGGATCGTGACCACCCGAGCCGTCGTGCCCTTCCACGGAAACGGCCGGGACACCACCGAGAGCAGCCGCGGGATGCCATCCCGACGATGCGCCGTCAGCTCGAACCGACGCTCACCCGGCTCCTCCCGGACCGCCTCCACGGCCAGACGTCCCTCCTCCGGAAGAAACTCGTTCAGATGACGCCCGATCACCTCGTGCGACGAGTACCCGAACATCCGCAGCGCCTGCTGGTTCGCATCGATGATCTCGCCGTTCAGGTGCAGCAGGATCCCCTCGAACGCCGCCTCCGACAACCGCCGGAACCGCTCCTCGCTCTCCCGCAGCGCAAACTCCGCCTCCCGCCGCGCCGTGATGTTCCGAATGATGAGCTGCGTCCGGATGTCGGCGTCCTCCCGAAGCACCCGCGCCGTGATCTCCACCGGCGTAGGGTGCCCCAGCACATGGATCAGCTCCGTCTCCAGCGGCGTCCCCGGCTCGCCCCCACGGATGCGCTGCAGCACCTCCATCGCCCGCGCAGCACCCTCCTCCGTCAGGAGGGCAAGCTCCTCCGGGGTCCGACCCAGCGCCTCCGCCGCACTCAGACCCGTCATCACCGACACGGCACGGTTCCACGACACGAAACGGCCCTGGGAGTCCAGCGCCGCAACACCGTCCGGAAGCTCGTCCAGCGTCTGCTGCACGTACGCACTGCGCTCCTCGAGCTGACGGCGCAGCGCATGGCGCTCCACCAGCCCCGCCGCCGCCGCACCCAGCACCGTCAACGGGGCCTCGCCCGACACAAGCTGCCACAGATGCTCCGGCTTCACCCCGGGCACCTCCCGGGGCGAATTGGCATCGTCCCCGTGCGTCAGCAGCAACCAGCCCACCAGCTCGTCCGGAGACTCCGGCAATCCCGCTGCATCCCGCGCCAACCGGCGCACACCCACCACCGGCCCGGTAAAACCAGGGGTCCACGCCACGAAGGCGCGACCGCGGCTCTCCGGAAGCATGCCACCCCCCTGCACGAGGGGTTGCACGTCCCGGGACACGAGAATGGCGATCGGCGGGTTGGTCATGGGCCTCGCAGAATGGATGGCTGGTCCGGGGCCATCCTCCTTCAACCCACTATGAACGATCTCCAGCCCCATGGCCAGCACGCCACCCGAACCATCACCGATCCGTACCCCCGACCCCACCTCCCACCGCTTCGCTCAGCCAGGTCAGCCACGGACCGTGCCCCGCCGCAGACTCGAAGGCGAGGATGCACGGACACGCGTACGGGTGCCGCGAGACCACCGCCGCCTCCAGCGCAGGCCACCGCTCCGACGTCGTCTTCGCGACCGCATACACCTCCCGCCCCTCCTCCAACGCACCCTCCCACACGTACACCGAACGACCCGAGCCCAGCACGTTGAAGCACCCCGCCAGCCGCTCCGACACCAGATGCCGCCCCACCGCGACCGCCGTGTCCTCATCCGGAAACGTCATGTACACCCAGAGCATCACTCCTCCTCGTCAGGGACGCTGGCGAACCATCCGCTCCGGCAAGGCACGCGAACGCTCGATCAGGGCCACCGTCCGCTCCGCCGGCGACAACGCGAGAAACCGATCCTGCGGACCCGCACGACGCCGCTCCGCCGGCTCGAGCGCCGCCACCTCCGCCACCTCCGCCCCCTCGTCCGCCCCCTCGTCCGCCACCGCGACAGCTCCCAACCCCCCTCCCGCCTCCTCGGGGTCCTCCACGTCCTCCCCACCGGCCTCGGAGAGCGCCATCGCCGTCCGCAACGGCTCCGCCGTCACGAATCGCGGCCGCGACCGCAACCCCTCCTCCAGCTCCCGCTGCGTGATCATCCGCCGCCGCTCGAGACCCCGCATCAGCTGCTGACACTGGCGCCAGAACCAGTCCGGAACCTCGCCCCGCTCGCGCTGCGCACTCCGGCGCATCGGCGCCGGAGTGATCGCGCTCAGCCACGTCGCCTCCGCAAGGGTCAGCTCCCGCGGAGACTTCCCGAAATAATGCTCCGCAGCCTCCACGATCCCGTTCACCCCGGGGCCCCACTCGATCACGTTCAGGTACACTTCCAGAATCCGCTCCTTCGGCACCGTCCGCGTCATCCAGTACGTGAGAAACAGCTCCTGGACCTTCCGCTCCACCGTGCGATCATGCGTCAACAGCACGTTCTTCACCAACTGCATCGTGATCGTGGACGCCCCCCGCCGAAATCCCTCCTCCCGATGCCACGCCTCCTCGATCACGCGCCGCACCTGATACCAGTTCACCCCCGTGTTCTCGAAGAACCGACCATCCTCCCGATGCAGCTGCATCGCGATCAGCCAGTAGCTGATCTCGTCCAGCGGGGCCCAGCCCTCCCGCTCCGTACGCGACACCGGCGGCGACGGCACACCACCCCAACCCTCGCCCCAGTCGCTACGCCGCCGCTCGCCCCCCGCATCCCCGACAGGCTCGAACGCAGGCACCGACAGCGAACGCCGAATCCGATCGTCCGGGCCCCGAAACACAAAGTCGAACGAACGGTTCAGACGTCCCGGATCCACCGCCTCCGGGATCGACTGCAGGATCACCCCCGCGTCCCGGAAGTCGTCCACCGTCGGGGCATGGATCCGCATCCTCGCACGACCACCCGGCGGATCACTCGGCTCCAGATCGACCCGGAACTCCAGATCCTGACCAAAACGACCCCCCAGCCGCACCCCGTCCAGCGAACTGCGCAACGCCCGCGGAACCGCATCGAACAGATCCTGCGCCGGCTGATCCGGTACCCCGAACGCGATCTCCAGCCCACGCAGGTGCGGCGCCCGCGTCAGCGACCAGTACAGCACGCTCGGCCGAAGACTGAAGCGGGCGCCGTTGAGACGACCGTCCCCCGACGTCACCCGAAGATGCCGACCCCCCTCCACCTCCTCCTCCTCGGCCTCCACAACCCACTCGAGATGACCCACATCCAGCGGACTCCCGAGCCGCGAGATCTCCATCCGAAGGTCGCGCAACGAGACCCGGCCCCGGGCCGTCATCGGCCTCCGACGCTCCGCATCCCGATACGACAGCGACGCCTCCGCCCTCCCCGACGTCGCCACCACCCCGGGCGGAAGCGGCAATAACCCCCCCACGGCACCGACATCCACCTCGGCAAGCGACAGGTCGAGCTGCAGGCGCTGCGCCGCATACGCCCACGCAGCCTCCAGATCCAGCGTCCCGAGCGCTGCCCCCGACCCCCCCTCCCGAAACGTGCCCCCCGCAGCCACGTCGATCTGCATCCGGAACACCCGCAGCGCATAGCGAAGGCGAGCCTCCTCGAAGACCACGTGACGCATCCCCTCACCCCCCTCCCCGGGGAGCAGCACCTCCACCCGCCCATCCTCGAAATCCACGAACTGCGGCCAGATCTCGTACCACGGCCGACCCCGGGACAACGCCTCCCAGGCACCGGCCATGCGCCCCGCCTCGTCGTCCCCCTCCGCCTCGTCGTCCCCCTCCGCCTCGTCGTCCCCCTCCGCCTCGTCGTCCCCGGAGGTGAGATGCCCGCGCGCCAGAAGCTCCACCCAGGGCGACTGCCCCGCATCCACCCGCATCTCCGGCGACTGCAGCGCCACCCTCGACAGATACAGATCCTCCAGCCGCCTCGGAACCTCGCGAAGGTCCACCTCCAGCACCGGCGTCGAGAACGACAGCGCCTCCTCGTCCCCGGAGCCCAGTCGCACCGAGAGGCCACTCACCGTGAAGTCCGCGGGCAGCGAAGCCGTCCCCCCCGTGATCCTCGACTCCAACCCCATTCCGCCCACGACCCCCGTGACGCCGATCGTCTCCTCGTCCGGCACCGAGAAACCAACCGATGCCACCGCCCGATCCTCCCCTCGCGCCTCCACGACAACCCGCGTCGGCACGTGAAGGACGAGCCCGGTCGCTCCCAGCCCGAGCTCGCCGACAGGACCGGACAGGGCCACCCGGCCACTCCAGCCGCCCGCCTCCTCCGCGTGCTCCGAATTGCCCAGCCGCCCGTCCAGCAGACCGAATGCGCGGGAACGCCCGTCCAGCAGGTCCGTCCGCACCGTGAACTGATCCACGCGAACCTCGGGCCAGTCGACCGTCGCACGCTCACGAACGTCCTCGTCCTCGGCCTCCTCCCGCTCCGGGCGGTCGCGGAGCCGGGTCAGCGCATCCTGCCAGGCCCCGAACGAACCGTCCGAGGACTGCACATGCACCCAGCCATCCGTCACCGTGACCCGCCGGACCGTCACGTCCGACCGCGATCGGGGAAGTCCGTCGAGCTGCACGTCGATCCGATCGATGCACGCGAGCTCGACCCGTGGGGCGCCCGCCGCAAAGAGGCACAGCCCGCGCAGCCCGAGCGCACCACTCCACCCGATCTCGATACCCTCGATCTCCGGCTCGATCCCCGCGACGGACAGGGCCCGCGTCGCCTCCGCACGGATCCGCTCCGCAAGGAGCGACGGCAGCGCGAGACGCACCACCAGCGCGAGCGCCACAAGCACTCCGAGCACGGCCGAGCCGATCACGATCACCCTGCGCAGGCGCCTGCCCTGTGCGGATGGCGGTTCCGTTCCCGCCGGGTCACTGCCCTTCAATGCTCCTCTCCTCCGTCGAGCGCTGCGGAGCCCCCCCGGCGGCGGCTACGCCGACGTTGCGGGATGGGCAGGCTGTGCGTAGCATCGTTTCCCCCACGCGCAAAGACGCGGAATCATCCGCGCGCGCGCCCGCCCAGGTCACCCGGTCCGGGACCTGCTCCGCCCGACACGCCCACGGAGATGCACCGATGGATATCGAGAAGCTCAAGGCCCGCGCACTCGAGAAGGCGATGAAGATCGCCCAGAGTGATTCCGCGCAGCAGATCATGGCCGACGAACGGTTTCAGCGCGCCTTCGCCCAGGTGTTCGAGTCGTCCATGAAGGCCAGGGACTCCATCGAGAAGACGCGCCGGGACCTCGCCCATCGGTTCAACCTCGCCACCGAGGACGATCTCCGCGACATGAAGCGCAAGCTCGAACGGCTGGAACGCCGCCTGGAGAGGCAACAGGAGGGCGGAAAGCCACGTCGCGGTCGCCCATCCCGTTCCGAGGCCGCTCCTCCCGGGGAAGACGAAGACGCCTGAATGCCCGACCTGCCCGCTCGGGCTCAGGGCCAGTCATCGTCATCGTCGCCTGCGCCCGGCGGCCAGTCGTCGTCATCGTCGTCGTCGCCTGCGCCCGGCGGCCAGTCGTCGTCGTCGTCGCCACTTGCGCCCGGCGGGCGGTCGTCGTCCGCGTTGCCGCCCTCTTCCTCGTCGTCGTCCAGCATGTCTCGGAAGCTGGAGAGGTCCTGGAGCCTCACGGCACCGGACTGGACCTTGCGGAAGTCCTCGAGGAGGTCCGCGACCGTCTCGTACGCCGACTCCTGAAGGGCCTGGCGCTGAAGGTCCTGCTGCGCGCGCCGGGTGAGTTCCTCCATGGTCAGCGGCCTTCCGGGTTCGCCGGCGTCCGGCTCGCCTTCCTCCTCGTCGTCGTCCATGCGTGCCACTCCGGCGAGGAACCGGACGCTCTCCGGCGCGCGGAGCGTGTTCATGGCGATCCGCCGTTCGGGGAAGGGCACGTGGAAGCCGTTGCCGTTCATCCAGCTCACGGGTCCGAGAGAGACCGTCGGGACGTAGGTGACGATCATGAGGGCCCCGAGCATGAGCACGAGGAACGGCAGGGTGGATCGGATGATGCTGCCCAGGGACTCGCGGAAGATGGTGCTGGAGACGAAGAGGTTGAGACCGAGCGGCGGCGTCAGGTAGCCGATCTCGAGGTTCACGATGAAGATGATCGCGAGGTGGATCGGATGGATGCCCAGCTCGAACGCGATGGGCGCGAGGAGCGGCACGAGGATGATGATCGCGGACAGGATGTCCATGAAGCAGCCGACGATCAGCAGCAGGATGTTGACCATCACGAGGAACGCGAGCGGACTGAGTTCCCAGGCGAGGAGCAGCTCGACGGCGTGCTCGGCGACCTGGGCCAGCTCCAGGTACTTGTTGAAGCCCTGGGCGAGGGCGATGATGATCAGCAGGCTGCCGATGAGGACGGTGCTGTCGCTGAGGATGGGGCCGAGCCGATCGGTCGTCAGGCTCCGGTGGAGGAAGAGCTCGACGACCAGCGCGTACACGACGCTGACGGCGGCGGCCTGGGTGGGGGTGAAGATGCCGCTGTAGATTCCGCCGAGGATGATCACCGGGAGCATCAGGGCCCAGAACCCTTCGCGGGTGGCCCGGTACAGCCGGCCGAGGTCGACCGGGCGGGTGGCCGTGCCGGCGCGTCTCCCCACGATGATGGAGTAACCGGCGAAGATGAGGCCGATGAGGAGGCCCGGTCCAAGGCCTGCGAGGAACAGGTCGATGAGACCGAGCGGACGGTCCGGGCTGGCGATGGTGTAGTTGGGCGGGTCCGCCAGGCGGGTGGGATCGATGATCTCGTAGACGATCATCGGGATGGAGGGCGGGATCAGGATGCCGAGGGAGCCCGCGGCCGTGACCAGCCCGAAGGAGAAGCGTTTGGGGTAGCCCTCCCGCAGCATGGCGGGCACCATGATGGTGCCGATGGCGATCACGGTGACCGGGGAAGAACCGCTGATGGCGGCGAAGAAGATGCAGGCGAAGACGGCGCTGACCGCGAGACCGCCGGGGAGCCAGCAGAAGGCCTCGCGCGCGACGTTGATGAGCCGTCGGGCGATGTCGCCTTCGCTCATGATGGCGCCGGCGATGACGAAGAAGGGGATGGCGAGGAGCACTTCCTTCTCGGCCAGGCTGAGCGTCATCTCGATGATGGTCGTCAGATCCTGGAACTGGCTGAACACGCCGGTGGCGAGCAGGAGGAAGGCAGCGACGCCGCCGATCAGGACGTAGAGCGGCTGGGCCGTTCCGATGGCGACAAGCAGGATGCCGAGCAGGCCGAGGAGCACCGGCGTGTTCATGACGCCACCTCCTCGCGCGGGGTGGTGCGTCGTTCGCGGGAGAGCAGGAGGGCCTCGAGCGCGTGGACGATGGCCTGGCCGTGGAACCGCGCGGTGATCAGCATCAGGCTGAACGGGATGGCGAGGGTCTTGACCCACTCGGGGATCTCGCCCGGGGTGGTGGCCTGACCCAGGCGCCGCTGGAAGTAGAGGATGGCGAGCCAGGTGAACGCGGCGGTCACCAGTCCGGCCACGAGGGTGCTCAGGGCGTTGAACGCGTGCAGGTGCTTCTCGGGGATCGCCTTCCGGATGGCGTCGACGCGGAGGTGCCGGTTGGCGAACGTCGCCATGGAGGCGCCGAGGAACGCCATCCAGAGCATGAGGAAGAGGGCGAAGCGCAGCGCCCATGAGTAGCCTTCGGGGGCGTGCAGGGCAACGTAGAGGCCGAGGAGGCCGCCGGCGGAGATCGCCGCGAGCCGTCCTGCCCGTCCTGCGTCGAGGGCGGGAGATCCGACGGGCCTGGGTCGGTTGGCCTCCCGGGCGAGCAGCCAGGCCCAGGTGAGGAGTGCGAGCCCGGCGCAGATCGCGGAGCTGGGCAGCCAGAGCATCCCCATGGACAGCAGGAGCGTCGCGACGACTCCGAGGGCCGTCAGTGCCCGCTGCAGGCCGGGGATCCGGCCGACGAGGGGGTGGGAGCGCCACGCGCTGGCGAAGAGCGCGGCGACGATGATCGTGACCGCGGCGATCGGCCACAGGTCGAGGAAGACGGCGTCGTCGGTGACGATCCGGCGCCAGGTGCCACGCTGGGCGACGAGGAACCGGAAGTAGACGTCGAGGAAGACGACCGCGCTCATGACCATGAGCGCGGTGATCACGAACGTGCGTTCGACCTCGTGGATGGCGCGGTTGAGACGGCGCAGGGCGCGGAAGGCTGCGAATCGCTCGTAGACGAGCCGGGGAGCGTCGTCGCTGCTGGTCTCAAGCGGGGAGTGGGCCATGCGAGCCGGGAGCCTTCTCGGGGGGGCGTTCAGCGGTTGGCTTCAATGAGATCGAGGAGGTCGCCGCCACCGCGGACGCGTTCGCGGAACTGTTGGTGCACCGGGCGGGTCCGCTCGCGGAACACCTCGCGCTCGGCGTCGGTGAGGGTGTACACGTTCAGCCCGAAGTCGCGCAAGTTCTGCATCAGGGCGGGGTTCATGGCCCGGACGAGGGACCGGCTGGAGCGGGTCTCCTGCCGGCGGTTGCTGGTGATCAGCTCCTGGATGTCCTCCGGAAGGCTGTCGAACCAGTCCTTGTTGTAGACGATGAGGGCGGGCTGGTAGATGTGATCGCTGACGGTCCACTGCCGCACGAAGCTGTGCCATCCGGCCGCCTGGGCGTACAGGGGGGTGTTGTCGAACCCCTGGACGTTGCCGTTGGACAGGGCGGTGGACGTCTCGGCGACGGGGATGGCGACCGGGTTGCCCCCGAGCGCCCGGTACATCGCCTCGTGGACCCACAGCTCCTGGCTGCGCATCTGGATGGCGCCGAGATCCTCCGGCGTCCGGACCGGACGATCGCCGGTGGTGGCGAAGTTCCGGAAACCGTTCTCCGAGAAGATGTAGAGCACGAGCCCGCGTCGCGCGAGGAGCCGCTGCACGGGACGGAACAGGTGGTTGTCGATGATCCGGTCGGCCTGGGCGAGGTCATCGAACAGGTAGGGAAGCTCGAAGACGCCCATCTCGGGCACGATGGACGCGAGGGCTCCGGTGGATCCGGCGTACGCCTCCAGCGTCCCGTCGGCGGTCTGGCGCGCGAGGCTGATCTCGCCGTCCGTGGACCCGAGGAAGAGGCGCACCTGCAGGCGGCCTTCCGATGCGGACTCGAAGCGATCCCGAAGCGCCTCGAGCTGGGTGGCCCATGGGGTTCCGGCCGTGGCCACCGTGCCGAGCTTCAGCACGCAGGGGGATTCGCGGGTGCAGTCCCGGGTCTCGGTGGCGGAGGCGGTGCTGGCGAGCAGGGCGAGCAGCGCGGTGGTGATCGTGAACAGGGTGAGTCGTCGGGCCATGGGGCCTCCAGGGCTGATGGGTGGGACGGGTGACCCGGAGCGAGCCGTCAGCGGAAGTAGCGGTCCAGGTCCTCCAGGACCAGACGCGCCTTGTGCTGCGATGCTTCATTCTCCGGCCGGATCTCCGGCGCCGAGTCCAGGTCGAAGTCCATGATCGCCTGGAGCTGCTCCTCGGCGATCTCGCGATTGCGCGGGGCGGCCCAGTCCATCACGAACAGGTACCGGTTGTCGAGGTACTGCGGAAAGCGCTCGATGGCCTGCTCGAAGTTCTCACGCGCAAGGTCGCGGTCCGGATTCCCGAGCGGAAGGCGCGTGTGAAAGACGCCGAAATAGCGGTTCGCCGCGCCGTAGAAGTAGTCCTCGTCCAGCTCGCGAACACGCTCCATCACCGCGCGGATGTCCGGGGTGTTGCGAAGAATGGTCGGCGTGCCCTCCATCAGGGCCCAGCGCGAGATGTTCACCGCGTACCAGTAGGCCGCGTCGATGTCGTCCATCATCAGGTGCGCCGCCGCATCCCGGATGCGCTCTCCGGCCTGCAGCGTCTCCGTCCACGCCGTGTTGTTCAGCGCGATCGCCGTGCGGCCGACCTCCATGCCCCGCGTGTACGCCGCGTGCCGCTGGTCGTTGCGGTTCTCGACGGCGTCGGCGTACTGCAGGTGGAAGTCCCCATACCAGTAGTAGGCCCGCGACAGCATGTGCAGGACGGGAAACAGCGCCTCACGGCGGCTCACGCCTTCCGGCGTCTCCACCGTCGAGGCCTCCTCCCACGCCGCGATCGCCGCACGCGTCGACTCGATGCTCGAGCGCTCGGCCCACGCGTCCCAGCCCGCCTGCACCAGCGCCTCGAAGTCGCCCTCGGCCGTCGCCGCCGTCGCCGCATCCACATCCGAGACCAGCGCGGTCGTGCGCGCACCACACGCGGACACGAGGCCCGCGACGAACAGTACCGACAGAAGCCGAACGAGGGTCGAGTGCCGCATGAAGTTCTCCTGTATCCTGAACGAACGCGAAAGGGATTGGGGCCGGAAGGCGCGATCGCGCCCCCCGAAGTCGGGGCGAGGTCGAGACGGAGCGAAGCGAACGCCGATGCCCCCGGATGCCCGGTGTACGCGCGTTTCCGCCCGGAGGTCTTGCCTGCCGTCCCGGACCCTGTCAACGGACATGCGCACCCACCTTCTTGCGCGGCGCGGCATGGTGCACAACGGACAGGGCGGCTTGCTCTTGACGGGCGCCTCACCCCACGTCTAGCACTGCCGGGCACGGCACACCCCGAGCCCCGGGACACCGGCATCGGCACCCTCCCGCATCCTCCCGCCGAAGACCCGTCACCACCCCCTGTCGCACCGCGATGACCCGCGAAGAAGACGACGAACCTCCCCAGCCCTGCACCGCTCGTTCGGGGGCCGGCCATGGGTGACGCACCGCTCCCCGGAATCGCGGGCATCCTCGGATGCCTCGTGTTCTCCGCGTTCTTCAGCGGCACCGAGACCGCCCTCACCAGCCTGACCCCCGCACACGCGCGACGGCTCATCGAAGAGGGCGGACCCGGACACCAGCTCCTCCAGCGCTGGATCGACGAGCCCCTGCGCGTGCTCACCACGATCCTGATCGGCAACAACATCTTCAACGTCGCCTCCTCCGCGCTCGCCACCGCCGTCGCCCAGGAACTCCTCGCCGGACCCGACAGCCACGGCGCAGGCATCAACCCCGTCGCCGCCGCCGTCGGCGTCATGACCCTCCTGCTCCTCACCTTCGGCGAGATCACGCCCAAAACCCTCGCGCGCACGCACGCGGACCGGCTCGCCGGCCCCGCCATGCTCCTCCTGCTCCCGTTCTTCTACCTCCTCCACCCCGTCGCCTCCCTCTTCCTCCGGCTCACCCGCATCCTCGCCGGCGACGCCTTCGAGCGCGTCGGACCCTTCGTCCGCGAAGAGGACATCGAATTCCTCGTCCGGCTCGGACGCACCGAAGGCTCCCTCTCCGCTGACCGCGAAAAGCTCCTGCGCTCCGTCTTCGAGTTCACCGACACCACCGCACGCGAGGTCATGGTCCCCCGAACCGACGTCGTCGCCGTGCCCTCCGACGCCTCCGAGGCCGACCTCTTCGAACGCATCCTCGCCGCCGGACACAGCCGCGTCCCCGTCTTCGAAGGGCACATCGACAACATCGTGGGCCTCTGCTACGCCAAGGACCTCCTCCGGTTCGTCGGCCAGAGACGCGGCGGCGAAACCTTCGACGTCTCCCGATACCTGCGCCAGGCCAACTACGTCCCCGAGACGAAGCCCATCAGCGAGCTCCTCCGCGAAATGCAGGAGAACCGCATCCACATGGCCATCGTCGTCGACGAATTCGGCGGGTTCTCCGGAATCGTCACCCTCGAGGACATCATCGAGGAGTTCTTCGGCGACATCCTCGACGAATACGACGTCGAACCCGCCTGGTCCGAACCCCTCGGCGACCGCTCCTGGCGACTCGACGCCCGCATGCACCTCGATGACGTCGGTGAACTCTTCGACATCGAGTTCCCGGAGGAGGAAGACCTCGACACCCTCGGTGGATACCTCTCCAAGGTCATGGGCGAGGTCGCCGCAGAAGGCGCCGTCGTCGAGACCGCAGGCATCCGCTTCACCGTCGAGCAGGCCGACGCGCGGCGCGTCATTCGCGTCCGCGCCGATTGGGTCGGAATCGACGAGGACGACGAGGACAACGGCGAGGTCGAGATCATCGCCCACCGCGCCGGCGAAGACGCCGTCGCCGAATAATCCGGCGCAGCCGCGCGTCTTGATGCGTGCCGGCAACCGGACCGGCGCCCCGCCATCCCGAATCGAGAGGCGACCATGTTCCGTTCACCGCTCCACGCCATCCTTCCCCGCCTCGCCGCGACGCTGTGCGTCGCCAGCCTGGCGCTCCCCGCCACCGCGCAGGGCCCCGCCGAGCCACCGCGAACCCTCCTCGCCGGCTCCCCCTTCGCCAGCCTCCTCCCGGCCTCGCTGCGCGCGCCCACAACCCCCGCTCCCACCGCCGAGCGAGACACCCCCGACCTCCGGATCGCGGAAGCGCCCGGCGAGCAGGAGGAACGGGTCGGCACCATCGTCGCAGCCATCCAGGCCACCTACGAGCGCGTCGACGACTTCCAGGCGAACTTCACCCAGGAGTTCCACAACCCCACCCTCGGAGAAACCCGAACCTCCGAGGGGCGCGTCTTCTTCCGGAAACCCGGCATGATGCGCTGGGACTACCAGACCCCCACCGAACGCTTCCTCATCAGCGACGGGCAGACCCTCTGGGTCTACGAGCCCGAGTTCGACCAGTACTACACCCAGTCCCTCGCCGACTCCCAGCTCCCCACCGCGCTCCGCTTCCTCATGGGAGAAGGAGACCTGCGCCGCGACTTCGAAATCACCCTGCGCGAGGAACGCAACGGCACCGCCGTCCTCGACCTCGTCCCCCGCGAGAGCGAGGCACAGGTCCGAAGACTCCGCTTCACCGTCCACCTCGAATCCGCTACCGTCACCGAGACCGTCGTCGTCGACCCCCTGGGCAACACCAACCGGCTCCGCTTCCGACAGGTGCGCCAGAACGCCGGTCTGCCGTCCTCAGGCTTCTCCTTCTCCCCACCGTCCGGAACCACCCGCATCACCGCGCCTCAGTGACACCGGACCGACCCGCCCCCGGGGCGTCCGCCCGGGACGAGACCCGAACCGCATGGACGCCATCCCACCGATCCCGCCCGCCTTGCCGCTGCACCTGCTCGCGCTCGTGCTCGTCCTCGGCAGCATCCTCGTCGCCCTCCCGTACCTGAAGCGAGGGCTGCTCGGAAGAAGGGTGGACCTCGCCGCGTGGTTCTTCGAGGAGGACGGCAGCCTGACCGTCATCCCGCTGCGTCCTCGCGCCGAGCCAGAAGGGCCGGAAGCCGAGGATCCCCGGACGGACTGACCTCCACCGTCCGCCCCCCGGCCACGAGCACCCGGCCCGGAGGAAGATCGCGCGCCTTGCGCACATGACGGCGCTCCGTGACCCGGACGCCGACCACCGTGTCGCTGCGCCCACGGCTGTGATGCGCGGCCAGCAGCGCCGCCTCCTCGACGACCTCGGGACGAACCGTCGCGCCCCGCGGACGCCGAATCACCACGTGCGCACCCGCCCAGTCCTCCGCGTGCAGCCACAGGTCGTGTCCATGGGCGATCTGCACCGTGAGCGTGTCGTTGTCCCGCCCCCCCCGACCCACGAGGATCGGGGTGCCATCGGAGGCCCGATAGCGGATGTACGGCAGGCGGGGAGCCGGGGCGGCCCGGCGGGCACCCCGCGCCCGGCCCCGTGCCCGGCCGGGCAGCGCCTCGTCGATCCGTCCGAGCAGGTCCGGCAGGGCGCCCCAGTCGCCGGAGTCCTCGACCCGCGCGAGCTGCTCCTCGAGGCCAGCGAACGTCCCCACCCGCCCCTCGGCCTCTTCGAGGCGCCGGAGCACCGTGTCGGCACCCCGCTCGAGGCGCCGGGCCTGGTGATAGGCGCGCGCGATCTGGGCCTCGAGATCCAGGGCGGGGTCGAGCGGCAGGATCACCTCCGGGCTGTCGGGCTGCGCCCAGTCCTGCACGGTGACGGAGCGGTCGCCCCGCCGCACGCGACCGCGGGCGGTCTGGAGGAGGTCGGCGCGATGACGGAGCGCCGGCGCCTCGTCGACGCGCTCGAGATCGCGGAGCAGGGCGTCGCGCAGCCGCTCGGCGCGCCGACGCTCGCGGCGCAGGGCGTGGCGCCGCCGATCGATGGCCGTCGTGCGCTCGATGTCCTCGGCACGCCGGGCGTAGTGGGCGTCGATGGCCTCGGCGAGAGCCGCGTCGGGCACGGGGAAGCGGTCGCGGTGATCCGGCGCGGCCCGGGTGGATGGGGGGCTCGGGGGGACGTGGAGGGCACCGGTGGCACGTCGTCCGGCGTGGTCCCCGAGGACGTGTCCCTGCGCGTCGAGCAGGAGGACGGTCGCGTCCCGGCCGAGGAGGGCGATGACGAGGCTCGCGCGCTCGTCCCCGCGGCGGGTGTGGAGCCGGATCCAGCGGTCGTCGGTGGGGCGCTCGACGTCGATGACGCGGGCGCCGGTGAGGTGCTTGCGCAGGAGCATGACGAAGGCGCTCGGCTGCGGAGTGCTGGCCAGGCGCCGGGTGGTGGGGTGGACGCGGCACAGGGGGGAGCGCAGGGAGACGAGCCACTCGCGGGTGGTCGGCGCGCGGTGGAGGGTGAGCAGGAGCGTGTGGTCATCGGGAGCGCGGACGCGCTGGATGCGCGCGCCGGCGAGCTCATCGGCGTGCGCGTCGAGGACGCGCTGGAACTCGCGGGTGGAGAGGCTCATCGCAGCAGGGCGGTCCAGCCCTCGGAGGCCGGTCTCCAGTGCACGGAGCGGCCGTGGTTCTCGCCGAGGGGGACGGGCTGCCAGGGGCCGGGAGAGTCGGGCAGGGCGCGGGCGAGCTGGTCGCGGTCGTCGTCGGAGAGGTCGTCCGGGGCGAGCACGCGGAGGCCGACGCTGCCGCGATCGGTGGACAGGGTGACGTTGGCCCGGGCGCCGGGGCCTCCGGGGATTCGCCGCGCGACCTCCTGGTGGAGGACGCGCTCGATGCCGTCGGTGTGGAAGGTGAAGAGGGAGAGGATGTCGACCTCGACGCCGAGGTGCGTCTCCGTGTGCTGGACGACGAGGTACTCGGCGGGGTCGAGGGGGAGGGCAACGTGCTCGAAGCGGGAGATGCGCTCGGGGTGTGCGGCGGACAGGGGAAACTCCACGAGGTCCCAGGGGAGTCCCGGCCCGTAGAGCACGAGGAATCGGCCGAGGGCGATGGCGCGCTTTCGTCTCGGGTCTCCGGTGAACCGTGCCCAGGCTTCGGCGTCGGGGGTGGCGTTGGCGGTGAGCTGGAGGGCTTCGGCGATGTGGGGGATACGGGGGTGGGCGTCGGGGAAGTGGAGGGTGCCGAGGGACTGGAGCCGTCGGGGGTGAAAGGGGGCGGTGGCGATGCTGACCTCCCGTTCGCGCTCGGTGTCGTGGTCCCAGTCGTGCTGGATGGCGGCGAAGGGGACGGGGCCGAAGCCCATGGTGTGTCCGGCGACGTTTCGGGGGATGGCGGCCTCCAGGAAGAAGCCGTGCTCGCGGTAGGAGACCTCGGCGCGGGCGCCGGGGACGGGCTGGCCGCGGTCGGGTCCATTCTGCCAGACGGGGGTGCTGGTGCCGCCGTCGTGGACCGGCCAGACGGGGATCTCGACGATGCGGATGTCCGCCGCGGTGGCGTCCACGCTGTCGGGGGCGAAGACGAGGGCGAAGCGGTCGCCGCCCCGTCTGCGGTCCGGGGCGACGATGTGGTTGTCCCGGGCCACGACGGCGAAATAGAGGTGGTTCTCGCCGACCCTGCACCACAGCATGAAGGAGGCGTCCGCGGGGCCGGTCCAGTCGTACTCCGGCTCGCCGGCGACGAGACGGGTGACGCGGGGCGTGGGCGGGACCTCTTCCTCCCAGTCGGTCTGGAATCCGTCGATGACGACCTGGGTGCGGTAGTCGGAGATGCAGGGAACGGCGTCGCCCTGCTGTCCGGGCAGTCCCGGGTGGTCCGCGGCGAGTCCGGGACGGGCCGGTCCGGCGAACAGGATCAGGGAGGCGAGGAGGGGGGTGAGGCGCGTCATGGTGCAGGGGGGGCGAGGGAGCGTCGGCTTGTCAGGAGACGTCGGAGCGCCTGCGCCGTCAAGGGGGGAGGCCCGTGCGTGGTGCGGGTGAACCCGCGGGTGCCGAGCCCGTGCGGGAGGCCCGTGTGCGGGGGGAGCGAAACCCGTGGTTGACCGCGAGGGCGATCGCGGGATAATTTGGCGGTTCGAACCGGGCGGGACGGGGGTGCTGGGCACTCCTGCGGGCTGGATACGGGACCGGACCGTTTCGGAGGTCGCACCTTGAGCAGAACCACGCCGGGAGCCATCATTCACCGGAACCTGTCGATCATCGCCTGTGACACCTCGGCGACGCTCCAGGAGACCCTGCACCACCTGGCGGACGTGGAGGCGGAGCTGGTCCGGATCGGGGAGCGGCACATCGCGTTGCCGTCCTCGCATCTGGACGAGGTGCTCTCGCGCCTTCGCGCCACGGGACAGTTCCCGCGGCTGGTGGGTGCGCCTCCCGGCAGCGGGGAGGCCGAGGAAGGCGCGATCGCGGACGACGGGGAGGAATCATGAGCAATGCGGCCGACGTGCTGCGATCGGTGTACGGCGAAGCCTCCCTCGGACGGCTGGCCTCCGCTCACGGGCTGGATGGGGATCCGTACGAGGCCCTGGCCGGGCTGTTCGGCGACCGGAAGGTGCGTTCGCGCATCGTGGCGGCGCTCAGTGAGCAGGAGCGCCAGCTCCTCGCCTTCGCCCACCAGATCGGCCGCCGCCTGCGCGGCGATCGGCTGAAGAAGCGCTGGGTGCTGCACGGCTACGACGGGTTCGAGGACCTGATCATGCCGCTGGTCGATCAGGGTCTCGTGATCGTCGGCAACACACAGGCCCGGGAGCCGGTGGCCCTCGAGCACGCGCTGGAGAACGGGATCATGCAGCAGTGGCTGCAGGTGACACCGGGATTCGGGGAGCTGGCCGGTGATCCGCCCGAGCGGCGCGAGGTGGTCGAGGGGGTGACCGACGAAACCACCCCGACGCTGCGCCGGCGGCCCCTGGTGGTGGAGTTCAACCTCCTGAGCCTGTGCAAGTTCATCGAGCGCCACGCCATCCGGCTCAACCGCGACGGCAGCCCGCACCGATCCGACCTCAAGGCGCTCGCCCCCTGGATCATCGATCGTCCCATCGGCAGCGACCGGCCGGACACGACCCCCGATCCCCTCCGCGCGGACGGCTGGGACGTGATGATCTTCCTGCTGTCCCTCGCCGAGGGCCTCGGGCTGATCCGGCGACAGGGCGAGACCCTGCGCATCGGAAAGGACCCCGCCAGCTACTTCCAGAAGGAGATGGCGCAGCGGGTCCCGCTCCTCTTCCGGGCCTTCGAGCAGATGCGCGCCTGGAGCGAACTCGACGCCGCCGAGTGGAGCACCGACGACGAAGCCCCGGCCACCGGACAGGGCCACGGGGGGTTCCCGGAGAACGGCGGCCACGGCGCCGCGCTCGCCGGCTGCCGAAGCACCGTGCTGGCCGGCCTCCGACGACTGCACCTCAACGACTGGTTCGACATCGACGAGACGGTCGAAACCATCTTCGGGCTCGAACGCGGCTACCTCGAATCCTCGCTCCCCAACGGCGACGGCGGGGAGCCCGAAGTGCGCCGGTTCATCGAAGCCTTCATCACCATCGCGCTCCCCCACCTGGGCGCCGTCGAACTCGGCACCGGCTCCAACGGCCAGCGCAGGGCCCGGTTCACCCCCTTCGGCGCCACCCAGCTCGGCGGCGACTGCCCCGAACCGGCGAGCGGCCGCGGCGCCCTCATCGTCGAGCCGAGCTTCGAACTCACCTGCTTCATCGACCAGGCCACGCTGCCCCTGCTCTACGATCTCTCCCGGTTCGCCGAAGTCGTGGACACCAGCGAGCGGGTCGTGCGCTACCGCATCGACGGCGAGAGCGCGCAGTACGCCTACGCCCGCGGCTATACCGCCGAGCGGATCATCGGCGTCCTCGAGGAATCCTCCGAACGCGAGGTGCCCCCCGCTGTCCGCTTCGCCCTCGACGACTGGGAGCGACTCCACCGGCGCGTCACGGTCTTCGTGCACGGAGACATCATCGCAGCCGGCGAGAAGACCGACCCCGAGGTCGTCCAGTCCGGCGTGCGCTTCGCCGTCGACCGGGAAGGCGACATCGAGAGCATCGACATCGAACACACCTTCGTCTCCAGCGGGCACGGAGACGCCCTCGACCGGGCCCTCACCGCACACGCCCCCCGCGTCATCGACTACTGCGGTCCGATCGTCCCCACCCTGCGCTGGGTCGACGACGTGCGCGTGCTCGCCCCCATCGGCGGCACCGACCTGCGCACCCTCGCGCGGCTCCAGCGCCTCGCCATCGACGAGGGCGACGGGGTGCACCGCATCGACCCCGACACCATCCTCCAGCACTTCCCCGAAGGCGACGGCTACGCCTATCTCGTCCAGGTGCTCCGCGACGGCCTCGCCAGCGGCCTCTCCGCCGAGCGGGAGCTCACCCTCAAGGAGCTCCTCGGACAGGCGGTCACCGGAACCATCGATGACATGAAGGTCCTCCTCGTCGAGAGCGACGAGGACGGCGAGCGCGTCGCCCGCGTGGCCGACCTCGACGGATGCATCGAGGCCCGACTCGGACCCCGCGCCTTCCACGTGAAGCCCGACTGCATCGGCCGCGTCGTGGACGTCCTCGATCGCCTCGGCGTCCGGATCGAGGACCGCACACCTTGACCCGCGAGAAGACCGGGGACCGGGACCGGCGCCGTCTGCCCCTCCACGGACAGATCGCCATCGCCATGGCCCTCGCACTCGGACTCGGTGGGCTCGCCCGCGCAACCGGCATCGAGGCCCATCCCGCGATCGTCGCCCCCATCCAGTTCGTCGGGGAACTCTTCCTGCGACTGCTCAAGATGATCGTCGTGCCCCTCGTGCTCACGTCGATCGTCGTCGGCATCGCCTCCCTCAACGTCCGGGCCGTCGGGCGCATCGGCGGAAGAACCCTCGGCTTCTACCTGCTCTCCACCTCCCTCGCCGTCCTCACGGGCCTGCTCGCCATCCGGATCACCCGGCCCGGACGCGGCGCCGATCTCGCCGCCGCCAACGCGCCCACCATCGAGCCCGAACCCCTGCTCGACATCCTCCTGCGCATCGTCCCGGAGAACCCGTTCGCCTCGATGGTCGAGACCTTCGATCTCCTCAGCGTCATCTTCGTCGGTGTGCTCGTCGGCCTCGCCATCTCCGCCGTCGGCCCGAAGGCCCGCCCCCTGCACGACCTCATGGAGGCCCTGCACGCCGTCACCTTCCGCATCACCGACTGGGTCATCCGCCTGACCCCCTACGGCGTGTTTGCGCTGATCGCCCTCGTGGTGCTCGACACCGGCATCGGGGTGCTGCTCTCGCTCGTCGGGTACTTCCTGACAGTGGCCTTCGCGCTCGCCGTCCACGGACTGCTCGGTCTGCCCCTCCTGCTGCACCTCCTGGGCAGGGTGCCGCCCCGCCCCTTCGCCCGCGCGATGGCGCCCGCCCTGCTCACCGCCTTCTCCACCGCGAGCTCCGCAGCCACGCTGCCCGTCACCATGGAGTCCATCGAGAAGCGGGCAGGGGTCGAGCGCCGCGTCCACAGCTTCGTGCTGCCGATCGGCGCCACGGTGAACATGGACGGGACCGCCCTGTATCAGGCCATCGCCGCCGTCTTCGTGGCCCAGGCCTTCGGCATCGACCTGACCCTCGGCCAGCAGGTCGTCGTCTTCCTCACCGCCACGCTGGCCGCCATCGGTGCCGCCGGGGTGCCCGGCGCCGGCCTCGTCACCATGGTCATCGTCTTCCAGGCGGTCGGCATCCCCCTCGAGGGCATCGGGCTGATCGTGGCCGTGGACCGCCTGCTCGACATGATGCGCACCAGCGTCAACGTCTGGGGCGACGCGTGCGCCGCCGCGGTGGTCGGGCGGGCCGAAGGCGCCATGGACCTCTCGGTGCTGATGGACGGCGGATCGTCCCCGAACGGACCCGCGACACCGTGATCGGGCGCCCCGTTCGCGCTGTGCGGATGGCGAGAGGCATGCCTCCGGCCGAGTCTCCGCCCCGGCGACCGTGCACCGCTTTCGCGCGGTGCGGAGGACGGTAGGGACATCCCCGAACGAGACCCGCCCCGCTGATCGGGTTCCGCTTCAGCGATGGTGCTGCGAGGAGGGGTAGGGGGATCGCCGGTCGAAGCCGAGGAAGGGCTGCGTCTGGGGGCGCGGCGCGGCGAGACCGGCGCACTGCATCACCTCGATGCTCCGGGTCCATCGGCACGATCCCTCGACGCAGCCGCACTGGCCGGACGGGACCGTGGCCAGGCACATGCCGACCTCGGTCACGCTGCAGACCGCGGCGGTCTCGGCCGGAGCGCACAGGCCGCCGGTGCAACCACCCGGCACGCAGTCCGCATCCGTCTCGCACAGCCCGAACTCCCACGCCGGGATGTGCGTCCGGTCGGGGAGCAGGGCCACGGGAGGGGCGGAGCGCCCGGGGTCGGACGAGCCCGCATTGACGACGGGCGCCGGGCCCGTGGCGCAACCGGCGAAGAGTGCGGATAGAAATGCGAACGCAGCGATTTTTTGACCCATCTGGGACGCGCCTGTAGCCCGTGGACTCGGTGCCTGCACCCGCAGCACCCAAGGGTCGCCAGTATGCAGAAATGCTCCCGTGACACAACCGGCGTCGTTGGCTCGGCCACGACGTCGTCCGGCCTGTCCGCCAACGCACGGCGCGGGATGATCCTCGCCGCCGTGCTGGCGCTGTTCGCGCTGCACCCCCTCGCGATGCGTGTCGTGGTGGTGCCCCTGGTCGAGGCCCGGGGCGCCGCGCTGGGGATCGAGGTCGACGTGGCCGGCGTGCGGATGGGCTGGCCGCTGGACATCGTCGTCTCCGGCGTCGAGCTGCGCCCCGGGGACGAGGCGAACCGGCGCATGGTGCCGGCCGTCCACGTGCCCGAAGTTCGCCTCCGGTGGGCGCCGCACCGGAGCCTGTCCGCCGTGCGCAGCGGGCTCTCGTGGCGCGAGGGTCTGGCGCTGCGGCTCGACGCGCCCGAGGTCGTGCTGTCCGTCGACGTCGTCTCCGGCGGGGACCTGGCCTGGTTCCGCTCGCGCCGGGAACTCGCCGTCGCCGCGTCGCCCGGTGGCGGCGATGACCAGGCGCGCACCGCGGCCGGTGCCCTGGACCGCTGGCCGGAGGTGCGCGTGCAGGGGGGCTTCGTGACCCTCGACGACCCGTCCGGTCTCCTGCCCGCGGTCGGCATCCGCATCGAGGAGCTCTGGCTCGCTCCGCCCTCGCGCCCCCCACGGCGGTTCGCCAGCGGCTCGCCCCCGGTGGCGCGGAGGGACGTGACCGGGATGGTGCGCGTGGAGGGCCTCGGCCGCGCGCTGCTTCGCGGCCGGCTCGGCGATGGCGATGACCGGAGCCTGGAAGTCCGCCTCGTCCAGGACAACGACCTCGCACTGCTCCTGCCCGCCCGATGGCGGCCGCCGGCCAGCGCCGACCTCATGCTCGGCGCGGTCCGGTTCGAGGCACCCGCGGATCTCGTCGTCCAGCCCGTCCGGGGGCGGTCGCTCGGGCTCGCTCCGGCCGGCCCGACCGGCGGGGTGATCGACGCCGTCTGGCTCCACGAGCTGCGGTTCGGCGTGCGCCCCCACGGGCTCGAGGTCCTCGTCACGGAGGCGCGTGTGCGCGCCCTCGGCCCCGCCGGCCCGGCCGGCGCCCAGCCGGCCCGCCTGATGCGGATCCCGGAGGTGCGCCTCGTCACGCCCTGGGACGAGGGCGGGGGCACCCTGGCGTTCGGAATCCTCGACGAGTTCGACCGCCTGCTCGAGGGCACCGTGACCTTCGACGAGGCCCACGAACCCACGCAGGTGGAGCTGCTCGCCGGCCACGTCTCCCTCGAGTCCTTCAGCCCGCTTCTGCACCTGCCCGGCGGGATCCGTATCGAGGGGGGGCTGCTCGACGGCGCGCTGGCCTGGCAGCGGTCGGACGGGGCCTGGTGGGCCAGCGCCCGGGGCCTCCTGCTGGACGGCCGCCTGCACGCACCACCCCTCGCGCCGGGGCCGCTCTCCGACGTGCGCCTCGAGTGGTCGGGCCGCATCCTCGGCGAGGACGCGGGAGGACGGGTCTCGGCCGAGGACGCGTGGGTCGTCGTCGGCGAGATCCCGATCCGCCTGGGCTTCGGCCGCGAGACGATGGAGACCGGGACCCGCTGGACGGCGACGATGGAGCTGGCGCCGGTGGAGGCCGAGCGCGTTCGCCGGTCGCTTCCGATCGGGTTCGCAGAGCGGCTCCAGGCGATGCGGTTCGAAGGTACCGTCGGCGTGAACGCTTCGCTCGACGTGGCCCCCGGCACCGACGAACCGGCGACCTTCGACGTCCAGGTCCTCGACGAGGACCTCCGGGTGGTCGACTTCGGCCCGCTGACGGCGCCCTCCCACTTCGCGGGCCCCTTCGAAGCACGGATGGTGTCCGCAGCCGGAGAGCCGCTCCGGCTGGACGCGACCGGTAGCTCCTGGTTCTCCCTCGGTGGCTCGGAGTGGCCCCGTCTCGCGCGGATCGTCATGGCCGCGGAGGACGACCGGTTCCTGATGCACGAGGGCTTCGACGTGCGGGCCCTGGGGGCGGCGATCAAGGCCAACCTCGAGGCGGGCAGCGTGGTCCGCGGGGGCAGCACGATCTCGCAGCAGGTCGTGAAGAACCTCTACACCGACAGCCGGCGGACGCTGGACCGGAAGATCGAGGAGCTGCTCCTCACCCGCGAGCTCGAGGCGGCGCTCTCCAAGACCCGGATCCTCGAGATCTACCTGAACATGGCCCACCTCGGTCCCGGTGTGCACGGGGTGGAGGATGCCGCGAGGATGTGGTTCGGGCGAAGCGCCCCCGAACTCGCCCTCCTCGAGGGCACGTTCCTCGCAGCGATCCTCCCCGCACCGGAGCGCTTCGGCCGCGCCTACGCCGCCGGCGAGCTGCCGGAGTGCCGGTGGGAGAAGATGCGCAACATCCTGCACAACCTGCACCGGGCCGGGGTCATCGACGACGACGCGCATCGCGCCGCCCGCCACCAGCTCCGGCAGCGCCGCATCAGCCGCCATCCCCCGCCGTCGCCCGCAGCGCTGGATGGCCGCGCCTCCGCCCCTCCGAGCGCACGGCCGCTCTAGCCCTCCGCCCCTCCGAGCGCACGGTCGCTGCAGCTCTCCGCCCCGCCCGCTACCGTCGCGCGGTGCGGGCGCCGCTCGTCCCCGCGGCCGCCAGCCCCATGCCGTCGACTCCCGGCGGGAGCCCCGCGTCGGTCCGCCACGACACGGGCCTCGACAGCGCCGACCGTGCTTCCTCGAACGTGGCCAGCAGGTGCGGGCCCCCGTGGCGCGCCGCGACACGGGCCTCGACCGGCGGTGCGCTTGCCTGCCCGCGGTGCGGTTGGTAAGGGGCGCGCGGCCGGGTCCGCCCGGCCCGAGAACCCTGCCCGCGAGGCATCCGGCCGCCGCCCTCCACGCGGGCGGACGGCGAGCGACCCTGGAGCCATCATGAAGATCGGTGTTCCCGCTGAAGTGAAGAACCACGAGTACCGCGTCGGCCTGGTGCCCGGCGGTGCACAGCTGCTCATCCGGGACGGACACGAGGTGATCGTGCAGCAGGGCGCCGGGGCCGGGTGCGGCATCCCCGACGAGGCCTACGAAGCCGTCGGCTGCCGGCTGGCGCCCGACGCGGACGAGACCTGGGGCGCGGCGGACATGATCATCAAGGTCAAGGAGCCGATCGCCGAGGAGTACCCCCGCATGCGTCAGGGGCAGCTCATCTACACCTTCTTCCACCTTGCGGCCGTGCCCGAGCTGGCGAAGGCGCTCCTCGAGCGCGAGGTGACCGCCGTGGCGTACGAGACCATCGAACTCCCGGACGGCTCGCTGCCCCTGCTCCGCCCGATGAGCGAGGTCGCCGGCCGCATGTCCATCCAGGTCGGCGCACGCTGCCTGGAGAAGGAGGCCGGCGGTCGCGGGGTCCTGCTCGGTGGCATCCCCGGCGTGCAGCAGGGCAAGGTCGTCATCCTCGGCGGCGGGACCGTCGGCACGGAGGCGGCGAAGATGGCCATGGGCCTCGGCGCCCGCGTCACCATCTGCGACGTCAACCTCCAGCGTCTGCGGTACCTCGACGACGTCTTCGGCAACCGCCTCCAGACCGTCTACTCCACGCCCCAGTCGATCCTCGAGGCGATCGTCGACGCGGACCTCGTGGTCGGGGCCGTGCTGATCACCGGTGCGCGCGCTCCCCGGCTCGTCCGTGAGCAGGACCTCAAGCAGATGCTCCCCGGGGCCGTGGTGGTCGACGTGAGCGTCGATCAGGGGGGATGCATCGAGACCTGCCGCCCCACCACCCACGAGAACCCCACCTACATCGTCGACGACGTCGTGCACTACTGCGTCGCGAACATGCCCGGCGCCGTAGCGCGCACGAGCACCTACGGCCTGACCAACACGACCCTCGGCCATGCGCGCGCTCTCGCGGGCCTCGGGCTGGCCGAGGCCACCGCAGCGAGCCGTCCGCTCGCCCTCGGCGTCAACACCTGTGGCGGATTCGTGACCTACGAGGCGGTGGCCCGCGACCTCGAGCTCCCGTACCGCAGCCTCGACAGCGTGCTCGGCCGCGCCTGAACCCGGGTGACGGCTCGGTCAGGATCGGGTGGTCACCCGTCGCCGTCACAAGCGGCGGTAACCCGCATGGCCATACGCGGCACGTCGAATGGATGTCGCAAACGGGACACGCCGGCCGCGAGATGCAGCGCAGCGCGAAGCCTACCGACCGGAGCTCTCGCGAATCGCTGCTTCCACCGCGTGCTCGAGGGCCTCGAGATCCTCGATGCCGCGCAGCTCAGAGAGCCGGTTCGGTGCGAGCCGCGCAGCCAGGGCAAGCCGTTCCTGCCGACCCTCCTGCCGACCCTCCTGCCGGCCTTCCTCGAGAAATTCGCGCCGCCTTTCGCAGATGGAGCCCGTAACCTCGGCGCGCGCTGGCGCGAGGGCCCGATCGTCGCTATCCTCAAGGCGCACCGTGCTGGTCCGGCCGGCGCGCTGCCGTTGATCGCGTTCCGGAGGGAATGTGGATCGCGTTCCGGAGGGAATAGAGCCCTCGCGTCGCTCGTTGAACCTCGCGGAGCCCTGCTCCGGAGTGGTTGTGAACGTCCGCGGGCGCCTTCACTTCGACCTGACGACAGACGAGGACTTCATGCTGGGACGCCGACGCCGCCGAGACATCGACGCCATCTTCGAAGAGGAGGCGATGCCGCATGCGGACGCCCTGTACGGGGCGGCCATGCGGTTCACGCGGAGCCCCCGGGACGCCGAGGATCTGGTCCAGGACGCGCTGCTCAAGGCTTACACGCACTTCGAGAAGTACGAGCCGGGGACGAATTGCAAGGCGTGGCTGTTCCGGATCCTGACGAACACGTTCATCAACAAGTACCGCAAGCGCCAGCGCGAGAAGCTGGTGTTCACGGACGAGGATGCGCGCCCGCTCGCGGAGCGGGTGGCGGCCCGGCCGCCGCTCGAGCTCGAGCCCCGCGAGGAGGAGGCCCGGGACGCGGTGGAGCGGCTGTTCGGCGACGAGGTCAGCGAGGCGCTGATGGGATTGCCGATCGACTTCCGGATGGTGGTGATCCTCGTGGATGTGCACGACTTCTCGTACAGGGAGTGCGCCGAGATCCTGGAGTGCCCGATCGGGACGGTGATGAGCCGGCTGTATCGGGGCCGTCGTCTTTTGAGATCGCAGCTCGTGGAGTACGCGCTCGAGGAGGGCGTGGTGAACGAGGTGAGCGAGGACTACCGGGAGCAGATCGAGTCCGATCGGGGCGAGACGATCGCCTTCCCGCTCCAGCGCCGTGCAGTCGGATGACCGGGAGGTCCCCCATGAATCGCCTCGATTGCGAGACCGTGCGGGAGAGCGTGGACCTCTATCTGGACGGCGAGCTCGACGGTGTGGGCATGGTCGAGTTCGAAGATCACCTGGGCCGCTGCGGCGCTTGCCGTGATCGACTGGAGTCGCGTCGGGAGACGAAGGAGCGTCTTCGCTCGCTGTCGGGCTCGCTGGCGGCGCCCTCGTCGCTGAAGAGCCGGCTGCGGGAGGGCGTTCGCGCTCGCGCGAGCCACGAGCGCCGTCGCGCCCGTCGGCGGCTGGTCGTCCGGGGGGCGGTGGGCGGTGGGGTGGCCCTCGGCCTGGCGCTGGGGATCCTGGTGCTGTCGGACGGTGCAGGGGAGTCGTCGGAGGAGGCCCGTGGTGAGGTGGCGGGCATGACGGCGGTGGGGTCGCCGGTCATCGCGCAGGCCGTCGCCTGGCATCGTCGCGAGATTCCGGTGGAGGTCACGGGCCCCGTGGCCGACACGGTGCGGGCCTGGTTCGACGGCAAGCTTCCCTACGAGGTGGATGTTCCGGAGATCGGGCGGGAGGGGAACCTCCTCGGGGCGCGGCTGAGCCACATCGATGCGCAGCCCTCTGCCCACATCGTGTACGAGGTCGACGGGCGAAAGCTCACCGTGATGGTCTTCGATGCGCGGGAGTTCCCCCTGCCCGGCTGGGCATCCGCGACGGACGGGCTCCTCATCGACAACTCGAGTGGCTACAACGTGGTGATGGTGCAGCGGGGTGGACTGGGGTACACCTTCACCTCGGACGTGTCGGAGGAACGCCTCCGGTCCATCGTGTACCGGGGCCTGGCCATCCGCTGATCGGGATGTTCCGATCGGCGGCCAAAATCCGCCGGGGCGTCACGTCGTTGTCATGCGTACGATTCAGTCTGCCCTGCAGGAACGGGAATGGGTTCCCGGTCCGTGGAGAGGTACCATGGAGTCGAGATGACCGAGAGCGTGCTGATCGTGGATGACGAGCCGGATCTGCTCGAGATGGTCGAGTTCAATCTCGAGAAGGCCGGGTTCAGGGTGCTCACGGCTGCCAACGGGGCGGACGCGATGGAGCTGGCGCGGGCGGAGCTGCCGAGCCTGATCCTTCTGGACCTGATGCTTCCCGATGTACAGGGGACGGAGGTGTGTCGCACGCTGAAGTCGGACGCGCGCACCCGCGACATCCCCATCATCATGGTCACGGCCCGTGGCGAGGAGATCGACCGTGTGGTCGGGTTCGAGCTGGGGGCGGAGGACTACGTGGTGAAGCCGTTCTCGCCGCGGGAGCTGGTGCTCCGGGTGAAGGCGATGCTGAAGCGGATGGCGCGTCCGTCGGTGGAGGAGCCGGCGAAGGATGCGGTGCTTCACTTCGGCGACATCAAGGTCGATCAGGGGCGTCACCGGGTGTGGGTGGGGGAGGAGGAGGTCCAGCTCACGGCGCTGGAGTTCCGGCTGCTGAGCACGTTCATCCGTCGACGAGGGCGGGTGCAGTCGCGGGAGCGTCTCCTCGATGACGTGTGGGGGATCGATGTGGAGGTCACGACCCGGACGGTGGATACCCACGTGAAGCGCCTGCGGGAGAAGCTGCTCGGGGCGGGCCAGTACATCGAGACCGTGCGGGGGGTCGGGTATCGCTTCAGCGAGCGCCCGGAGGACGCGGGCTGAGGATGGCTTGACGGGGCGGATTGTCCTGTGGTCCACGGCACCTCGGTCCGAGGTGCCGCCTGTCGACGGGCCGGGCGGTGCGCGCCGCGGTCTGGTGGCCGCGGGTCGGCTCGGGCCGGGATCGGGTCGGACGGGGAGTCAGGATGGTGAAGCGATACGATCCGGCGCGCGAGCTGCCGCGGTACCAGCGGCTGCGCTGGCGTCTGTTCGCCAGCTATCTCGCGCTGATCCTGCTGACCGCCGGGCCGCCGGTGGTGACGTTTCTGCTGCTCGAGCGCACGGTGGACGAGGCCGTGCTGACGGAGCTGCGCAAGGTGGCGGATGTGGCCAGCCATGCGCTGGAGCCGCATCTCGGCGATATGGAGCGGCTGGCGCACGAGGTGCAGCGGCTCCGGGAGGAAGCGGATCTCCGGCTGACCCTCGTGACGGCGGACGGGAGGGTGCGGGTGGACTCGCACGTCGAGGGGCCGGTCGACGCGGTGGAGAACCACGGGACGCGTCCGGAGGTGATGCAGGCCATGCAGTCCGGCCGAGGGGACGCCATACGCTGGTCGGCGACGGTGCAGGAGCCCTTCGCCTACTCGGCGCGCCGGGTGGAGCTGGAGGGCGAGGAGGCGGTGCTGCGCGTGGCGCTGCCGTATGCCCGGCTGGCGTCGCGACTGGAGGGGCTGCGGGCCTCGCTCTTCGTGGCCCTCGGGCTGGCTCTGCTGCTGGGGGGGCTTCTGAGCCTGCTGCTGTCGCGGCGCCTGACGGCGCCGATCGCGGGGCTGCGTCTCGTCGCGGCGGAGCTGGCCCGCGGGAACTACGCGGTGCAGGTCCCGGAGGTGCCGATGGGGGAGCTGCGGTCCCTGGCGGAGAGCTTCGAGGAGCTGAAGGTGCAGTTCCGGGACAAGCTTCAGCAGGTGGAAGAGGACAAGATGCTCCTCATCACCATTCTGGGCGCGATGAGCGAGGGTGTCGTGGTGGTGGACGCCGCGAGTCGCGTGCTGCTGGCCAATCCGCGGGCGCTCTCCCTGCTCGGGGTCGAGGCGGTGTGGAGCCGGGACGACGTGGAGGGACGACTGCTGCTGGAGATGACGCGCAATCCGGGGATCAACGAGCTGGTGGAGCGCACCATCCGCACGGGGGCACCCGAGCAGGCGGAGGTGAGCGTCAGCCGGGGCGTGGTGCGCCAGCTCGCAGCGTCGTGTGCACCGTTGCAGGAGCAGGGGATGAACCGGGGTGCGGTGCTGGCCCTGTATGACCTCACGCAGCTTCGTCAGCTCGAGCGGGTGCGGCAGGACTTCGTGGCGAACGTGTCGCACGAGCTCCGCACGCCGATCGCGGCGATCAGTGGCTGGGCGGAGACGCTGACGGCGGAGGACATGGATCTGCCCCCGTTCGTGGCCCGGAACCTCGGTCGAATCCACGCCCACGCCGGACGGCTGGCGACGCTCGTGGAGGACCTGCTGGCGCTGGCGCGGGTGGAGGCGATCGGGGTCGAGGACGTGAAGCAGGACGTGCGGCTGCGGCGGCTGGTCTCCGAGGTGCTCTCCGCGCTGCGGGAGTCGGTGGAGGAGAAGGGGCATCGGGTGACGGTCGCCGTGGAGGACTCGGCCGAGGTGATCCGCAGCGACGCGAGGGCCATCGAGTACATGGTGCGGAACCTGCTGGAGAACGCGGTCAAGTATACGCCGGCCGGGGGCCGGATCGAGGTTCGGGCGGCCCTGGAGGAGGACGGGACGTACGTGATGGAGGTGGAGGATGACGGGATGGGCATCGAGTCGCGTCATCTGCCGCGCATCTTCGAGCGCTTCTATCGCATCGACAAGGGTCGCAGCCGGGACGTGGGCGGGACCGGGCTCGGGCTTTCGATCGTGAAGCACTATGCGACGGCCCTGGGCGGCACGGTGGAGGTGCGATCGGAGCTTGGACAGGGTTCGACGTTCACGGTACGGCTGCCGGAGTCGTCTCCGGTGCGCGGAGAGTCCGATCAACCGTCATGAGGCTGTCACAGGGGGCGGCTAGACTGCACCGTGGTGGGGATTGTGGAGCCTGAGGTCAGATGGCGATCAATGCACATACCGGGTCTCGGTACGCCGACGCGCTGCAGGACCTTCGTCAGGCGGTCCTGGAAATGGGCGGGCTGTCGGAGGAGGGGCTGGCGACGGCTCTGGAGGCCCTCCACGAGGGAGACGAGTCCCTGGCGGAGCGTTCCCGGACGATCGACGTCGAGATCAACCGTCTCGAGCGGGAGATCGGGGAGCAGTGCATTCGGCTCCTCGCGTTGCACCAGCCTGTGGCGAGTGACCTGCGCTTCGTGACGATGGCGATGCGCCTGGCGACGGATCTGGAGCGCGTGGGGGATCTGGCGAAGAACGTGGCGCGCCGGGCCGGCCAGCTCAGTCGTCGCGAGCACGTGGTCCCGGTGTCGACGCTGCCGGCCATGGGCCGTCGGGTGCGGCAGATGATGGCGAGCGCGCTCGACGCATTCGTGGAGCGGGACGTGGATCTGGCCTGGGACGTCCTTCGGCGGGACGACGAGGTCGACGGGATGCACTGGGCGCTGCTGGCCGAGCTGGAGCGAGCGATGATGCAGAGCCCGGAGCTGGTGCCGGCGGCGCTTCGCCTGCTCTTCATCGTGAAGGATCTGGAGCGCGTGGCCGATCATGCCACGAACATCGCCGAGGGCGTGATCTTCCTCGTGCATGGCCGCGATGTTCGCCATCGTCGCAACGAGGGTTCGGGCCCGGGGGGGGCGTAGCGCTCGCGGGGTGGGCGACGGAAGTCGGGGGCTTGCACACCGGGGATGCAGCGGCTAGCGTCGCCGGCGCCTCGGGAATGCGGCGCGTCAACCGACGCGTTGGCCCCCACATCGCACCTGGGGTCGTGCGGGCCTGCTGCCCCACGGCCGTCCCCTGACAAGAGAGAGAGGTCAATATGCAGAGGCTATCGACAGGCGTCGCCATTCTGGCGCTTCTGGCAGCATCCGTGCTCGTGGCGGGTTGCCAGCGCGGCGAGGTTCGCGATCGGGCCGAGGCGGTCCAGCCGCAGGAGGCCGCCGCCGAGGAGCTCTTCGACGCCGATGATCGGCTCGGACTTTCGGACGCTGCGCTCAAGGGCAACCCCAGCGCCCCGGTCACGATCGTGGAGTTCTCGTCCTACCAGTGCCCGTTCTGCGGGCGCGTCCAGCCGACGCTCAACCAGATCGCCGAGGAGTTCGGGGATGACGTCCGGTTCATCTTCCTGCACCACCCGCTGCCGAACCAGCAGCAGAGCCGGCCGGCCGCGCGGGCGGCGATCGCCGCGCAGGCCCAGGACAAGTTCTGGGAGTACAGCGAGCTCATCCTGAACAACCAGCAGTCGCTCAACGAGGCCAACTTCGTTGCCTGGGCCGAGCAGATCGGCCTCGACATGGACCGGTTCAACGAGGACCGCAACGCGGACTGGACCAACGAGCGCGTGGACGCCGACCTCGCCGTGGCCCAGCGCTTCGGCATCCGGGGGACGCCGAACTTCCTCATCAACGGCCGCAGCGTGCGCGGTGCGCAGCCGTTCGACAACTTTGCGTCGGTGATTCGCGAGGAGGTCGAGGCCACCCGCGCCCTGATGGACGACGGCATGTCGGTCGGCGCGGCCTTCGGCGCTCGGCTGGACGAGAACCTCCGCGAGGGAGGGGCGGAGCCGGAAGCGCAGCAGCGCCCACCCCAGCCCGATCCCGCCCAGCAGCTTCAGGTGCCGATCGGCGACAGCGCCTCCAAGGGAGGGGCGAACGCCCTCGTGACGATCGTGGAGTTCTCCTCGTACCAGTGCCCGTTCTGCAACCGGGTCCGCCCGACCCTCGACGCGCTGCAGGAGCGCTACGGCGATGATCTGCGCATCGTCTTCAAGCACCGCCCGCTCGACTTCCAGCAGCAGTCCGAGCCCGCCGCGCGCGCCGCCATCGCTGCGCAGAACCAGGGCCAGTTCTGGGAGTATCATGCGCTCCTCTTCGACAACCAGGGCCAGCTCGGCCAGGGTCAGCCCCTCTTCGAGCGGCTCGCCGAGGAACTCGGCCTCAACATGGACCAGTTCCGCACCGACATGACCTCGGACGCCACGACCGCCCGGCTGCGTGCCGACACGCAGCTCGCCGATCGGCTCCAGGCCCGCGGCACGCCCCACTTCTTCATCAACGGCTACCGCCTCGTGGGCGCGCAGCCCGAAGAGGGTTTCCGGACCATCATCGACCGCGAGATCGAGGTCGCGCGGGGCCTCGTGAACGAGGGAACCGCCCCCGGCGCCGTCTACGAGACGCTCATGGCCCGCGCCGACACGTCGGTGCGCATGGTGGGGGGGGACGCCCCGGCCCGGCCCGCCGAGCCCGCTCAGCCCGCGCAGCCGGTGGAGTTCAACACCGAGGGCGCGCCCGCCCGTGGCCCGGCCGACGCGGCGGTCACCGTGGTCGAGTTCTCCGACTTCAACTGCGGCTTCTGTGGACGACTCTCCACGACGCTCAACGAGGTGATGCCCGACTACGACGACCGGGTCCGGTTCGTGTCCATGCAGTTCCCGCTCGGCCGGTGGCCGATCTCGCAGACCGCCGCCGAGGCCGCCCTCGCCGCCAACGCCCAGGGCCAGTTCTGGGAGTTCAAGAACCTCATCTACGAGAACCAGCGCTCCCTCAACGAGGGCTCCTTCGAGCAGTTCGCCGAGCAACTCGGCCTCAACATGGACCAGTTCCGCCGGGACATGGAGTCCAACGCCCACGCGAACACGATCACCGCCCACCGTGCCCAGGGACAGCGCGCGGGCGTGCGGGGCACCCCGGCCCTCTTCCTGAACGGACGTCAGATCGGGGGCGCCATCCCCGCCGACCAGCTTCGCAGCGCGCTCGACGAGGCGCTGGCGAACTGAGAAGATCCAGGGGGAGGACCGGCCTCCCCCTCCCGGTGTCTGCGCCCCCGTCGGTTCTTCCCGCGGGGGCGTTCGCGTTGTGCAGTCCGCGGTCGATCGCCCGCGGAACCGTGACCGAAAGGAGCAAGGGCGAATGCATCGACTGTGGCTGATCGAGGAGAACGGGCCGGAGGCTCCGGCCGGAGCGACGGTGATCCGGGTGCGGCGGGAGGCGGACCGCGAGGGAACGGTGCGCGGCCTCGAGCGCCAGCTCGCCGATGTCGGGGATCTCGCCGCAGTCGAGGAGATCGTGTGTGCGGGGGGCAGCGCGCTGGTGGGCGAGGTGGTGGACGCCCTCGACGCGCAGGGGGTCGACGCGGGCGCGCCCGTGTGGCGCTACGCGGGGCCGGAGGCGCCCGACGCACTGTGCGCCTCTCTGGGCCTGCCGATGCGGCGGTCCGAGCGTCTGGCCCTGGAGGGAGGGGGGGAGCGGGTGATTCCCCTGGTGCGTGTGGACGCGGCGGCGTGTCCGGGTCCACGGCACGGCTTCTCCGTGGGGTTCGGGGCGGCGGCCCCGCTGATGGCGGAGGTGGAGCAGGGGGGAATCTCGCTCGTGGGATTCCTGCGGGGGGCTCGGGCAGCGCTGCAGCCCGCGGAGGACATTCCTGCGCCCGGGGGGCTGATGCTGGACGGCGCGCCCATTGCGGAGGATGCCCGGTTGCTGGTGGTGTCGTCGCTGGGGCTCCCCGGTGCGGTGGCCCGCTGGCTGGGTCGGGACGAGGGGGGGGAGGGCGCCGTTCGGGCGTGGCTCTCGGAGGTGCGTCTGGGGGAGCTTTCGACGTTGCTCGGGGGGGCGCCGCTGGAGTCGGTGCGGCTGGGGATGCTGACCGTGGAACGCGCGGGGCGGTTTGCGCTGGACGGCCTGTGGCTGGACGGCGAGGGCCTTCCGGTGGAGGTTCGTCCGGGGCCGTCCCTGCGCTTTCGGGTGCGGGGCTGACGGCGGCACGCTGTCGCGGTGCGTCAGACCCCGCGTTTGACGTGACGCCGGCGCATGCGCACCACCCCGCAGCCGAAGATGGAGCGAGGGTTCTTCCGGGCCGTGGGTGGCCCGGGGTCCCGGTGGCTCGCAGACTGCACGAGTGAGGAGGAACGCATGGAACGAGACGAGGCGGCAGGGGAAAACGGGGCGGAGTCCGGGGGCGGCGCGAAGGGGGAGGGTGCGGCGTCGAAGCCGACGAAGAAGCGTCCGGTGGTGACGGAGCCCGCGCCTCCGCCGGCGGACCTGAGCTTCTACGAGGTGCATCTTCAGCATCTCGCGGAGGCGATCGAGGCGGCGGAACCGAGCGAGGCGGTGCGGCTGATCCTGCGGCAGCCGAAGAGCGAGATCGTGGTGAACTTCCCGGTGCGGATGGATGACGGTGCGTGGCGTCAGTACACGGGCTATCGGGTCCAGCACAACAACATCCTCGGGCCGTACAAGGGGGGCATGCGCTTCAGTCCCCACGTGACGCAGGAGGAGGTCAAGGCGCTGGCCGCGCTGATGACGTACAAGTGCGCGCTGCTCGGGGTGCCGTTCGGCGGAGCCAAGGGGGGAATCCGGATCAAGCCGTGGAACCACTCTCGCACGGAGCTGGAGCGGGTGACGCGGCGGTTCACGCACGATCTGGGGAACAACATCGGCCCGGAGTACGACATCCCGGCCCCGGACATGGGCACCAACGCGCAGACGATGGTGTGGATGATGGACACGTACATGAACGGCAGCAGCGTCAACCAGAAGAACGCGATGCGGGCCGTGGTGACGGGGAAGTCGGTGTCGGCCGGGGGGTCGGTGGGGCGTGACAAGGCGACCGGGCAGGGGGTGGTGTACGCGATCGACGAGTGGGCGGAGGAGCGGAACTTCAGCCTGGACGGGGCCACGTTCACGGTGCAGGGCTTCGGCAACGTCGGGTCGCATGCGGCGAGGATCCTGTCGCGGGCGGGCGCCATTCTGGTCGGGGTGAACGATCACACGGGCTCGATCCACAATGCGTCGGGGATCGATCCGATGGCGTTGTCGACGTGGGTCGCGGAGCATGGCGGGGTGTCCGGGTACGGGCGAGCGGAGGCGTGCACGCGGGACGAGTTCTTTGGCCTGGCGGCGGACCTGTTCATCCCGGCGGCGCTGGAGTTCCAGATCGGGCGGCACGAGGCCCAGCTCCTGCAGGTCAAGTGCGTGGCCGAAGGCGCGAACGGGCCGACGACGCCGGAAGGAGAGGCGGTGCTGACGTCGAAGGGGATCGAGATCATCCCCGACATCCTCGCCAACGCGGGCGGTGTTGTGGTGAGCTACTTCGAGTGGGTGCAGAACCGTCGGTCGGAGACGTGGCTGCTCTCGGAGGTGGACTCCCGCCTCAAGTACATGCTCGGCAATGCGTGGCAGCGCATGCGGACGTTCGCGCGGGAGCGCGGCGTCAGTCCGCGCACGGCGTCCCTCGCGGTGGCGATCCGCCGGCTCGATGAGGTATACGCGGAGCGTGGCATCTTCCCCTGACCCTCCGTCCGGACAACATGGCCGCAGATTCCCCCGAACTTCGTGTGGCCGTCGACACGGGCGGCACGTTCACCGACGTGGTCGCGGTGCAGGGTGCGCGGGTGGCCGTGGCCAAGGTGCCCTCGACGCCGGACAACCCGGCCCGCGCGGTGGCGCAGGGGATGGCGCGGGTGATCGAGGGTCTCGGTGCGCGGGCGGCGGCGTCGCTGATCCACGGGACCACGGTGGCCACGAACGCGCTGCTGGAGAACCGGGGGGAGCGTCCGTGGCTGGTGGTGAACCGGGGGTTCGAGGACCTGCTCCTGATCGGGCGTCAGGCGCGTCCGGACCTGCACGCGCTGCAGCCCGCGCCCCGTCCGGTGCTGGTGCCGCCGGAGCGGGTCGTGGGGGTCGGGGGGCGGGTGACGGCGACCGGGGCGGAGGTGGAGCCGCTGGATGTGGAGGCGCTCGATGCGGTGCTGGCGGAGCTTCCGGGCGCGCCATGCTCATGGGCGGTCTGCCTGCTGCACGCGTATGCGAACCCGGACCACGAGCGTCGGGTGGCGGAGCGGATCGCCCGGGTCCGGCCGGGGGACGCGATCAGCCTGTCGTCGGAGGTGCTCCCGGTGTTCCGCGAGGTGGAGCGCGCCTCCACGACCGTGGCGAACGCCTTTGTCCGGCCGCGGATGGAGCGCTACCTCGGGGAGGTGGAGATGCTGGCGGGGGCGGTGGAGATCATGGGGTCGAGCGGGGGGCGGCTGCCGGTGTCGGTGGCACGCGCGCAGCCGGTGCACACGGCGCTGTCGGGTCCGGCCGGAGGGGTGGTGGGTGCGCTGGGGGTGGCGCGGTCGCACCATCCCGATGGGGTGTTGTCGTTCGACATGGGGGGGACGAGCACGGACGTGGCGCTGTGTCGGGGGGAGCTCCCGGTGCGGCACGGGAGCATGATCGGGGACTGGGCGATCCATGTGCCGATGCTGGACATTCACACGGTCGGTGCGGGGGGCGGCTCGATCGCGTGGGTGGATGACGGGGGGGCGTTGCGGGTCGGGCCCCGGAGTGCCGGAGCGGATCCGGGGCCCGCGTGCTACGGCCGGGGCGAGCTGCCGACGGTGACGGACGCGAACGTGGTGCTGGGGCGGCTGCCTGCGGACACGCTGCTCGGCGGGGACATCCCGATCGACGCGGATCGCGCGCGGCGTGCGCTGTCGGCGCTCGCGGTGCGGATCGGGGCGAGCGTGGAGGAGACGGCGATCGGGGTGATCCGGATCGCGGTCGAGACGATGGCGCAGGCGATCCGCCGGATCAGCGTGGAGCGGGGGGAGGATCCGCGACGGTATCCGCTGTGTGCGCTGGGGGGGGCGGGGGCGCTCCATGCGTGTGCGCTCGCCGACGTGCTGGGGTGCCCGTCGGTGCTGGTGCCGGCCCGTGCGGGGCTGCTGAGCGCGGTGGGGATGCTGCAGAGCGCGCCGATCGCGGAGCGCTCCCTGACGGTGCTCGGGCGTCCGGAGGCGGAGATCGTCCGGCGGGCGGAGGAGTTGTCGCGCCTGTGTTCGCGTGCTGCGGGGACATCGGAGGCGCAGGTGGGGCTGGAGCTGCGGTATCGGGGGCAGAGTTTCGAGCTGGAGGTGCCGTTCGCGGGGGATCCGGGCGAGGCGGCGGCGGCGTTTGCGGAGCGCCATCGGGTCCGGTTCGGGTACGTGCTGGACGCGCCGGTGGAGCCGGTGACGCTGCGGGTGCGGGCGGAGGGGGAGATGCCGCCGGTGCTGCCGTCGGCTGGCTCGGCGGGAGCGGAGGAGGTGATGGGGCCGCGGGCGGTCGCGGACCTGTCGGCGACGTTGTGGGTGGCGGAGGGGTGGCGTGCGCGGCCGCTCGCGGACGGCACGTGGCATCTGGAGCGCTCATGAACGAGGCGATCGAGCTGGAGCTGTTTCGTCACCGCTTTGCGGCGGTGGCGGAGGAGATGGGCGAGGTCCTGACGCTCGCGGGGTTCTCGCCGAACATCAAGGAGCGTCGGGATCACAGTTGTGCGGTCTTCGACGGGCGCGGGGAGATGGTGGCACAGGCGGCGCACATCCCGGTGCATCTGGGGGCGGCGCCGCTGTGCGTGAAGGCGGTGCTCGCGACGTGTCCGCCGGGGGACGGGGAGACGGTGATCGTCAACGATCCGTTCGCCGGGGGGACGCACCTGCCGGACATCACGCTGGTGACGGGGGTGTCGCTGCCGGGGGAGGGGGGGGAGCTGTTCCACGTGGCGACGCGGGCGCACCACGCGGACGTGGGCGGGCTGACGCCGGGGTCGCTGCCGCCGTCGCGGCGGATCGAGGACGAGGGATGGCGCACGGGGCCGGTGGCGCTGACGGAGGAGGTGGTGGCGTCGTTGCTGGCGGAGAGTCGCACGCCGGACGAGCGTCGCGGCGATCTGGCGGCGCAGCGGGCGGCGAACCGCCTCGGTCGCCAGCGCCTGCAGGAGCTCGCCGCCCGGTACGGGGGGGGGGTGGTCCGGCGGCAGGCGGAAGCGTTGCAGGCGTACACGGCGCGCCGGGTGGAGGCGTTTCTGGAGGAGCTCGGTGCGGGCGAGGCGCGGGTGGAGGACGTGCTGGACGATGCGCTCGGGGAGGGGCCGCCGGTGCGCATTGCGCTGGTGATGCGGGTGGAGGGGGGGCGGGTCGACTTCGACTTCCGGGGATCGGATCCGCAGGTGGAGGGACCGATGAACGCGGTGCGGGCGATCGTGGAGTCGGCGGTGTTCTACACGCTGCTCTGTCTGGTGGGCGCGGACGTGCCGGCCAACAGCGGGGTGATGCGTCCGGTGACGATCCGCACCGCACCGGGGACGGTGGTCGACGCGGTGTATCCGGCGGCGGTGGCGGCGGGCAACGTGGAGACGAGCCAGCGCCTGGTGGACGTGTGTCTGGCGGCGTTCGGGGAGCTGCTTCCGGCGCGGGTCCCGGCGGCGAGCTGCGGGAGCATGAACAACGTGCTGATCGGGAGCGTCGCGGGGGCATCGCGACCGTTCGTGTACTACGAGACGAACGGGGGAGGACACGGGGGCGGGCCTGCGGGTCCGGGGGCGAGCGGGATGCAGGTCCACATGACGAACACGCTGAACACGCCTGTGGAGGCGCTGGAGCACGCGTTTCCGTTGCGGATCGAGCGCTACGGGCTCGCGCGGGGGACGGGGGGGCGGGGGCGGTACCCGGGCGGGGACGGCCTCGAGCGCGCGTGGCGGTTCCTGGAACCGGCGGAGCTGACGGTGATCGCCGATCGTCGTCGTCGGGGTCCACCGGGGGCGATGGGGGGCGGGGACGGCACGCCGGGGGAGCAGTGGCTGGAGGGTGAGGGGGGGGCGCGGATGCCCGTTCCGGGGAAGGGGACGCGCCGGGTGGAGGCGGGAGCGGTCTTCGCGATGCGAACGCCGGGCGGGGGCGGGTGGGGGAGCGAGGAGGGCGGATAGGGGGCGAGCGGTGCGCGCGGCGGAGCGGAAACGGTCGCGGGCATGGGGGAGCGGTCGCGGTCGTCGGTGCTGTCCTGTCGGGACGGGGCGTTGACGGTTGTCATGCGTGGGGGGGCGTGATAGCTCCACCCGGCCGAGGGCGGGACGTCCGCGTTGCGTGGTGCAGCGCGGCGGCCCGTCCGGTCAACGACCCTGCTGCGAGGACAATCGCTCATGCTGGTGGATCTCCACGTCTACACCAATGTTTCCGGAGGCTTTGCGCTTCCTCGCGCGATTGACGACGCGCGTCAGGCGGGTCTGGATGCGATCTGCGTGGCGGACCGTCAGGCGTCGCAGGAAGTGGCCCAGGCGGTCCTGGACGGCGCGACCGGCGACTTCCCGGTATTTCTCGGGGTGGAGCTTCCGACGCGGGTCGGGGATGTTCTGGTGATCGTGCCGGCTGTGGATCCGTTCTACAGCCGGGAGGAGTGGAAGCAGGTGGAGGCGCTTCAGCGGCCTTCCCTGTCCGATGTGCAGCAGCTTGCGGAGCGCGAGGGTGGGGTGGTGCTGATCACGCATCCCTACGACCGGGCGCGCAAGACGGCGCTTCGGGACCGGGTGTTTGCGGTGCGGAGCGCGGCGGGAATCGAGCTGGCGACGGGGGGCGCGGACGAGCGTTCCAACGCGTTGTCGGTGGAGGCGGTGAGCCACGCGGCCCTTCCGTCGTTCGCGGGCTCGGCGGCGCGGAAGAACGCGGCTCGGGGTCGTTGGGCGACACTGTTCGCGGAGGAGTTCGCGACGCAGGAAGGGCTCGTGGCCGCGCTCCGGTCGGGCAACTTCTGGCCGGTCGAGGTGGTGGAGCCGGGTCCGGCGCCGTCTCGCGGAGGCGGGCGCGGCGGTCCACGGGGGGACCGTGGCGATCGGGGGGACCGTGGCGATCGCGGCTCGCGTGGTGGTGGTGGTGGGCGTTCCGAACGGGGCGGAGATGGGCGTCGGGGCGGCCGACGCCGGTAGCGCGTGCGGGTGGTGGAGCGCTTGACCCTCCCGCCCGTGTTCCTTAGCTTTCGAGCGCCGCCGGAGCCGCCGGAGAGCAGCGTTGGCCGGGGCGGCAGACCAGTCCGGAGTGATCCAGATGTCGACGGAAACGCGGAGTGAGACGTCCGAGCCGCTGGCCTTTTCGCCGGGTGCGGAGGAGAGGTTCCAGCGGGTGCTGGGCAAGTATCCGAACACGCGTGCGGCGCTGCTTCCGAGCCTGTACCTGGCGCAGGAGGATTTCGGGTACCTGAGCGTGCAGGCGATGGAGTATGTGGCGGAGCGGCTGGCGCTTCCGCCGAGCAAGGTGCTCCAGGTCGCGACGTTCTACACGATGTACTACAAGAAGCCGCACGGGACGCACCACATCGAGGTGTGCACGAGTGTCCCGTGCTGCATGATGGGGGGATACGGCGTGGTTCGCCACCTCGAGGGGAAGCTGGGCATCGGCGTGGGGGAGACCACGCCGGATGGCCGCTTCACGCTGACGGAGGCGGAGTGTCTCGCCGGATGTGGCCATGCTCCGCTGATGCAGATCAACGGGCGATACCACGAGCACCTGACGCCGGAGCGGATCGACGAGATCCTCGACGGGCTCGACTGAATCCGGACCTCCTTCCCCCCCACAGCCCACGGTTTCCCCATGGAGAAGATCCTCACCCGCAATTGGAACGTCGAGGGCGGGCACACGTTGGCCCACTACCGGTCCTCCGGTGGATACGAGGCCTTCCGCAAGGCGCTCGGTCTGACCCCGGAGGCGATCATCGACGAGGTGAAGCTGTCGAACCTGCGCGGGCGCGGGGGGGCCGGCTTCCCGACAGGGGTGAAGTGGGGCTTCCTGCCCCGCGAGAGCGATGTGCCGAAGTACCTGGTGATCAACGCGGACGAGGGGGAGCCCGGCACGTTCAAGGACCGCTACATCATGGAGCGGGACCCGCACCGGCTGCTCGAGGGGTGCCTGATCTCGGCGTGGGCCCTGGGGCTGAAGGCGACGTACATCTACATCCGCGGCGAGATGGTGTTCGGTGCCGAGCAGCTCGAGGCGGCGATCGAGGAGCTGCACGAGGCCGGGCTGCTCGGGGAGGACATCCAGGGCAGCGGTCTGTCCCACGACATCCACGTCCACCGCGGTGCGGGGGCGTACATCTGCGGCGAGGAGACGGCGCTGATCGAGTCGCTGGAGGGGAAGGCGGGGCAGCCGAGGCTCAAGCCCCCGTTCCCGGCGGTGGTGGGGGTCTTCGGGTGTCCGACCATCGTGAACAACGTGGAGACCATCGCATGCGTGCCGACGATCATCGAGCGCGGCGGCGAGTGGTTCGCGGAGCAGGGCAGCGAGCGCAACGGTGGTCCGAAGCTGGCGCAGCTCTCGGGGCGGGTGAAGAATCCGGGCACCTACGAGGTGCCGAGTGGGCTGAACCTGCGCGAGTTCATCTTCGACGAGGCATGGGGCGGCGGCATTCTCGGGGACGGGGCGCTCAAGGGGGTGATCCCCGGAGGCAGCTCGTGTCCGGTGCTGACCCCGGACGAGATCGACGTGGGGATGGACTTCGATCAGCTCATGAAGGCGGGGTCGATGGGGGGGACGAGCGGCGTCATCGTGATCAGCGAGGATGTCTGCATCGTCCGTCTCGCGGCGCGCACGGCGCACTTCTACCACCACGAGTCGTGCGGTCAGTGCACGCCGTGCCGGGAGGGCACGGGCTGGGTGGCGAGGATCCTCGACGAGATCGAGGCGGGCCGGGGCCGGATGGAGGATCTCGATCTGCTGCTGGAGATCTGCGACAACGTCGAGGGCAACACGATCTGTCCGCTCGGTGACGCGATGGCGATGCCGGTTCGTGCGTTCCTGATGAAGTACCGGGACGAGTTCGAACAGCACATTCGGGAGGGGGCCTGTCCCTTTCCGGAGTGGTAGGCGCTGCGGTGCGCCGGGCGCGGGTCGGCGGACGGAGAAAGGGTTGTCAGCCCGGGGGTGCGCGGGTATAGTCCGCGCGCTTCGCGCGTGCCCGCTGCGATGAGGCCAGCCCCCCGGCGCGGCCATCCCGTGGGCCGTGGACGAACCCGCCGTGCACTGCACAGAACGGAGGCTCATGGGCGCCGAGACCATATTCTTCTTCCTGTTCGGGGGTGGAGCGATCCTGTCCACCCTCGGCGTGCTCCTCAGCCGGAACCCGATCAACAGCGCGATCTCGCTCGTGGTGTCGTTCTTCTTCCTGGCGGGCATCTACGCGATGCTGAGCGCGCACCTGAACGCGATCATGCAGATCATGGTGTACGCGGGCGCGATCATGGTGCTGTTCGTGTTCGTGCTCATGCTGCTGAACTTCGGGGATGAAGAGCACGAGAAGCCGCGGCTGAACCCGACACAGATCATCTCGCTCCTCGTGGGGGCCGCGCTGCTGATCGCCATGTTCTCGGCTGCCACGGCCTTCGTCGACGGCAGCCGCCAGGTGTTCCACCCTTCGATGCCCCCGGGCTTCGGTGGGGTGGAGGCGATCGGCCACGCGCTGCTGACGTCGTACGTGCTTCCCTTCGAGATGGCTGCGGTGCTCCTGCTGGTGGGCATCGTCGGCGCGGTCGTCGTGGCCAAGCGTCGGTTCTGAGTCCCCTCCCGGCCCGCGGGTCCCGGAGGCGGGACCGGGCCCCCGTGGCGCGTGCGCGGTCGCGCGACATCCGAGGAACCCCATGCTGAGTCTGCCCCTTTCCTGGTACCTGATGCTGAGCGCGACCCTGTTCGTCATGGGTGCGCTCGGCCTGCTGCTTCGGCGCAACGCGATCGTCGCGTTCATGTGCGTCGAGGTGATGCTGAACGCCGTGAACCTGACGTTCATCGCGTTCAGCAAGTACCATCAGGACTACACCGGTCAGGTCTTCGTCTTCATGGTCATCGCGGTCGCGGCGGCGGAGGCGGGGATCGGGCTGGCGATGATCGTGAACATGTTCCGCCACAAGCACTCGGTGCAGGTGGACGAGGCCACGCTGCTCCGGCACTAGGCCGCACCGTCCCCGGACGCACCCGAGGGGTTCGAGGAGAACCATGCAGGACATTCCAATCTACGAATTCACGCTGCTCGGCTGGATCGCGCTGCTGCCGCTGCTGGGAGCCATCTTCAATGGCATCCTCGGTGCACGGTTGCCGCGCGCGCTGGTGTCGACAGTGGCCGCGGGGGCCATGGGCGTGGCGTTCATCCTGTCGATCGTGGCGGTCTGGACGCTGTTCCAGGGCCGGTTCGAGGGAGCAGATGGCCACACGCTGTACGGGGCCCTGTACCACAACGTGTTCACCTGGTTCGAGGTGGGCAGCCTCCGGGTGGACTTCGAGCTGCTGCTCGATCCGCTGAGCGCGGTGATGATCCTGATCATCACGGGGGTGGGTTTCCTGATCCACGTCTACTCGATCGGGTACATGGAGGGCGACCGGAGCTGGTGGAGGTTCTTCACCTACCTGAACTTCTTCGTGTTCGCGATGTTGATGCTCGTGCTCGGCGACAATCTCGTCGTGCTCTTCCTCGGGTGGGAAGGCGTGGGCGTGGCGTCCTATCTGCTCATCGGCTTCTGGTACGAGGACGACGAGAAGGCGAGCGCGGGCAAGAAGGCGTTCATCGTGAACCGCGTGGGCGACTTCGCGGTCCTGCTCGCGCTGTTTCTGCTGGTGATCTACGCGGGCTCGCTCTCGGTGGTCGAGCTGCGCGAGTGGGCATCCACCCTCTCTCCGGCGCAGGTGACGGCGCTCGGCGGGGTGCTGACCGCCATCTGCATCCTCCTCTTCATCGGCTGCACCGGAAAGAGCGCCCAGATCCCGCTCTTCGTCTGGCTCCCGGACGCCATGGCGGGCCCGACGCCGGTCTCGGCGCTGATCCACGCCGCCACGATGGTCACCGCGGGGGTGTACCTCATCGCCCGCCTGAACTTCCTCTTCGTCCTCTCGCCGACGGCGATGACCCTGATCGCGGTGATCGGCGGCCTGACGGCCTTCTTCGCCGCGACGATCGGCGTCGTGCAGAACGACATCAAGAAGGTGCTGGCCTACTCCACGGTGTCGCAGCTCGGGTTCATGTTCCTCGCGGTGGGCGTGGGCTCGTTCTTCGCAGGGGTCTTCCACCTGATGACCCACGCCTTCTTCAAGGCGCTGCTCTTCCTCGGGGCCGGGTCCGTGATCCACGGGATGCATCACGAGCAGGACATCCGGAGGATGGGCGGCCTCAAGGACTACATGCCGATCACGCGGTGGACCTTCCTGGTCGGCTGTCTGGCGATCGCCGGCTTCCCGCTGTTCAGTGGCTTCTTCTCGAAGGACGAGATCCTCTGGTACACCCTGGCGAACGTGCACCTGCTCGGGGGCGTGAACCTGTCGTGGTTCCTGTGGTTCCTGGCGCTGGGGACCGCGTTCCTCACGGCGTTCTACATGTTCCGGCTCTACTTCCTCACCTTCGAGGGCGAGTGCCGGGCGGACGAGAAGACGCGTTCGCACATCCACGAGTCCCCGCTGGCGATGACGCTGCCGCTGGTTGTGCTCGCCGTCCTGGCCGGGTTCGGCGGGTTCGTGGGCATTCCCCCGGTGCTCGGCAACGCGCTGGGCGGGCTGCCGAACGTGATGCACGACTGGCTCTACCAGGTCATCGGACCCGGGGAGGCGTTCTTCGCCTACCGCTTCGAGGGCTACGGCATGGCCTGGATGTCCATGGCCGCGGCGACCGCGTCGGGCATCGGCGGCATCGCCCTCGCCTGGCTGTTCTACGGCAAGCCCTCGGACGTCCCGGGGGCCATGGCGGAGAAGGCGGCGGCAGTCCACCGGATCCTCTCCAACAAGTACTACGTGGACGAGTTCTACGCGGCGACCGTGGGCCGCGGCGTGACCCTGCTCGGCCGCGTCTGCCACCGCCTCGTGGACGAGCTGCTGATCGACACCCTGCTCGTGAACGGCACCGCCCGTCTGATGGGCTTCCTCGGCAGCGTCCTGCGCGTGGTCCAGAACGGACAGGTGCAGCGATACGTGGCCTTCGTATTCCTTGGCATCGCGATCATCCTCTACCTCGTCCTGCGCTGAGCGCGGACCGGGCTGCGGCACCCGCCGCCGGGAGCATCCGGATCAATGACTGAGAACCTCATCCCCTGGATCACGCTGACGGTGTTCACGCCGCTGCTGGGCGCCATCGTGCTCGCCCTCGTGCCGAGTGAACACAAGCAGCTCCACCGTCACATGACGGTGGTCTTCATGGGCCTCACCTTCGTGCTCTCCCTGCCCCTGGTGCTGCTGTTCGACGACGCCCACGTCGGCTACCAGCTCACGGCGCCGGTGGAGAACGTCGAGTGGATCGCCGCGCTCGGCGCGCGGTACCACGTGGGCATCGACGGCATCAGCCTGTGGCTCGTGATGCTGACGACGTTCCTCGGACCGATCGTCGCCCTGTCCGGCTACAGCGCGATCGAGAAGCACGTGAAGGAATACCACGTGGCCCTGCTCGTCCTCCAGACGGCCATGCTGGGCGCGCTCGTCTCCCTCGACCTGCTGCTCTTCTACATCTTCTGGGAGCTGATGCTGGTGCCGATGTACTTCCTCATCGGTGTCTGGGGCGGTGCGCAGCGCATCTACGCGGCGATCAAGCTGTTCATCTACACCATGTTCGGGTCCGTCCTGATGCTCGTCGGCATCGTCTACCTCTACATGAAGGGCGGCATGGTCGGCTTCGACATCACCCACCTCATCGAGGTCGGCCGATCCCTGTCGATCACCGAGCAGCGCTGGCTCTTCGTGGGCTTCGGGCTGGCGTTCCTGATCAAGGTGCCGCTCTTCCCCTTCCACACCTGGCTCCCCGACGCCCACGTCCAGGCCCCCACCGCGGGCTCGGTCATCCTCGCGTCCGTTCTCCTCAAGATGGGCACGTACGGACTCATCCGCTACGCCATGCCCATGCTTCCGGACGGGGTCTTCTGGGCCGCGCCGTACATCGCCGTGCTCTCCGTGATCGGCGTGATCTACGGCGCCGTCGTCGCCTTCGTGCAGAAGGACGTGAAGAAGCTCGTGGCCTACTCCTCGGTCAGCCACCTCGGCGTCGTGACCCTGGGCCTGTTCGCCCTGACGTCCGCCTCGGTGACCGGCGCGCTCTACCAGAGCCTCGCCCACGGCATCACCACCGGCGGACTCTTCCTCGCCATCGGGATCATCTACGAGCGCCGCCACACCCGCGACATGGACGCCTTCGGCGGCATCGCGCGGCAGGTGCCCGTCTTCGCCGTCCTCTTCCTCATCGTGACCCTCGGCAGCGCCGGCGTTCCCGGCCTCGTCGGCTTCATCGGCGAGTACCTGATCCTCCTCGGAAGCGCGCAGTCCTACGCCATCGCCTTCCCCGCCGAGGAGACCCGCATGTTCGGGCTCGCCTTCGGCGCCGTCGGCTGGGCCTTCTTCTTCACCGCCATCGCCGCGACCGGCGTCATCCTGGGCGCGCTCTACCTGCTGCACATGTACCAGAAGGTGATGTTCGGACCGGTGAAGCACGACGAAAACCGCTCGCTCCTCGACGTCAACGGCCGCGAGCTCACCTACATGTTCCCCGTCGTCGCCATGTGCTTCGTCATGGGCGTCTTCCCCCAGTTCTTCATCCAGAAGATGGACACCTCCGTGCAGCACTTCATCGCCCAGGTGGAGCAGCACGCGGTGGAGTACGCCCCGATGGTCGAGGAGAACCGCGCCGCCAACCGCGAGCGGCGACGCTTCCGCGGCGAAGGCGACGCCGCCTTCTCCTGGCCCATGATCGACGCCGCCCGGAGCGGTGAGTTCTCGTTCGACAACGGGCGGGACGACGACGGGCAGGCGGACGACGCCGACCCGCTGCCGGACGATGACGACACCCCCTGACCGACCCTGCCGACCCCAGTCCCCCGCGGACCCCACGGAGTCTCCTGCGCCATGAGCAGTCTGATCACCCCCATCGACATCGCGAGCACGCTCCCGTTCATCGTGCTCTGCCTGTTCGGCATGGTCGTGCTGCTGCTGGAAGTGTTCCAGCGGCAGGGCCAGTCCCGTTCGTACCTCGCCTACGTGAGCGCCGTCGGTTTCGCCACCGCCGCCTTCTCCGCGTGGTTGCTCATGGGCGTGGAGGGACAGCTCGTCTTCCACGACATGAACTACATCGACGGCTTCTCGAAGGTCACCGCGCTGCTGATGTGCACCGCCGGCGCCGTCACCTGCCTCATCGCCCCCCGCTATCTCGCCGAACTGAACGCCGACCGCGGCGAGTTCTACGCCCTCATCCTGTTCAGCGCCGGCGGCATGATCATGATGGTCTCCGCGGCTGACTTCATCGTCTTCTTCATGGCGCTCGAGCTGATGTCGATCGCCGTCTACGCCCTCGCCGCCTACGTCCGCTCCTCCAGGGTCGCCGCCGAGGCCGGGTTCAAGTACTTCCTCATGGGCGCCTTCGCCTCGGCGATCATGCTCTACGGCATCGCCCTCGTCTACGGCGCCACCGGCACCACCAACCTCGCCGCCATCGGGCAGCTCCTGTCCTACGGCGCCGCCAGCGGCTCCGTCGACCCCGCACTCCTGCTCTCGAAGGTCTCCGAACAGGGCGCACTCGCCGGCGCCGCCGGCTACGACACCACCACCGGCGACCTCCTGATGCTCAACTACGGCAGCGGCACCGCCAACATGCCGCTGCTCTACCTCGGCATCACCCTCGTGATCGTCTCCGCCGTGTTCAAGGTCGGCGCCGTCCCGTTCCACATGTGGCTGCCCGACGCCTACTCCGGCGCCCCCAGCCCCGTCGGCGCCTTCATGGCCTCCGCCGTCAAGGCCGCCGCCTTCGCCTCCCTCCTCCGCCTCCTCGCCCTCGCCTTCTTCGACTACGAGCTCCGCATGGGGCCCATGGGCTGGGTGCAGGTCACCTTCTTCCTCGCGCTGCTCTCCATGGCGATCGGCAACCTCGTCGCCATCGCACAGACCAGCGTGAAGCGCATGCTCGCCTACTCCTCCATCGCCCACACCGGCTACATGCTCGTCGCCATCACCGCGATGGGCTACGGCGTCGGAGACCTCGACCTCGGCGCCAGCGTCGTCTTCTACCTCTTCGCCTACGTCTTCGGCACCGTCGGCGCCTTCGGCATCCTCGCCTACCTCACGCGCTCCCGCTACTACGTGGAGCGATTCTCCGACCTCAACGGCCTCGGATACCGCTACCCCGCCCTCGGGGTCGCCATGACGCTGTTCATGCTCTCGAGCGCCGGCATCCCCCCCACCGCCGGCTTCATCGCCAAGTTCCAGGTCTTCAAGGCCGCCGTCATCGCCTACGGGGCCGGGGTCGAAGCCGGAGAGCCGGGCGCCCTGCTCCTGCTCGCCCTCGTCGTCAGCGGCATCCTCTTCTCCGTCGTCGGCGTCTACTACTACCTCAAGGTCATCGTGCACCTGTACATGCGCGACCCCGTCCGCGAGGTCACCGCCAGCGACAGCGGACCCGCCAGGGTCGGCATCAGCGTCTGCGCCATCGCCACCCTCGTCATCGGGCTCTTCCCCGGACCCCTGCTCAACCTCAGCGAGCAGGCCATGTCCCAGATGGAGGGCCGCCACGACGGCGTCTACGTGCAGTACGAGGACGGCGCTCCCATCGAGGATCTCCAGCGCCTGATGCGCGAAGGAAGCCGCTAGCACCCGCGGGGCGCACACTCGGCCGGCTGGAGCCTCGCCGGGCGCGCTCCAGTCGCCAGGTGCACCCCGGAACGCGCGCGGCGCCCCGGCTGTTGTGGCGTCCAGAGACCACGCCCCGCGCTCGGAACCAGGCGCTGCGGCGGTCCCGCGCGGCGGCGGAACCCCGCCCCGTGCGCTACATCGCGCCAGCGGGTCGACGCAGCCGCGCCGGTCGCAGCGGCTGCACCGTGCACGACCCGGCCGGTGGAAGGGCGGTCAGATCGAGCACACGCTGCTCCGGCGCGTGCGGCGTCAGCCCGAGAAAGACCGCGAGCGGCTCCATGACCGGAAGCGGGATGCCCTGATCTCGCGCGTGCAGCGGCACCACGCAGCGCGGCCGGACCAGGTGTGCCGTCTCCAGCGCCGCCGACGGGGAGAGCACGTAGTGGCCGCCCACCGGAAGCAGGAGCACGTCGACCGGTCGCTCGCGCAGCCACGCCAGCAGGGGGCCCGCAGGAACCTCGCCAAGGTCTCCGGCGTGCAGGAGGACGACCGGTGGCGCGCCCTCCGACGGGGCGAAGACAAGCCGCACCAGGTGGACCAGCCCTCCGCGCAGGCGGCCTCCGTATTCGTCGTGGGGCGCGAGACGACTCTCGACGAGGAGCCCGGCGGGGACATCGCCGGGCGAGGCCGCCGCCGGGAGGCCGATGCGGCGCGCCGACGGAACCGCATGGAACGCCGCATGGTCGAGATGGTCGTGGGTGGCGAGGGCATGGGTGAACGTGTCCGGAAGGGCGTCGAGCGCGGAGTGTCCGGCGAAGCCCTCCTCGGGGAAGGGATCGATGCACAGGCGCCAGCCCGACGGATGCTCGACGGCGATGCACGCGTGCCCGAGAAACGTCAGGCGGGACCGGTCAGTCGCGACCATCATCGTCCGACGGTTCGGGAGCGGGTGGGTCGTCCCCGGGGGAGTCATGGTCCTCCGCGTGCAGGGGCGGGCACCCCACGCGGGCGAGGATGAATTTCAGGTTGTCGTCGTGCACCACCTCCACGGTCTCCCGCAGGTGCGGCGGCAGGTCGTGGCGCAGTCGGTTGAGCCGGAACCGGAACGTGAAGACGTAGAAGCAGTCGTCCTTGTTGAGGTCGAGAAAGGCGGCCCACAGGTCGTCGCCGTCGCCGGGGATGGGCACGATCTCGTTCTGGGTATGGTAGGTCTCGCCGCGCCAGGAGAGCCGGTATCCGACGACGGGCTCGACGCAGTAGCGCTTCATGGGGTGGGCCCCCGGGGGTGGCGGCATCGGGGTGCACAGGCGGTAGTAGGTGTCCCAGAGCTCCTTCTGGCTCCAGGTGGGGGAGAGGGTCGGCATGTAGACATGCAGGGACCACAGGGCGATGGCGAGGGCGCTCGCGCCGAGGGTCGTGGCGCCGGCGATGCGCAGGCGCCGCGGCCGGAGCACGAGCATCAGCAGGCCGAGGACGCTCGTGGTGACGAGGATGGCGAGCGCGCGCCGGAAGCCGGGGGTCCAGTTCTCGTGATCCCACAGCCGGTCGTAGCGGTAGGTGTGGAGGTTCTTGATGGTCTGCGGGTCGGCGACCAGGTCGACGGCGACGATCGCGGCGAAAGCGAGGGTGCCGACGGCCAGCAGGGGGCGCAGGTGGTCCGTGTGTCCCCGCTCGAGGAGATCGTGCACGGCGAGGGCGGCGAGCAGCGCGATCGCGGGGACGGCGGGGAAGATGTAGTGGTGGAACTTGGTGCTCGAGAGCGTGAAGAGGGTGAAGGCGACGAGGAACCACAGGATCAGGAACAGCCGCGCGCGATCCTCGTCGGAGCGGGTGCTCGCGTCGAGGCCGAGGAGGGCGCGAACGGAGAGGAAGGGCAGGAGGCTGCCCCAGGGGAAGAGGCCGACGCCGAGCCACCGGATGAAGTGTTCGAAGGAGCCCGTGTCGGTCTGGTGGACGCCCTCGGCCAGGCGGCGGAAGTGGTCGTGGATGATGAAGCGGTCCCAGAAGGCGCCGCCGATGCCGCCGTGGCGGGCGAACATGGCGCCGTACCAGGGAAACCCGACGGCGATGCACAGGAGGACGCCGGGGATGATCTCGGCGCGCCGCAGCAGGGACCACTCGCCGCTCACGATCAGGTAGAGCAGGATGATCGCGCCGGGCAGGCCGAAGCCGAGCAGGCCCTTGGCGAGGGTGGCCAGTGCGACGAGGACATAGAAGGTGTGCAGGTAGAGCTGGCCGCGGGTGCGGTGCGGGGACCGCCAGACCAGCCAGGCCCAGAGGCCGAGCGCGGCCAGATAGAGGCCGCACTGCACCGGGCCGTACATGAGGGCGGCCTCCACCGGGTGCACGTGAGTGTGCCAACGGAGCTGCCCGACGGTGATGGTGTGGAGCTGGGGCACCATCAGCAGCAGGAGCACCACGATGAAGAACCCCCAGCTCGTGCGGTCGACCTGGTGGTGGCGGTCGCGCCCGAAGGCGCCCATCATGAAGAAGGCGAGGGCGGCGGTGAGGAGTCCGACGAAGGGCATGTCCGTCTGCGCCTGCCGGCCGAGCACGGTGTAGAAGGGGCTCGTCGCGAGGGCGAGCGCCATCAGGACGCCGACGCGCGGTCGCCAGATGCGCGACCCGGCGAGGTAGACGCTGATGACGCCGAAGATGGCGATCAGCGCGACGCCGATGCGGGCGGCGAACTCCGTGAACCCGAAGAACTGGTAGCCGAGGGCCATGGACCACAGCAGCAGCACGGGCTTGGAGAAGAACCAGGTGCCCTCGGGGCGATGGTCCGGGGGAGCCCAGTGTCCGCCCCACCAGGGGGAGATCCAGTCCCCGCGCTCGACCATCTGCCGCCCCACCTCGCCGTAGTGGACCTCCCACGGGTCCCAGAGGCCGAAGCTGCCCACGCCGGGGAGGAAGACGAGGCACGCGGCGAAGGCGACGAACGCGAGGGTGCGCCAGTCGGCGAGCCAGCGACGGTCGAGGGACGGCAGCGGGGTGCCGTGCAGCCGTTCGGGGAGACGGGGGCCGGGCAGCCAGGGGTCTGTGCGGGAATCGCGGCGCGGGGGGTGTGCGGGGTCGGGTGCCGCCGCGTGGTCGTTCTCCGCGGGGTCGTCTTCTGCAGGGTCGTCTGCCGCCACGTCGTCGCCTGCGTCGCCTTCCGCCGCGGGGTCGTCGGGATCGCGGCCGCTCGTGTCGTCCGGTGCGGCGTGCATGCCGATGGCCTCAGTGGACGCGCGCGGCGAGGGAGGTGGCGATGCGGACGAGGGCGTCGCGGGCCTCGCTCTCGGGCAGGGGGGTGAGGGCGTCGACGGCGCTGCGGGCGCGTTCGGTGCCGAGGCGGCGTGCGTGCTGGAGTGCGCGGGTCCGCTTCAGGTCGCCGACGAACCGGGTGATGTCCTCGTCGCTGGCTCCGTCGTGGGCGGCGCGCTGGCGGAGGTCATCGAAGGCCTTCTGGAGTTCGGGCGCCTCTTCGAGGGCGAGGAGGACGGGCAGGGTGGGCTTTCCTTCGGCGAGGTCGGCGAGGAGGGCCTTGCCGAGGGCGTCGGGTCGGGCTTCGAAGTCGAGGACGTCGTCGACGATCTGGAAGCAGATGCCGAGGTTGGCGCCGTAGTCGCCGAGGGCATCGACGGCGCGGGTGTCCCCGGAGAGGTGTGCGCCTGCTCGGCAGCACCATCGGAAGAGGGAGGCGGTCTTGCGCTCGGCGACGTCGAAGTAATCGCGGGTGAGGACGCGTTCGCGGGTGCGGAGGCCGACCTGGAGGATCTCTCCTTCCACGAGTGCGCGGAGGGTGGCGATGGCTTCGCGGAGAGGCTCGGGTCGGTCCACGCTGTCGACGAGGTCGAGGGCACGGGTGAGGGCGTAGTCGCCGCCCAGGACGCTGGCGGTGTTGCTCCAGACGACGCGTGGGGTGGGGGCATTGCGTCGGAGGGGTGCGTCGTCGATGACGTCGTCGTGCAGGAGCGTCGCGATGTGGACGAGCTCACCTGCGATGGCGAGCCGGCGCACGCCTTCGCCGCGCTGTCCGGTCACGAGGGCGCCGAGGAGCACGAGGGCGGGGCGGATGCGCTTTCCGCCTGCGGCGACGAGGTGCTGTCCGGTCTCGGCGAGTGGGTAGACGGTGGACTCGAGATAGCGCGGGAGGTCTTCCTCGACGCGCTGGAGGTCATCGCCGAGAAGGGAGCGCAGTCGGGCGAGGTGGGCGTCCACGCCGGCGTCGACGCCGCGTTCCTGGGCGTTCTCGAGGGTGGTGAGCACCTGGTGGACGTTCATCGGCAGCGGGCTGAGGGAGGGGGCGAGGGGCTGGCCTCGTCCATGGGATTCCCGAAGTGCGCCGAGGGGTGCGCTGGGAACGCGTGGAAACGTCGTGGCCGGGGCGGGAGGGGCATCGTCGTGGCGCCCGCGGCAGGGTGGTCGCTCAGAACCGGGTGCGCAAGTGCAGGCCCTGGTAGTGCGGGGTGACGACGGGCTGCAGGAAGGCCTCGCGGCGGTCATCGCTGCCGCTTCCGCGGACGAGCATGGCGACGCCGACGCCGGTGAGTCCGACGCCGACGATGGTGAGCCCGGTGGCGAGCGGTACGCCGACGTCGAGTCGTCGGCTGAGCTGGTCCCCGCGGTCGGAGTTCTCCTGACAGAAGGCGAAGTCCTCGGCGCTGTTGCGCTGGTTGGCGCAGGCGCGCTGGATGGGTCGGAATTCGCTGTCCGCGCTCATGAGCGTGGCCCAGTAGATCGCGCTGCCGATCAGGACGGCGCCGCCGCTGCCCACGAGGGCGAGGCCGACGGTGTTGGGTCCGCTGTCGGAGGGTTCGGGGCGGGAGGGGTCGGTGAGCGGGGTCGGGTCATCCAGCGGTTCGGGTCGGGTGTCGACGGTGCGGGTGCGGCACTGTTCCACGCGCTCCTCGGCGATCTGGAAGCTCTCGCGGGCTTCTTCGTTGTCGAAGTCGACGAGGGCTTCCACGGTGCGGAGCTGACTGCGGGCGACGTCGCAGCGTCCGAGGCTGGCGTTGAGCACGATCTGGTTCTGCATCAGCAGGATGCGCGCCTGGGAGGCGGTGGGCTGCAGCTCCTCGGGCATGGTTCCGCTGCGAATCCACGCGGTGAGGTAGTCGAGGGCCGCTGTGCGGGTCTCGAGGGCTTCCTCGGTGGCGCGGACCCAGGCGTCGGACCCTTCGCGGGTTCGTTCGCGCGCGTTGTCGGCGCGCTCGATGGCACCGTTGAGCTCCTGATACCCCTCGATGGAGAAATCCTGCGCCAGGGCGGAGGCGGGGGCGCCCACGCACAGCAGGAGCAGCAGCATCGCACCGGGCAGGGAGAGGATGAATCGCATGGCAGCGCTACGGGAGTGGGGTCGTGGAAAGGGCGCGGAGGGCACGCGGCGACCATAGAACGGGGCATGGCGGGCGCGCAAGAACGCCCTGTCTCGGCGTCCTCGTCCTGCGGACCGCACGGATGCGCGACCTCGCCGCCGGAGTCAAGCCCTGACGGGCGGATTCAGCGGTCGATGACCGTGGTTCCGAAGGGCGACTGGTTGCTGCGCTCCTCGTCGCGGCCGATGGGCCGGGCCCCGAACGGGTTGGTGTCCTGCGCCGGGGTGGGTCGTGCGGCGGGCTCGGGCTCGCGCTCTGCGGGCCTCTCCTGCTGCCGCGGGCGCTCCTGCGCGGGCGGGTCGTCCTGCTGGGTGACACGGATGCGGGGGCTCGAGACTTCCTGGCGCGCCGCCGGGGGCTCCTCGGCGCGCGGGCGGCGCGTGTTGGCGGCCGCAGGACGAGGGTCGCGGCCAGAGGTGGCCACCTCTCGCTCCTCCTCCAGGGCGACGGCCAGCGAGATCGCCGAGCGGCTGTTCAGGGTCATGGTGCGGTCCTGGTGGCCAGCGGCCTCGAAGACCAGGGTGACCGGGCGCTCGGACGGGCCGAAGGCGTTCCCCGACGGAATCGGGCGGGGCTCTCCGTCGCCGATGCGCATCCGCGCATCGGCGGGCGTGACGTCCAGCTCGTAGCGGTGCATCTCCGGGATCACCGCACCGCGCTGGACCGCGTCCACCGCCATCGCCAGCGCCTCTTCCGCCGGGGTCGCTGCGGGCACCGGCGCTGGCGCAGGTTCCGCGGTGGCTGCCACCGGCGGCTCGGGAAGCCCGTCCACCACCACCGGCTGCCCGGTCTCGGACGAGCGCAGCAGCAGCGCTCCTGCCGCCACGATGGACAGCAGCAGGGCAGCCACCAGACCGAGCACCAGGCCCGTGCGCCGCTTCGGCTGCCACTCGCCCACGTCGGTGCGGCTCACCCCGGTGGTCGGCGCGTAGCCCATCGACGTCGGTGACGTCGGGTGCACCTGTGGCATGCTCATGGTCGCGGGCATCGACGTGCCCTGCAGCGACGGGGTGCGGCGCTCGATGTCCGCCAGCATCGCCTCCGCGCTCTCGTACCGCTCCTCGATCGGCTTCGCGACCGCCTTGCGGATGATGTCCACCAGACCACTCGCCTCGGTGTTCGGCCCCAGCGGAACCGGATCCCGACCGAGCTGCGCCGCCGCCACCATGATGCGGTTCTGATCGTCCATGTACGGCGTGCGCCCCTCCAGGAGCTCCGCCATCATGTGCCCGAGAGCGTACAGATCCGTCTGCGGCACCGGCTTGCCGTTCAGCAGCTCCGGAGACGCATACTCCGGCGTGCACGCGATCATCCCCGCCACCGTTGCCGTCGACGCCTGCAGCTCCGAACCCCCCAGCACCTTCGCAATGCCGAAGTCCAGCACCTTCGCGTAACGCGTCCGACCCCCCCGCTCCACCACCATGAACACGTTCGCAGGCTTCAGATCCCGGTGCACGATGCCGAGCTGATGCGCCTCCGTCAGCGCCTCCAGCACGTCCCGCGTGATCTCACCCACCTCGCGCGGACTCATCGTCCGGCGCTCCTTCAGCATGTCCTCCAGAGGCTGCCCCTGGATCAGCTCCATCACGATGAACGGCAACCCGTCATCCGTCCGCCCCACATCCTGCACCTGCACGATGTGACGACTCCGCAACGCCGCCGCCGTCTCCGCCTCCCGAAGGAACCGCTTGCGCGCATCCTCGTTGCCCGCATGCTCCTCCTTCAGCACCTTCACCGCATACCGCAGCCGATCCACCGCCGCATGACGCGCCTGGTACACCCACGCATAACCACCCTCGCCCAGCACCTTCTCGACAATGTACTTGCCTCCGAAGGTCGCCTCGCGATGCGGCGCACGCGAATGCTCCAGATCGGGCTCGTCCACGAGCTCCTCTCGCGTCGTCTCCTGCGTCGTCATCTGCTCTCTCACGTTCGGCCGAACGCCGTGATATCAACCCCCCCAAACTACCGTCTCCCCCAACCCCGGTCAAGTCGCGATCCGCCCGTTTTTCACAGGTTCCTCGCGCCTCCACCCCCACACCGATGCCCGCCCAATCCCCTCCGACGCTCCCCGACCCCACCCTGTTCACTCCCCACGAACACTTTCTCCTCACCCCACCCCGAACACCCGACGACGCACCCCCCGCCCACCCCCCCACCGCGCCACCAAAATAGGAA
>REDH01000191.1 GCA_007693585.1 Deltaproteobacteria bacterium
CACGCTGGTGCTGACCACCCCGGAGTAGCGACGCCCATGCCTCGGCCGAGGGAGGTTCGTGGACTATCCCGTATCGCAACGAGGGTGGCTTGCGACACGATTCCGTATCGTTGCCTGGAGTTTGCGGCGGAAAAAGCACTGCCCTTTTCGTCCATCGCTCCCGTCCGCGTTTCGTCCGTCATTGCTGTTCCTCCTTGCCGGAGCAACATGCGCCGGGAGGAAGCGTCGATCACGGACCGATCTGCTGGTCAACTGCCGGAACCACTCGAGTTCGTGCGAGCGCCCTGGTGAAGCGTCGTCACCACCTTGCGCCCGCGCGCATCCTTGCCGTACGCTCGCTGTCCCCCCGGCCCTCGTCCCCTCCCGGGCTGCACCGTGCGTGCCCCGGTGACCCCGGCTTCGCCGCAAGATGAATGTGATGCGACCCCGGGAGATCTTCTCGTCCCGCCAGCACCGGACCTCCACAGATGACCCAGAACGCCCCGGCCAACGATCGCGTTCCACCCGTACACGCCTTCATGCAGCCCTGCCTCGAAGTCCTGCGGGCCGCCCGGGAGCCCATGAAGAACGCGGACATCGTGGAAACCGTGGGTCAGCACATGAACCTCGGGCGGGAGATCCGCGACGTGCCGCATGGCGATGGTCAGACCGCCATGTCCGAGGTCGCCTACCGCATCGCCTGGGCCCGCACGTACCTGAAGAAGGCTGGCCTCATCGATAACCCGGAGCGCGGTGCATGGGCGCTCACCGAGGCGGGCCGCCTGGCAGGCGCCATCGACCCGGTCGACATCACCCGCCAGGTCAAGAGTGGCGCGGACGCGGAAGTGCGCTCGAACGAGCTGTCCGACGCCGTGGCCGAGGAACTTTCGACCATCGTCACGCAGCTCCTGGAGGACGGCAAGCACCTCGAGCGCGATGCCCTCGAGGCCGTGTATGCCCGGTTCCGCGAGCGGTACGGGCCGGAACGGCTCGAGAGAATGCGCGGCGAGGAGCTGCTCGAATTCATGCACGGCCGCGGCAACCGGGACAGCCTCTGGTACTGGCTGGAGTTCAAGAACGACGAAGAGATGCCGGCGGTCTTCGGGAGCATCGCCGGGGGGAGCGCGCTCAAGTACGGGCTCTTCCAGAGCGCGGAAACCGGCCACTGGATGACCGGTCGCACCACTGCCCAGCGCCGTCTTTCCGTGCCCGAAGCGATTCGGATGGCCGAACGGCAGCGGGATCAGTTCATCGCCGGCGCCGCCGTGCTCGACGCGGTCGACCCGGACGCGCCCGACTATGCTGCCCTCGAGCAGCGGATGCTCGAGGTGGCGCCGGACGTGGCCGACAGCGCATGGGGGCACAAGTACTTCGCGCTGCTCCATCCCCGGATCCTCGACGACTACCACAACGTCGACTACCAGAAGTACCACCTGACGCGGGTCCACAAGGTCACGGCGGAGGGCAGGTACGAGAACGCGCGTTTCTTCATCGCCATGGCCCGGCAACTCCAGGTGCCGGTGACTTACCTCACGATGGCGATGAACGTTCGCCACGGCGATCCCCACCGCGTCTGGCGCGTGGGCACCACGGACGATAGCGGGAAGGACTCCGAGTGGCCGCGAATGAAGGAGGGCGGGTTTGCCGCCATTGGATGGGACGGTGTGGGAGATCTCTCCACGATCGAACGGAACAAGGCGGGCAAGGCGCACGTCAGGGAGCTGGTGGAGAAGCACCATCCGCACACGGCGAGTGTGGTCACGAGGGCGGCGAATCAGCTTTATGCGTTCGCCGCTCGGGTGCAGCAGGGCGACATCATCGTCGCGATGCAGGGACAGCGCGTCCTTGGCATCGGGGAAGCGACTGGCGACTACTACCACGAGCTCGGAGACGGACCGTTTCCCCATCGCAGGCCCGTGAACTGGAGGTCTGTCGAGGAGTGGAAGCTGCCGGTGAACGAGGGGTTGCTCACGACGTTCGTGCCGCTGCAACGCCGCTCGGCCAACCTGGCCGAAGTCTACCGCAGGCTCGATCTGGCCGCCGTCGGTGGTCTGCCGGCAGCGGCGGACGGGAAGAAGGCTTCCCCGAAGTCCGCGTCGTCGACATCCGCGTCGACCACGCCTCGACGGCTCGGTCCGCTCACCGGCCTGATCGGACGCATCCACGGCGCACTCAGGCGCAAGGGGCAGGTGATTCTCTATGGACCGCCGGGGACCGGGAAGACCTGGTGGGCCAACGAGGCGATGCAGGAGATGGCTGCGCGCTCGTGGTTCGGGCGCTCCCACGATGACCTTTCCGCCGAGGAGAAGCAGCGGCTCGAGTCAGGCGGCGCCGTTACTCGCTGCACTTTTCATCCCGCCTATGGCTACGAGGACTTTCTCGTTGGCTACCGACCCGAAGTGCGGGACGGGCAGCTCGTCTTCGCACCCCGCAACGGCGTCTTCGTGCGCGTCTGCGAGGCGGCTCGGCGAGCGCCCGAGAAGGACCATTTCCTGCTCGTCGACGAGATCAACCGCGGAGACATTCCCCGTATCTTCGGCGAGCTGCTCACCGTGCTCGAACTCGACAAGCGCGACAGGCGGGTGGAACTTCCGAACAGCCCCTCGGGTGAACCCTTCACGGTGCCGCGGAACGTCTTCGTCATCGGTACGATGAACACTGCCGATCGTTCGATCGCGCTGCTCGACGCCGCGCTTCGCCGGCGCTTTGCCTTCATCGAGCTCATGCCCAACCCGGGCGTGCTCGACGCGGCGAGTGTCGAGGGTCTCCCGCTGGAAGCGTGGCTCACCGAGCTCAACCACCGCGTGCTTCGCCATGCCGGACGCGATGCGCGCAACCTGCAGATCGGCCACGCCTACCTCATGTCCGGAGGCGAGCCGCTGAGTGACCCGGCGCGGTTCGCCGAGGTGCTTCGGGACGACATCGTCCCGCTGCTGCAGGAGTACTGCTACGATGACTTTCAGGCCCTCGAGCAGATACTCGGCTCGGGCCTCGTCGATGCCGAACGCCGCGTGATTGACGCGTCCCTCTTCGAGCCGAGGCGACGGGGGGACCTGTTCAAGGCCCTCTTTGCTGCCTTCGCGGAGATCATGGCCACGGTCGAGGCCGCCAAGGCCGATACCGAAGCCGAGGAGAGCGATCTCGCCGACGAACTCGAGGACGACGGTAGCGGCGCGGATGAGTAGCTCGGCCATCACCCTGCGCGAGTGGGAGAATCGCACGCCGGCCCAGTGTGCGGAGCTGCGGGGGCTCGTCCTCGAGGACCCCGCCGTCCGCCAGCAGGCTCGCCGCCTCACGGACGCGCGAAAACTCCTGCTGCACGAGATGCGGGACGGGCTCCATGTGACCGCGCTCTCTCACGTCGGGCGTCTGCGCCTGGGGCCGCTGACGATCACCGTCCAGCCAAAGATCGGGCCGCGCGACCTCCTCTCCCTGACCCACTATGCGTTCGGACTGCGCGAGGCGCGTTGGCTGGAGGCTGCCGCGTATGGCTCCGCCGGGACGCTTTTCCAGGACCTCCTCATCGCGCAGCTCGCGATGGAGATCCGAGGACTCCTCGATCGCGGCATCCGTCGTGCCTACGTGCGCAGGGCCGAGGCCCTCGGCTCGCCTCGCGGACGCATCGCGTTCGACCAGCTCGCAAGGCAAGGCGGTCTGCAGCGCGCGGAGTTGCCCTGTATTCACCACTCGCTCTCGAGCGACCACCCGCTCAATCAGCTCCTCGCCGGCGGGCTTGACCTGGCCCTGCGCATGGTCGTCAACCGCGACATCCGAAAGGATGTGGCGATCCAGCAGCAGCGCTTCTCCGCCGTTGCCCGTCCGGCCCAGCTCGACGCGGCGACACTGGCCTCCGCCAGCCGCGCCCTCGATCGCCTGACGAGCGACTACGGGCCCGCACTCACCCTGCTCCAGGCCCTGCATGCCGCGGCCTTCGTCGACCTGGATGTGCCGCCTCGGGGGCCCGCGCTGAGGGGCTTTCTCTTCGACATGAACGCCTTCTGGCAGCGTCTTCTCCAGCGCTTTCTCTCCGAGAACCTCGCTCCCTTCGCCGTCGCCCCCGAACACAGGCTCGCTGGCCTCATGCGCTACGTCCCGGGTCACAACCCGAAGCGCCGCAGCGACCCCACATCCCGCCCCGACTACGCCGTGCTCCAGGGCCGCCGCGTCGTCGCCCTGCTCGACGCGAAGTACCGAGACCTCTGGGACAAGCCGCTGCCCGCGGACATGCTCTACCAACTCGCGCTCTACGCCCTCAGCCATCCCGGAGCGCCCACCTCCGCCATCCTCTTCCCCTCCACCCACGCCCACGCGCGCCCCTCCCGCATCGAGATCCGCAACCCCGTGACGGGCAGTGGCATGGCCTGGGTGGAGCTGCGCCCAGTCAGCATCTCACGCCTCGTCGAGACCCTGAACGCCACGGGACAGGGAGCCCGCGCTGCGCGAGCCGGCTTTGCACGATCCCTCGCCATGGGCGGACCCGACGCGGAAAAGCAGCCGGGCAGGGCGGCGTCGTGACCTCCGCCTCAAGCGCTTCGACGCACCCCTTCCCTGGACCTTCACGTCCATGCTTCCTCTCACGAGCGATGCGGAACCCTACTCGGCCTGCCTGGCTCGCGCGAGCTCCTCCGCGACTTCGCTGAGATCGCACATCAGCTCGATCCGCTCCTGCGGGGTCCGCTCAAGGTTTTCCCGCAACATGGCCAGTCGCGCCCCGGCGAACGTGGCTGCAGACCAGTCCTGCTCCGGTGCCTGCTCCCGGTCCATCGGGTCCGCGACCCCGTGCTCTGGTTTCCGACTCATTCGTGCGTGTCATCCGAGGTTGGGTGAAGCGCCAGCAGATGCGCGACATCGTCGAGATCCCTCGGCCGTCCAGCCTCTCCCGACCTGGGCACTCCACCCACCCGTGGCAGCGTGCATCGTTGCAAGGACGGTGTCCAGCACGCAGGCGGAGAGCGTTGCACGGCGCCGCGCCTGCGTGTGGCCTCCCGCACCGGAATGCGTGCGCGTTCCGTCCCGCCGCGTGGTACGCGTCCAACCCGCTCTGCTGGTCGGTTACGGCGCTGGTTCCGAGGATCTACTGCTCGCGCGAGCTCGCGGTGGGCGGACAGTCGCGCCTTGACGCCTTGCTGCAGCGGGGGGTAGCCGAGGAATCAACGGACAGTCGAGGGCCGATGGGTTCCGCAGGGAGAAGCATCATGAAGTTGAGGACGTTCGCCGGATCTACGATCCTGTTGCTCGCGTGCATGTCTCTGGCGCCGCCTGTGTCGGCTCAGCCGATGGTTGTCGAGTCGGACGCGCCGGTTTCCGCGACCGAGGAGGCGGATGCCCTGAACGGCCTGGAGGCAGGCGGCGCTGCGGATGCTGCGAATGCGCTGGGAGAGGGCGGCGCTGCGGATTCCGGGGAAGATGGCGACCGCGAGGCGGTCCATGGGGGCGACGAGTGCGCGCTTGCGGTGGAGGATTTTGCCGTACGTTGCGTCGATGAGGCCGGCACGGAGCGCTGGCGAATCGAGCACCGCTCCTGGCTCTGCAGCGATCCGGACGCGGAGGTGCTCGAACCCTGCGGTCGTGGGCATGAGCTGGTGCTCGGCGGAGAGGGGCTGGAGGATGTCTACGCCATCGGTCCGTTCCTGGTGGAGCTCGATCGTGCGGCAGGGCGGGTCATGCGACGGACCGAGTTCCCGGGACCGATTGTGGCCATGGAGCGAGCATCCGAGGAGGGCAGCGCCGAGTCCGGCAGCGAAGCGGCGGATGCGGGTGAGCGGATTCACGTGCGAATCACGTTCATGCAGCTGTACGGCGACGTCGGTGAGGCGGAGTTTGCCTGGCGGCTGGGTAGCGCAGCTGTGCAGCAGGACTGCTGGGATTGCCGAGGGCGATTGGGGGCAAAGAGCGACGCTCTGAGACTGGTTCAGGCGCATGAGAATGACGGCGTCGACGCTCAGCTTGCCGCGCTCGAGGCGGCGATGGCCCGTGACGCGTTGAATCCGTTCCTTTCGTATCAGCTTGGTCGCCTCAAGCTGGAGAGCGGCGCCAGCGTCGAGGCGCGCGCTGCGTTCGAACGGGCCGCGGCAACCGAGGGGGCGCCGTGGTTCGAGCTCGTTCAGCTCTCGACAATGCTCGATACGGTTGGGGAGGGCGAGCTCGCCGATCTGGCCTTCGAGAGAGGTCGGCAGTTGGCGAACGAGGCCGGGGTTTCGACCGAGCGCGCGACCTCCTTGGTGCCGATGGCCTTCGTGCTGCGGATGCCGGAGAGCTCCGAGCCATCGGCGTTGCGGGATGCGGTGGAGCGCGGCGACGTGGAGGAGGTGCATCGCATTCAGCAGCGCTTCGTCACGCTCTATCCTCGCATGGAAGGAAGCCATCACGTCTGGCGTGCCCTCGCCGCCTGGATGCGCGAACAGGGAGACACGACTCGCGCGGCGTGGTGGGAGGCTCGCGCGGACGAGGCCGCCTCGGCGGGCTTCAACCCGATCCTGACGAACGGGCTGAGCAGGATCGCACGGGTCTCCATGGTGAGCGCCGCGCTCTCGACCGTGGCGCTGCTGCTCCTGTTGCTGCTCGGGCTTCGACTCGGGCGCCAACGCCGCGTGCGAGTGGAGCGTGAGCAGGACGCCCGCCCGATCTGGCGTCCGTCCGTCCCGTTGGGGTCGCTCGTTCTGCCGCTCCTCATCATGGTCGGAGCGCTCTATGCGCTCGTGCCGTCCAATGTGCTGACCCTGATGGCGGGAAAGGTGGCGACGATGCCACTTGCGCTACAGCAGGATTCGCTTGTCCAGCCAGAAGTGGAGGCCTGGATCAGAGGGCTCGCGCCGAGCGAGGCGCGAGACGTTCTGCTCGACATCGTTCACAGCGAGCGAGCCGCGATTGGCGAGGGGAGGGCAATCGGCGAGAAGCCCCGCGTCGACGAGCTGATCGCGGAAGCCCATTTGGAGAGCGCTCGCCAGGTCGTTCATCGCACGCTGCTCACCGGAAGCCGGGATCCGGCCGAGAGTGCGGACGACTCGCGTCGCGCTGGTGATCTGCAGGACGACTACTTGAGCGTGCAGGGGCGCGCGATGTTCCTGGTCCTGCCGCTGCTGGGCCTCGTTGCCTTCCTTGGTGGCTGGTTCCTGGGGGTTTGGGTGCCGATGCTCGCGATCTGGCTGCCGCGATTGATTCCAGGAGCGCTCTTTCGGCCGCAGCTGGTGCAGGCCCTGATGCTGATC
>REDH01000171.1 GCA_007693585.1 Deltaproteobacteria bacterium
GCCGAACTGGGTGTCGCGGCCGACGTTCTGGAAGAAGAGCCAGTGGAGGCGCTGGACGAGGCGGTCGGCTTCGGCCTCGTCGACGACGAAGGTGATGTTGAGGTCGGAGGCGGCCTGGGTGACCATGTGGATGAGCTTCTCCTCGAAGACTTCGAGGGCGGGGCCGAGCTTGTGGAGGATGGATCGGATGTTGCGGCCGACGAGGGAGACGGAGGCGCAGGGTCCGACGATGCGGGGCTTGCAGAGCTCGGCGAGGTCCTGGCGGAGGGCTTCGAGGACCTGGGGGTTGAGCGCGTTGCCGGCGGGGTCGAGGGTGACGGTGACGTTGGACTGGCTGGTGGAGATGTCGTCGACGGAGAGGCCGTGCTTCGGGAAGCAGGCGAGGAGGGAGGCGAGGAAGCCGACCTGCTGCCACATGCCGACGGTGTCCATGGAGACCATGGTCATGCCGGAGCGTGCGGAGATGGCCTTGACGGCGGCGCGGGTGGTGGAGCAGTCGGCGGAGATGACGGTGCCCTCGATCTCCGGGTGGGGGGTGCAGCGGATGTGGAGGGGGATGTTGTGTCGGCGGACGGGGGCGATGCACCTGGGGTGGAGGACCTTGGCTCCGGTGGAGGCGATCTCCTGGGCTTCGTCGTATTCGAGGAAGCGGAGCATTCGGGCGTCGGGGACCTGCCGGGGATTGGCGGTGTACATGCCGGGGACGTCGGTCCAGATCTCGCACCGGGCGGCCTGCAGGCGTGCGGCGAAGAGCGCGGCGGAGGTGTCGGAGCCGCCGCGGCCGAGGAGGACGGTGTGCCCATCGGCGTTCTGGGCGATGAAGCCCTGGGTGAGGAGGACGCCGGTGGTGCGGGCGAGGCGCTTCTGGAGGACGGGGTCGGCGTCGTCGGAGATGGTGGCCGAGAGCCAGGCCCGTTCGGGGCTGGCGGTGGGCTCGGGGAGGGCCTCGAGGCACTCGCGGGCGTCGACCCAGGTGGTCTCGACGCCGAAGCGGTTGAGGAAGGCGGCGCCGATGCGGGTGCTCAGGAGCTCGCCTGCGGACATGATGCGGGCGTGCAGGCGCGGGGAGACCTCCTGGACGAGGCTGGCGCCCTGGGCGAGCTGGCGGAGGCGGTCGAGGAGTTCGCCGCAGGTCTCTTCGAAGGGGACGTCGAGGGTCGCGCAGTGCTCTCGGTGGCGCTGCTCGAGGCGGTCCATGACGCCATCGTGTCCGCCGACGACGCACTTGCGGATGAGGTCCTCGAGGGTGTTGGAGACCTGGGACACGGCGGAGCAGACGACGACGGGTCGGAGCCCCTCGTTCTCGCGCTCGCGGACGATGCCGGCGATGGTCTCCCAGCGTTCCCGCGAGGAAACACTGGTTCCACCGAACTTGAGGATGACCCAGCGGCGGCTGTCCTGTTCCATCGTGACTCGCTCCTGTCGTGAATCCATCGGGGGGACGGTGTGCTGCGGGGAAGGACCGCACGGGCAGGGGGTCTGCCCACGATGCGGCGATGCGTCAACCGTGCCGTCGGAGCCCGGCGGACGGGGATGGTCGATTCCGGCTGGCGGGTGCCGGTGGGACACAGGCGTTCGGGCGCTGTGATCGCATCCGCGGCCGGTGCGCTCGTCATAACCCTTGACCCGTGTACTGCGCTTCCTCTATTCGCGCCGCGGTGCGCGGGAGGCCCCCCGAGCCGCCCCGCCGGAGCGCGAGAGCGCGCGGCGCGAGCGCACGGATGCGAAGGAGACGCAGCATGGCACGCGATACCGGCGAAGAGTTCGAGGACGACGACCTCGACGAGGATCTCGACGGCGGAGACGATCTCGACGACGACGCGATCGGGGACGTCAACCTCGACATGGAGGATGACGATCTCATCGAGGGCGACGACTTCGATGCCGACGAGGAGGAGACGGTGGTCCGGGCCCGCCCGGCTGCGAAGCGGCGTACCGTCACCAAGGCGGCCCCGACGGTGGAGGGCGTGCCGAAGAGTCGCCTCGTGAACCAGAAGACCGTGGCCGAGGTGTGGAAGAAGCTGGGCGACCGCCACGCGGACGCCACGCCGGTGCCCTACACCATCTCCACGCGCCTGCAGGTGGGCGACGTGCTGCAGCACGCCCGCTTCGGCGTGGGCTACGTGATCGAGATTCCCGGCCCCACGAAGGCCGAGGTGGTCTTCGAGGACCAGGTCCGAAAGCTCGTCCACAACCGTTGACGCGGGGCGGTCCCGGGACGACGTTCCCGGGCGGCCGGCTCGCGGGTGCTCCGGGGCGGCCCGGCCCCCGTCGACTCCCCCGGCTTCCCATGTGGCGATCCTTCCTGCTTCTGGCGCTTCTGCTCACCGTCCCCGCGGCGGGGTGCGAGCGGCTGCGAAGCCCCGCCACGCATCTGGAGCGCGCCGCGGCCGACCTCGCGGCGGGCGACGCTCAGGGCGCCATGGAGCGGGTGGAGGCCCACGGCCTCCTCTCCACCCCGGAGGGACGCACGATCGGTCTGCGCGCCCTCCTGGCGCTGGACCGCCCGCTGGAGGCCGTGGACCTCCTCACGATCGCCGGGGACGAGGTGGACGAGGACCTTCGTGCGCAGGTCTGCCGTGCCGGTGTGATCTCGGCGCTGGACGCCAGGGACGTCCCCACGCGCACGCGGCTGCTCGTGCCCTGTCCCGCTCTGGAGGACGACGAGGCGCTGGACGCGGACGAGCGGGTGCTTCGGGCGCGTTGGCGGGCGCTCGACGGCGAGCTCCCGCCCTTTGCGGAGCGCCGCTGGCACGCCGCGCTGGCCGAAGATTCGGCGGAGCTGGGTCGGGCGCTCTCGGCGCTGTACCGGTCGATCGAGCCGGGGCTGGAGGCCGTGGACCAGCGGGGGGTGGCGATCACGATGGCGTGGCGGCTCGACCCGGATCCGGAGCGGGTGGACGAGGAAGTGCGCCGGTTGCGGGCGATGGCCGAGGCCGCCGAGGCCGAGGGCGATCTGCAGGCGGCGATCCACTGGTACGAGGGGCTGCTGCTGCCGGCGCGGATGCCGGGCTTGCCGGTGGACGAGGCGCTGCGCGCCGAGCTCGTCGAGCACACGCGCGGGATACGGGAGACGATCGCGAGGGAGGGGGTCGTCGGCACGTGGGAGCGCAGGCGGCGTGCACGTGACGAGGCCGAAGGGCTGTACGACCCGGAGCGGGAGCGCTTCACGTTTCCGGCGGAGCCCCTGGAGGCGCGCCGGGAGCGGCTGCGGGAGTGGTTCATGGACCGCTCGGACTGGCCGCGGGGGGGCGTGCTGGATCGGTTCGACCTCGTGGGCCGCGACGGGTACTGCGCCGATCCCGGGGAGCCATGCCACATCCCGCTCGCGGTCTTCGTGCAGTGGGTGGCATCGATCGAGTACATCACGCAGGAGCTGCAGGAGGCCCCGGATGAGTGAGGGGAGAAAGCGGCGGTCCATCGTGCGCAACCGGCGCGCCACGCACGAGTTCTCCATCGAGGAGACCATCGAGGCGGGGATCGTCCTGGTGGGGAGCGAAGTGAAGAGCATCCGCGACGGGCGGGTGGGACTGGCGGACTGCCACGCGGTGTTCGAGGGCAACGAGCTGTGGCTTCGCAACCTCCACGTGGCGGAGTATCCGCAGGCGAACCAGTTCAACCACGAGCCGCTGCGGCCGAGGAAGCTGCTGGTCCACCGTCGGCAGCTCGAGTCGCTGCGCGGCAAGGTCGAGCGGGAGGGTTACGCGCTGATTCCGCTGGAGATCTACCTGACCGGGGGCCGCGTGAAGGTGGCGCTCGGGCTGGGCCGGGGCAAGAAGGCGCACGACAAGCGCGAAGCCATCAAGGAGCGGGACGCCAGGCGCGAGATGGCCCGCGCCCTCAAGGGCTGACGGAGAGTCGGGGGGGGTGGGAGCGCACCGGACTTGCCGGTGTCGGATTTCGTGTCGGCCCACCCTTCCGTTGGAAAGGTGGGTTCCTTCCGCGGCGCTTCAGGCTTCCCACTTCGAGGTGGGCTTGCTCACCACGCCTGCTTGACGGTCGGATCCCGAGGTTGACTTCAAAGGAGGGGCCGCATGCACGGTTCCTCACGGACAGCCCAGAAGCGCTCCCACCCGGAGGGTAGACGCGGCCGCCATCGGAAGCAACCGGCGAACGTCGTTCGCTGGGCGGTACCCGGGGGGGCCTTGCCTCGGGTTCATGGCTCGATGGAACTCGCTCGAAGTGCTTTCACGATGGCGATGCCGATGGCCGAGAGACCAACGACAACGAGCACAAGCGCGAGACCCAGCATGGCAACCCACACCTGCTCGAGAAGGGCGAACCCCGGGCGAATCCAGGTCATGCCAGGAGGATCCGGAAAGAGGCGATCCATCCTCGCCTGTCCCCACGGGTCCCATGCCGTGACGAACGAGAGGAGTGCAACACCAAGGAAGGCCGGTACCGTTGTCCAGATCGAAACGGGCGCGGCTGCAGGTCTCGGCGCGCGATCTTCTACAGAGGAGTTGCTCCGCGAACGGGCCCTCGCGATGTTCAGTCGCCAGATCCAGCCGATGACTGCATCAACGAGTCCAAGAAAGAGGCCGACCAGCCCTGCGAGCCACATGGGGAGATGGCCGGACACTGGCCGAATCAAAAGGGACACGTTGGCGGCTTGACTACCGCCGTCGGCAGATTGTCTCTGCCAGGAGAAGCTGGGACCAGACCTTTGCCTTAGCGGAGTCTGCAACTCCGCCAGCATATCCCCGTAGAGCTTCCAGTCCATGTGAGACTGTTCACGCGCAGACAATTGACCCAGACCCGAACCGAAATCGCCCAGCACAGGTGCAGCGCGGCGCATAAGGCCTTGTTGTTCCTCATCGAGGGCCAGCCAGTCCCCCCAGGCCGAATAGGCGTCTGCGTCGTCCCCTGCGCAAGTGCCGACGATCGCCGGATGGAGACCCAATCGCTGTTGCATGAGAAGAACGCGCGCTGACTCATCAGCTTGAACGGTAGCTGCACTACGCTCGGCAATTTGCCCCCCCAGCCCCAGCGGCAGAAACACGCACACTGCAAGCGTCACGATCACGAGCCGACGATCATCGTTCCTGATCCTGAACCCGACTCCCCGTGCCAGAGCCAGCCCCACAAGGTAGAAGAGCAGAAGCACCATGAGAAAGGCGGCAACGAACCAGGCTGCTGCCCAAAACAGGCTGATGTGCTGCGCCTCACGCGAGCCCTGAGGATGGTGTCTCGTCACATGCTCGGCTGCGAGTGCAAGAATCAGAGACGCGGTGCCCTCGCCTTCCGCGTACTCCGTGAGGCCAGCGATTCGATTCGCAACGTTTCGCGAAGCAGGCGCGAGAAGAGAATACAGCTCCGCCATCAGCAAAAGCTGGTCGTCACTCGGAGGGTGAACCGAGCACGGAACGCCGACCGCCATGGAGAGTCCAAGCCAGTCCATGTCAAGTGCAGGACGGTAGCCGGCTGCGCGAAGGACTCGCAAGCCCCTCTCCAGAACTGCTTCGGACACATCAGGTCGGCGGTCGAGCAGCCGGACGGCCAGCGCGATCTCTTCTGCAGCCACCCCAGCAGGGATCATCAGGAGTCGCTCAAGAACGTCATCGGCAGCAACCCCCTCTCCCAGGAGGTCATGGAGCAGCGCCATTTCCATGAGAAGCCATGGGTTGTGCGGGTCGCGGAGTTGCCATGCTGCCAGCAACTCGAGCGCATGGGCTGCCGCGTCGGCCGTCGTCTGGGGTGGATGCCTCGGCGGCACCTCCCCGATGAACTCGGCAGGCGCGCCGGTCTCGCCAGCGGCTTGCTCGGCTCGGCCAAGCAGAGAAGCGATCAGTCGTTCACGTCGCTCCACTTCTCCCTCCCACGGCCGCACGGAGAGCCAGTGATCGAGAGCCAATGCACCGAAATCATCGCACACATGAGCAGCGTGGACCGAGCAAAGGGGGACTCCCTCGCCTGTCAACAGCAAGGCCAACTCATTGTACGTTGCCGCAACGGCAAGCGTATGGCGTGACTCCGCTCCTCCCAACACCGGCGACAGATCCAGCGAGAGGGGAAACGGCAGGAGCAACTCGACCGAACGCTTGAACCCGGAGTCCCCTGGTCCGCCCTCTGACTCCAATGGAAGTTGACCCCGCATGTCCACATCGCTGCAGATGTTGCTGGTGAACCACAGGCCAGCCAGATCCCGCCTCCATCCCAGAACCTCCCCAGCTTCGCCAATGGAAAACCTCCAGGTGCCCATCAGCACCTCGACTTCCTCGCGGTCACTCCGACGAATGCAATGAAGTGCTCCAGGCAGCACGCCGGTGGCCATGAGGCGACCACTCTCCGGCATCGGATACGGAACCCGCGCGAAGTAGGACCTGAGGGTCTCGTCGAGAACCTTCTCGCATGGTAGCTCCGCGACATCCGAGAACGGACTTCCCATTGCACTTGAGGTCAGGAGTAGTGCGTTCACGAAGGTGATCAGGAGCGTACGGACTGGCGATCCCCCTCCATCCCTCGTTCGACCTGACGGGTGGTGTCGTTGCCGCCCAGCGTCTCCAAGGGGCAGTCGCATCGCCTACTCCCCTTCCGAAGTGGCGCACCCATCGCATGCTGATCCCAGGGCGTCGCGACCAACTTGCGTCCGACACTGATCGCAAATGCGGCGACCTGGAGCATCGTACGCCTCATCCAACGGCTCCGTGATCGCTTGGTGCGCAGGACACTCGGGGTTCCCAACCTGGCTTACGGCGCTGCCCATTTGCTGGATACGGCAAAGGTGGCCGACCAACGGCACTCCCCCGTTGGAAAGACCGCAGGCGAGTCGTTGCCAGAATCCCGGCTGGCAAGGATCGCGCTCCCTCGGTGCACACCCCGCCAACCCCTCCGGATCCACCCAGTTCACCGGGTCCCCCAGCACGTACCCGAAGAGGTTCGGGTCGCCGCCATCGAAGAGGATGGGGTCGCGCGAGAGCCAGCGGCCCAGGCGGCCGTCGT
>REDH01000163.1 GCA_007693585.1 Deltaproteobacteria bacterium
GCCCCATTGAAGCCAGGAACACCGTGGCCTCCTCGCTCCCCAGCGGTTCGATCTTTCCCCCGCCTCACGGCGGGGGCCCCATTGAAGCGCGCAGGAGGTCGGTCGCGCCCTGCGGTCATGCGAGGGCTTTCCCCCGCCTCACGGCGGGGGCCCCATTGAAGCCCGCACTCTGGCGATGTCGTGGCGCATCGTCGTGAGCCTTTCCCCCGCCTCACGGCGGGGGCCCCATTGAAGCTTCGCTCTGGGTCTCTCCCGCAATGCGCGTGCGCTCCTCTTTCCCCCGCCTCACGGCGGGGGCCCCATTGAAGCGCAGAGTCGGCGACGCACTCCTCGCGCCATCCGCGCCCTTTCCCCCGCCTCACGGCGGGGGCCCCATTGAAGCGCTTTCTCCTTGCGCCATGCGCAACCACATCTCATCCTTTCCCCCGCCTCACGGCGGGGGCCCCATTGAAGCACGGACGACGAGCTGGCGATGGCCGCCGAGCAGGGCGCTTTCCCCCGCCTCACGGCGGGTGGTCTTGCCTCGGTTTCGTAGACACCTGAGATAAGTCGCGGAGCGACTTCAAGAAGGCGGTCCTGCCTCACATTCGCAGATGGTCAGACCATCCTGCCAGCGGCGTTGTCGGCGATGGCATCGACCGCCCCCCGATAGGACAAGTCGATACTGCTGGCGCTGGGGCGCGCAGGCGTGCGAAACGGGGTCTGATCGGTCAATGCGTCGCAACTGATGTATTAGAGCTCTATATGGATTCTTATACATCATAAGTGACGCGTTGGAGTCCATGTCCCCTTGCGCCACGTTCGTTGCGTGGCCAAGCGAGAAACGGACGCACGGCGCCCTCCAGTCACGAGTCCACCATGAGCCTTTCTCTGCAAAACACGACCAACGACGATGCCTTGCTTGCCGAGATCGGGCAGCGCATTCAGCGGCAGCGGTTGAGTCTCGAGTGGACGCAGGCCGAGCTTGCGGACCATGCCGGGGTCTCCAGGAGCACGGTGGAGCGTCTCGAGCGCGGGAACTCGGTGACGCTGTCGGGGTTCATGCGTATTCTCAGGGCGCTGGAACTCCTGCCCGGATTCGACCAGGCCCTGCCTCGGCCGGGACCCAGCCCGATGGAGATGCTCCGGAACGAGGGAGTTCCCCGCCGGCGGGCACCTCGCAGGAAGGACCCGAGCAGCACCGCCTGGACCTGGGATGACCCATGAGCGAGCTCGCGGAGGTACGCCTCTGGGGTCGCACCATCGGGGCCGTCCTGCTCGAGCCGCAGCAGCGGTTCTGCAGCTTCGAATACGATCCTTCCTTCGCCGGGAGCGGCATCGAGGTGTCGCCACTCCAGATGCCGCTGTCGCGCCGAGTGTACCGGTTCCCCGGGCTCTCCATCGACAGCTTCCACGGGTTGCCGGGACTTCTCGCCGACAGCCTCCCGGACCGCTTCGGGAACGCCGTTCTCGACGCGTGGCTTCAGTCCCGCGGCAGGAGGCATGGCTCCCTCAACCCCATCGAGCGTCTGTGCTACGTCGGCTCCCGCGGAATGGGAGCCCTGGAGTACCGGCCCCTCCTGCGCGAGGAGCGCGACGTGGCCGAGTCACTCGATGTCGGTGCGCTTGTGGAGCTCGCCTCTCGGGTGCTCCGGCATCGGGAGGGTCTCGGAACCCATCTGAACGAAGCCGATGGTCTGGCGACCATCCTCCGGGTCGGCGCGTCCGCTGGCGGAGCACGCGCCAAGGCGGTCATCGCGTGGAACCCCTCCACGGACGAAGTGCGCTCCGGTCAGGTCGATGCCGCGGAGGGCTTCGAACACTGGCTTCTCAAGTTCGACGGTGTCACCTGGAACCGCGATCATGAGCTCGCTGACCCCCTCGGCTACGGTGCCGTCGAGTATGCCTACTCGCGGATGGCGAAGGCTGCCGGGATCGAGATGGCCGAGTGTCGGTTGCTGGAGGAAGGTGGTCGACGCCACTTCATGACCCGTCGTTTCGATCGCACTGCGGATGGCCGCCGACTGCACATGCAGTCGCTCGGCGCGCTCGCGCACCTCGACTTCAATCAACCGGGCGCGCACGCCTACGAGCAGGTGTTCGAAGTGATCCGCACCCTCGGGCTGTCCAGCCGCGTTGTCGAGGAGCAGTACAGGCGCATGGTCTTCAACATTCTGGCCCGCAACCAGGATGACCATGTGAAGAACATCGCCTTCCTGATGGATCGCGACGGTGGCTGGTCGCTCGCCCCGGCCTTCGACGTCACGTACAGCTACAACCCCTCGGGCGCCTGGACGTCGCGTCACCAGATGACCGTGGGCGGCAAGCGGGACGCGTTCGACCGGGAGGATCTCCTCGAATGCGGACGGCGTGGGATGCTCGTCCAGGGGCGCGCCCGGAGGATTGTGTCCGAGGTCCGGGACGCGGTATCCCGCTGGGGGGACTTTGCGGAGGAAGCCCGAGTGCTCCCGACGCACCGCGACGAGATCGCGGCGAATCTTCGCCTGGACATCGCCTGACCCATCCGCTGGGCACCCGATCAAGCTGTCTGCGCACGGATCACGCTGGTTTCCGAAGGGACGTCCTGCGCGTCAGGGCACGACGGCTGGTGGGCGAAAGCTCCCGTAACCGCCCTGGTCATGGCGGTTGATTCTGGCTTCGTAGAGTGTGCCGATGCCGCGCGCCCTTCGCTCGGCGGGCGTCCAGTGACGCGTGCGCTGGGCGAGCAGGCTCGCGACCTCCGCTGCGCTCAGGGCGGGCTGCCAGATGGGCCACAGGAAGCTGCCGTTCTTCCAGCTCCCCTTGACCCCCGTGGTCACGGTCTGTCCGCGGTGGGCCCAGGTGGGCAGGAACCGCAGGCCGCGCAGCCCCAGCCACTCGAAACCGGGCTGTGCCAGCTTGGCATCGGTCGATGGATCCTGGGCACGCAATGCATACTCCCGGCTGTTGCCGACGTCCCAGCCCAGCGAGGGCAGCTTCACCGGGTGAAGCCAGGGGCCGAAGAGTCCCTCCTCGAGGTGGTCCCGCGTGACCTCGTCCCGGAGGGTGTTGACCATGTCGAGGAACTTCTGCTGACCGGCCGTGAAGTGGAAGGCCGTGGGCTTGGCCTTGCCGCCGCGGTCGAGGCCTCCTTCGGGGACCAGCGCCACGGCGAGGTCGACCGACGAGCGCGTGTCCGGGCTCACATCGGCCGCCAGTTGCTCGAGCCAGGCGCGCAGCCGGGGCGGGTCGGGCTTGAGGTCTCCCGTCAGGTCCTGCGGCTTCTTCTCGTCCTTGGGGTACTGGAACGACAGCACCTCCTGGTCGCGCGTGCTGCGCAGGTCCTGCTCGAGCACGTCGAGCAGGGCGTGGACGCTGCCCATGCCCTCGATGACGGGACGCCAGCCCGCCGCGGCGGTCCAGCGGAGCCGGGTTGCGAAGCCCGCGGTGGTGGTGACCTCGAGGACGCCAAGGGCGGCGAGGAACGCGCCCGGGTTGTCGCCCTGAAGTGCCGTCAGAAGGATTGGTTCACTCATGCTCCCTCCTCGTTCCGGCTGACGCGGTGATCGGCGAGGCGGATCACGGCTTCCAGCCAGGCCAGTCCGTGCCATCCGTACCGTCGGTTCATGTCCCAGAAGCGTTGCGTTACGCCGCTGTCGAGTCTGGCCAGGGTGTTGTCGCTCGTGGCGGTGAGCGCCGGGAGGTCCGGGTCGGCGCCGGGTTCGTCGGGGCCGCCGTAGCGGATCGTCACCGGTGCAGGGTCCTCGATGGCGGGTGCGAGGGGCCGTGCCCAGCCGTGGTGACTGGCGACGAGGTGCAGCAGGAGTGCCGGGTCCGGGCACGCGTCGAGCAGTTCGGGCGATTCGGCCAGCATGGCGGTGCTGGCCATTTCGTGCCGGAGTCCTTCGGGGTAGCGGGCTCGTTCGCGCGCCGCGCGCCGCGCGGCTCGACTCTGTGCGGGGAAGACGCCCTTCGCGAGGAGTCTGCCGTGGGCGGCGAGGTCGATCTCGTCGCCGCCGTGCAGCCAGAGCTGGAAGCGTCGGTCTGCCTTGCCCACGTCGTGCAGTCGTCCGGCCATGACGAGGGTTCGGGTTACGTCCGGATCGAGTCCGAGGTGCTTCGCATGGCGTTCGACGAGTGCTCCGACGGCCTCGAGGTGGTCGCGCAGGGCCACGTCCCGGTGCACGAAAGAAGAGGTGTCGACCGGATCGAAGTCCGCGACGAAGTGCGCGGCGGCGTCGTCCTCGGGGATACTGGCATCGCCCACGGCTCCCTCTCGGGCTTCGCGCCGCTCGACGGCCCTCAGCTCCCGGAGGGTATCGAGGTCCGTTCGGGCCCGCGCGCCCAGGATCCAGCATGGTCCCGCATCGGGGGATTCGCTGTTGAGGGTTTCCCAGATGATCCGGCGTCGGCCGAGTCCCGTCCCGTGGAGCAGCCGGGCCGTCAGGCGAAGCCATGGGGGTGTGTCGGCCGTGTCGAGGCCTTCCAGCCAGGGGAGAATCGACTCGACATTCTCCTCGCGCGACACGAGGGCGCCGTCCGTGCCGGACGGTGGGCGCGGGAGGCTGCCCTTCAGCTCCGGATACACCCGGTCGTTCAGCCGGAGTACCGCGCGTCCGCGCGCGACGAGCTGGGCACGGTCGCCCAGATCCCGCACGGGATCCGGCCAGGCGGGGTCCCACGCGCCGTGGCGCAGCCCTCCGTAGCCGGACGGCACGACGATGGTCATGCCGGGACGGAGCTGTCGGGCGGATCCTTCCACGCGGGAGTCCTCACCGGACCACACGAGGAAGGGTCGGGACCGTCGCGATCGCCAGGGGTCTTCGGTGTCGTCCCGCATGCCCTCCACGTCGGCGAGCCCGACTTCCTCGAGGTCGTCCCGGAGGAGCCAGCGTCGCGCTGCGGACACGGGGATGGAGAGCGTTTCGGGCGCTGCGGGCGGGGACACTTCGAGCCGGTCGAGCAGGGCGTTTCGCCGTGCCCGGGCGGCCGTTGATCCGGATTCCGTCGTGTCGTCCGCGGCGGCGAGCAGTTGCACAAGCTCGTCTTCCTCGAGGTCCGCGCGCCAGACGATCTGCACGTCGCGCGCGCGTTCCTCGGGTCCGTGGAGCCACAGGGAGATGTCCGGCTGAAGTGCCGGGGCCGGTCGGGTCTGTGCCCACGAGTCGAGATGCGCCGGGAGAAGGATGGGCGCCTGCTCCCGCGGGGGAAGGACGTCGTCGGGCCACTCGAGCCCCTCGAGGCCGACGATGCCGAAATCCACGCACCCCTCCTCGTCCCGCACCTCGTGGAGCCATTCCCATGTGCTGCGCAGCGCATGGCCGTAGATCGGGTCGGCGCTGGCGGAGGCGGAGACGTCGGTCTTTCGTGCGACGATGACCGCATCGGACGTTCCGTAGCGTCCGAGTCGATCGACGCGCCCGAACCGCTGCCGGAGCGCGTCGAGGGAGGCGCACTCCGTGATCAGCGCGTCAAGATCGAGATCCGCTCCGGCCTCGATGCACTGCGTGGCCACGAGGACGAGGGGCGTCTCCTCCCCCGTGCGCTCGCGTCCGGCAGCGATCCGGGGCCGGATACCGTCGAGCAGATCCTGCCGATCCAGCTCGCGCATACGTCCGGTGAGCAGGTGGACGTCCCCGGAGCCGGGCTTTGCCGCGTCCGCAAGCGCGCGATGAATGGTTCGGGCCGCGGCCACACGGTTGACGACCACGCCGATGGTGCGGTGCTCCTTCGCGAGCTCGCGGACCGCGCTCGTGATCGTGGACACGAAGTTGGCGTCCGTGCCGGTCTTCGTCTCGACGAGGCGGGCCCGCTTGGGTGTGGCGAGTCGTTGCTGCAGCAGCGGGTGCTCGCGATCGGCGGTTTCGAGGCTGAACGTGTCCCCGGCGAGGGGATTCTGCCCCGGGGTCGCGGACAGCTCCACGACCTGGTTGGGCGTGCCGACCTCGATCTCGCACCACGGCGCCCTCTGGTAGCGCTCGAGCTGGCGGAGGGTGTCGCGGAAGGGGGTCGAGAGGTGGACCTCGTCGAGGAGATACAGCGTATCGCGCCCGAGCAGGCCCGCATGGATCGAGGCTGCTCCGGCGCTGACGCCGTAGCCCTGGAAGAGCAGGCGCGAGCCCACCTGATCCACGGTGGACGCCCCGAGCACGGGCTGGGCGGGATGGTGGGCCCAGCCGTCGTCGCGGAGCGTTCCCCCGCGGAGGATGGCGGGGACCAGCGGATGATCTCCTCCGAGGGAGCACAGCGCCTCGGCCACCCGCCGCACGGTGGGTGCGCCGTCGTTCTCGCGGCGTGCTCGCGCGAGGTGCTCGGCGAGACGGAGGGCCCGTTCGCCGGCCTGATCCACGATCACGCGGCGGTCCACGACGAGCAGGATTCGGCGCGGCATCCACCGGGGCGTCGTCGCGTCGAATGCGCTGCAGGCCAGCGCGAAGACGGCGATGTCCATCAGCGTCGTCTTGCCCGCACCGGTGGGCACGTCCACGAGCGCGGGGAACCGTCGCTCCGCGAGCACCGATCGCAGGAGCCGCTCCTGCCACGGGAAGGGGGGATATCCGTGGACTTCCCGGTGGAAGGCCACGAAGTCGTCGGCGTGCAGTGCGCTCATTCCGTGTCCTCCTCGGGACGGGGGAGGGCTGACCGGGGGATCGGCCGGAGCAGTCCAAGGCCCACGAAGCGGCCTGCGCCGAGCACGAGCGGCCCCCGGACCGGCTGCGAGAAGCGGATCCGGGCGTGGACGAGGACGCGCCGCGGACCCCGCTCCCCTTCTGGAAAGGGCGGGAATCGGCCGACGGGCTCGCCGCCCACGAGGGGCGGGTTGCGGTCCAGCGCGACGTGCTCCGGACGGGGAAGGCCGAGCCGGTCACAGGCATCGCCGATGCTGGCCACGGCGCGCTCCCCGCCCCGGGCCGCGGCGTCGGGGTTGCCCGACCAGAGGGTCTTCGGGTTGCGGTCCAGCGCGATCGGGGTGACCGTCATCCACTCGCGTGCCGCCCGGGTCCACGTCGTGTCCCGCAGGTTGTACGACTGTGCGCGCCCTCGCACTCGGCGCAGCTCCACCGTGTGGTGCTCGCCGTGAAGGTCGATGCGCCGCTCGTCGTCCAGGGCGTCCAGCGCATCGGCCAGCCCGCGGTCTCCCGGGCTCATCCTGGCGGCGGCACGCTTCTCGTCGCGCCAGTGAGACTCCCAGGCCCCCAGGGCCCTGAGGATGGCGAGGCGCCCTTCCTCGTCCAGATCCCGCGGCAGGAGGAAAGCGAACCCCATCACGGTTCCGTCCGCGTACGAGCTTCCGACGAAGGGCAGGGGCACGATGGCGACGTGGGGCGACTGCGTGGGCGTGCCGTCGGCGTCGCGGCCGGAGACCGCACGGTGCACGACATCCGAGTGGCCACGGCTCGCGAAGCGCACCAGGGCCCGGTGGGCGATGCGGGCTGCCCGGCACGCCTGGGGCAGCGGGAGCGACGCACCGCCGCATCGCTCGTAGACGATGAAGTCGCCGGCGAGCGCACTCACCGGGGCCTCTCGGGCCTCCCGCACCTCCTCGCACCGCGCATACGCGACCGGTCGAGCGGGCATGACGCGTGGCTCCACGCCGAGATGGAGCGCATGGCCCTCCTCGAGTGCCCGCCGCTGGCCCGGTTCCACCCAGCGCAGGATGGTGCCGCCTTCGTCGTGGGGCTCCCAGTTGGCGGGCATCGGGTCGTCGGTGTAGCGGAGCGTCACGAGCGTGTGCGAGTGGCCCACGCGGTGCACCCGCGCGAGGAGCGCGTCGAGGGCGCCCCGGTGCTCCTCCATCGTCGGGCCGGCATCCGCCCAGATGAAGTCGATCCGCGGGCGGTCCGGGCACACGCTCGGGAAGAACCGGGGCTGCTTCGCCCGTCGATCTGGGAGGAGCCCGAGCACCTTGGGCGGCGCTTCGCCCTGTGCGAGAAACCCGGCGACGGTCTCGCGGAGCTTCTCGATCGCCCGCTCCGACTTCGCCACGGTCTTCTCGAGCCGCCGCCGCTCCTTCTCGCCGGGGTCTGCGCTCAGGGCTGCGAGGGCCTCCTCGCGGGCGAGCCAGGCGTCATTGAGCTTCTGCCAGTTGGCATCGTAGGTGCGGATGGCCGAGGTGTCGTTGACCGGGACGTAGACGGCGCCCGACTGGCGCTGCTCGCGGATCTCCGGGGCGTGCAGCCGAGGCGGGGGCAGGGTGGCGAGGGCGTCGAGCATCGCCGCCTCCGCGTCGTCCCCTTCGGTCTCCGCCCAGGTGGCCACGAGGGCGGAGTAGAGTCGTGCCGGGTGGGGCGGCCACTCGACCCTCGTGCGGTCGTTGTATGCGGAGGCTGCCCAGCGTCCGCCGAGCAGTTCCATGCGGATCGCGAGCATCACTCACCCTCCTCGGGGGTGCTCTCCATCGCCAGGCTGCGGCTCTTGCGCACCAGGGCGAGGAGGCGCTCGGCCGGTGTGAGCAGGATCTCGTCGCGGCTCCACCCGAGGCCCACGGCTTCGGCAGCGGCGAGCGCATCGCGCACGAGGGCGGCTGCAGATTCGGGGCTCAGGGAGAGCCGTTCCCCCTCACCGCCGTCCGCAGGGAGGGCCTCGATCCGCAGGGCGTCCTCGGGGACGAGCGCGCACCGCGATCGGAGGTCGTACCCTTCGGTTCGTGCGAAGACGATGGCCGCGAGGCCGAGGGCAGCGAGCGCCGTGTGCGCCGCACGCTCCGCCTCCAGCCGCTCCGCTCGCGGGATGGGGGTACCGTCGGTCCGGGTGGGGAAGGCGAGGCGCCGAAGCGCAGGGAGGGAGAGCACCGTCGTCTGCAGAGCGTAGTCGACGGTCACGCCACCGGCCTCCGTGTCGATGCTCGGCGCGACGTTGCCGTGGTTCACGGTGGACGGCCTGCCGTCGCCGTGGGGGATCGGCGCGCCCTTCTTCTTCGCGGCGTGCTGTTCGTCCGGGGTCCAGGCGCCGGCCTCCCGGGCGTCCTCGAAGATCGTCGCCTTGCGCTCGATGCCGAGCGGGTCGATCCGGCTGGCGGTCTTGACGCCGAAGGCTGCGCCGATCCCCACGATCTCGGAGCTGATGGCGCGCTGGTACTTCGCACCGAGCCCGCCCTTCGGGCCGGTGCTGTCCCACAGTCCGAAGACCAGCGCAGAGGGGCACCAGTGGAGCAGCGGCGTGGCGGCGCGCGGGGTCGCGTCGGTGACGGCGCGGCCGATGTCGCTCATTCGGAAGGCGGTGCCCTGCAGCTCGCTGTCGCGGAAGATCGCATCGGCGATGCGGTGCGGCGCCTCGAAGACGGAGATCCGTCCGAGGTCGACGAGATCGTCGAACCGGGCGAAGTCCACCGCGAGCATGGGCAGCTCGAGCTGTCCGCGCTCCCAGGCGCGGAGCAGGGCCAGCTCCATGCGGTTGGCCTGGGAGGCCACGGAGTCGATCAGCACGCAGGTGCGATCCTCCCCGTCGATTCGGCGCACCTCCCGGGCGTACTTGGTCTCGGCGCCGCTCGCGGGCGAGAAGGTCGCCGGAAAGAGCTTGTCGCCGGGGCCTCCGGCGGGCTGAAGGCGGGACACGACGCGAAACGCCGCGGTCTCACCGGCGACGGCGCGGGAGAGGATGGACAGGTTCAGCTCGGACATGGGTTCTCCTCGGAGCAGGGGTGGGCCTCGCGGCCGGATGTGGGGACGGACGGGATCAGGTGCGGCTGGACGCCGCTTCGCTGCAGGTCGCCGCGAGCACGGCCCGATGCGGCCGTGCAGGCACGGAGTGCGCCCGCGGGTGCGCGTCGGAGCAGGGGGAATGGATGGATCGACACATCAAGGACATGGGGATGGTGTCCGCACGAGTGCGGCGGGTCAACACGGGCACCGTCGAGCAATCCCGCGTCGGCCATGGTGCACGCCGCGGATACGGTCTCGTCTCGGTCTGGGTGGGGAGTGTCACGGATCGCTCGCGGATGGACAAGGGACTCGATCGGGGGGCCGCGACTCCGTCGTCGACGCAGTGCGTGATCAGCCGGATCGCTTTCGAATGCTCAACGTAGCGCACACTGCGGCACGCTACGTGCCGCGGGTGCGGATTGGTTGCGAATTCCGGTTCGCACGCCCGAATTCACTGGCATCCACTGGAGAACCTCGGCGACGGTGCAGGACCAGCGACCCTGCCGTACGCGCATGACGCGCCCGAGCCGGGGACGGGCGTTGCGGGGAACGCACTCCGGCGCTGGACGGTACTCGATCGACAGGATTCCACGAGGACGAGCCATGCCGCCGCGCCGAGACACCGTTCGGGACCTGCTCCACTACGAATACGCGAAGCTGATCGCCGATGCAGCCATCCGCGGACGGGCAGGGACAGCACCCGCCAGTCGAGTCGGCTCCGAGTACTGGTCGTTCGTCATGGCGACGTATCGCCGACTGCAGAAGGGCGAGCTCGTCCCATCCAGCATTCTGCGCGAAAACAAGCTGCTGGTGTCCGGGGACGAAGGGTGTGCGTACTGCGGGTGCACGGAATCGCTCCAGTGGGAACACATCGTCCCTCGGGCGATGGGTGGGCCGGACACCATCGACAACCTGGTCCGCGCCTGCCCCCCCTGCAACCAGCGCAAGGGGGCCCGGGATCCGCTCGAGTGGTATGGCGAGAATCGTTCCCACATCCCCCGCCTCGTGATGGGCAAGCTGCTGAAGATCCTGTTCGAAGCGCACGCGAGCGCAGGGACCCTCGACGCCCGCACGTTTCCCGAGGGCCAGCGCCTGTCCACCCACCGACTTGTCGAGGTCTTTCGCACCCTTGATTCGTCCTCCGGATGAATGTACCCCTGTGGCTCCCCCCGTTCGTCCTGCCCGCGCGTGCCGCTCGCGACCCGATCTCCGGAGAGCACCATGGTTCATGTCCCGACCCGCACCGCCCTGGCGGTGGATTCGCGGGTGGCCGCGCTGCGGCAGCATCGGCGCTGCCGCAGCGCCTCCGGCGCCCGCCGCCTGCTCGCCCTGCTGGCCGCGCTGGCGCTGACCACCGCGGCGGGTTCCGGCTGCGGCGGGGATGAGGGCGAGGGGTCGACCGCGCCCGGCCCCTCGAGCGAGAGGTCGGGAGCGTCCTCCACCCTCGCCACCACACCGGGCACCGGGCCATCGTCGGAGGTGCCCGTGACCGGTCCCTCGTCCACGGGGCCATCGTCGGAGGTGCCCGTGACCGGTCCCTCGTCCACGGTGGTTGCCGTCACGCTGCCTCGCCTCCGTGGCTGATCCTGCCCGCCGACACGGCGTCTTGTCCGTCCCTATCCGGTCTGGCAGGGTAGGTGCCGTGGTTGTCGGGGCTGCCGTCGACCGCGGCCCCCACCCCGTCCAACGGAGTGCGCGCTGATGAAGGTCGAACTGAATGAGCTCGGGCCCATCCGTCGAGCCGAGCTGGCGCTCGGCGGCCTGACCGTGATCGTCGGCCCGCAGGCCACCGGGAAGAGCCTCTTCGTCCAGGCGGTCAAGCTCGCCCTCGACGGCGACGCGATCGCGACGAACAACCGCAAGTACGGTCTCACGTGGCAGGAAGACCGCCTCCACGACTTCCTCACGCTCGTGTTCGGGGAGGGCCTCGGCGGGCTGTGGACCAGCCGGACGTCCCTGACGGTGGATGGCGTGTGCCATGATGTCCACGCCCACCTGAAGCCCGGCCGGTCGCGCCGGAAGGAAGCAATGTTCGTGGTCCCGGCCCAGCGTGTGCTCACCATGAACCGCGGCTGGCCACGGCCCTTCATGGACTACAGCCCCGGTGACCCATACGTGGTTCGGCAGTTCAGCGAGAGCCTCCGGCGACTCCTCGAGGCGGGGCTCGGCTCGGAGGACGGGACGCTCTTCCCGCGCGAGAATCGCCTCAAGCGTGAGCTTCGGGAGTCCTTCAGTGCCGCGATCCTGCGGGACGCCGAGCTGGCGGTGGACGGATCGCGACTTCAGAAGCGAACGATCCTCCGTCTGCACGGCACGGACATTCCCTACATGTCCTGGAGTGCCGGTCAGCGCGAGTTCATCCCGCTGCTCCTGAGCCTGTTCTGGCTCATGCCGTCCTCCGGGGCTACGCGGCGTCAGGGCGTCGAGTGCGTCGCAATCGAGGAGCCGGAGATGGGCCTGCACCCGCGGGCCGTCGCTTCCGTCCTGCTGGCGTGTCTCGAGCTGGTGTATCGCGGGTACAGGGTGATCCTCACGACACACTCTCCCCAGATCCTCGACCTCGTCTGGGCACTGCGCAGCATGCGCGGATCGACCGACCCCGCACAGCACCTGTTCGATCTCTTCGATGTCCCCGCCACCACCGCGCTGCGCACCCTCGCCCGCGCCGTCATCGAGGAGCGCGAGTTCCACGTGAGCTACTTCGAGCCCGGTCCAGATGGTGTGGTCGCCCGTGACATCTCGTCGCTCGATCCCGGAGCTTCCGAGCCATCCGAGGCACTCTGGGGCGGGCTGACCTCCTTCAGTGCACGTGCGTCCGAAGTGGTGGCGGCCTGCGTGAACGAGAAGGAGGAGTCGGCGTGACGACGTTCCGCGAGGTGGTGAAGGAGGTTCCGTCGATCGCCGATGCGTTCGAACCGGGGTTGCGGGCGCTGCACGCGCGGGATCGCGCCAGGATCCTTGCGCCGGAACCGCGGCGCCTGCGCGGGTCCGTCGATCTCGACGAAGCACTCCGCGTGGACCGGCCTGGCGAGAACCGCTGGGACTACATCATCGGCTTGAGCGCCGGCGAGGCGGAGCGCGCAATCTTCGTCGAGGTGCACCCGGCGTCCACCAGCGATGTGGCGACGATGCTCCGCAAACTCCAGTGGCTCAAGGAATGGCTGCGTGGCGAAGGGGCGGCGCTGCGTGCTCTGCGTGATTCGCGGCCGTACCGCTGGGTCGCGTCGGGAAAGGTGGTCATTCGGCCAGGTACGCCACAGGCCCGCCGTCTCGCCAGTTCGGGCCTCGCCTTTCCCGTAAGGGAACTGGAGCTGTAGCCCGCGCAGTCGTAAGGGAGCTGCGGTCCAGTGCCCTGCAACTGCCGCATCCCCCCGCGACGACGCCTAGAGCAGCACGTTCGCGCCCACCACCAGCACCACCAGGAAGAGCGCCGTCATCGCCAGCCCTGCCCGCAGGAAGTCCTTCACCCGGTAGCCCCCCGGGCCCATCAGCAGCGCGTTCACCTGGTGCGTGGGCAGCAGGAAGGCGTTGGACGCCGCCAGGGCCACGATCATGCCGAACTGCGCCGGGCTCGCCCCCACGCCCACCGCCACGTTCGCCGCCAGCGGCACCAGCAGCACCGTCGCCCCCACGTTCGAGATCGTCAGCGTGAACGCCGTCGCCAGCAGCGCGATCACCGCCTGGATGCCCCACAGCGGCAGCCCGTCCGTCACCGCGATCACCTGGTGGGCGATCCACGCCGCCGTGCCCGTCTCCTCCACCGCCTGCCCCAGCGGGATCAGCGCCGCCAGCAGGAAGACCGTCTTCCACGACACCGCCCGGTACGCCTCGTCCGGCGTCAGCACCCGGCTCACCAGCAGCACCGCCGCCCCCACCAGCAGCGCCAGCGACAGCTTCAGGTCCGTCGCGATGATCAGCCCCAGCGACAGCGCGAACGCCCCCAGCGCCCACCACTGCCTGTCCGCCCGCGGCTGCTCCCGCGGATAGTCCGTCATCACCACGAACGACGGCTCCTCCGCCAGCGCCGTCAGCCGAGGCCACCGCGCGAAGAACACGAGCACGTCCCCCGCCCTCAGCTCCCGGGAACGCAGATCCCCGTCGAGAAGCTCACCGCCGCGGTGGATCCCCAGCAGCGTGAGCCCGTGCGCCTTGCGGAACTGCAGCGCCCGCACCCGCTGGCCCACCGCGTCGCTCCCCGGTCGGATCACCACCTCCGCCAACCCCGCCTGCTCCTCGTCGTGCAGCAGGGCAAAGGGGTCTCCCTCCACGGGCGTCAGGCGGTGTTCCGCCACGAAGGCCTCGACCTCGTCCGGATGTCCCGAGAGCCCCAGGATCGCCCCCGCCTCGATCACCACGTCCCGCGCCGGCGCCACGTTCAGCCCCTCGCCATCGACCACCGCCACCAGAACCGTGGTCCCCGAACCGGCCTCGATCTCCTCCACCGAACGCCCCACCAGCGGGCTGTCCGCAGGCACCCGCCGCGCGTGCACCGCCCGCTGCAGCCCATAGCGCTCCGTCAGCTCCGGCAGCGTCGGGCGCTCCTTCGCCCCCGGGCGCACCGTCGGCAACAGCCACTTGCCGAACAGCACGAACAGCAGAATCCCCGACACCGTCAGCGCCAGCCCGATCGGCGTCGGCGCAAACAGCCCGAACGGCTCGAGCTCCACGTCCAGGTTGCGCGCCGAGGCCGCCAGCAGATCGTTGAGCAGAATCAGCGGCCCCGACGCCACCAGCGTCATCGTCCCGCCGAGGATCGCCGCGAAACCCATCGGCATCAGCAGCCGCGACACCGGGATCGACGTGCGCTGCGCCAGCCGCTCCGTCACCGGCAGAAACAGCGCCGCCGCTCCGATGTTCTGCATGAACGCGCTGATGCCCGCCACCGTCCCGCTGATCAACGCCGTGATCCGACGCTCCGTCCGCCCCCCAATGCGCAGCAGGAACGCCGCCACCTTCCGCATCACCCCCACCCGGTCCAGACCCGCCCCCAGCATCATCACCGCGATGATCGAGATCACCGCGTTCGACGCGAACCCCGCGAACAGGTCATCCGCCCCCACCAGACCCAGCAACCCCACCGCCACCAGAATCAGCACCGCCGCCACGTCGATGCGCACGATCTCGGTGACGAAGAGGGCGATGGCGCCGGCGAGCAGCACCAGGACCGTGATCATGTCGGGGGTGAGGGCGTCCATGGGTGACTCCGGGGGCGCGGGGGCAGCGGGGAGGAAGGCATCGGCCGGCCCGTTTCCGCGGCAACGCGCCGGCCCTCCTCGCCCCGGACGATTGCCAGAATGGTGCCACCCCCATCCCGGCACACCCCAGGGAGCAGGAACATCGAGGGAAACGCCGCCGGCACGGGCGCTGCGTCGCCCGCCGCCCATCCCGCTTCTCCCGTGGATGTGTTGCAGTGTTTCAGTGTTCCGTTTCGGTGTTTCGGGCGGTCATCCGGTCGCCCGCGTCTGCACGCGTCTGCACGCGCCTGCACGCGCCTGCGCCTGCGCATCGCCGGTCCGTCGCGGGCAGGGGCGCTCCGGTGGCGTGCGTCGGGCCGCGGTCTGCCGCGCGCGACCGCGCGTCGGCCTGCGCCGCGCCGGACCCCGCGTTGCCACGGCGCGTCAGCGCATCGGCTTGCCCCGCCGCTGCACCCGGTGCACCCTCCGACCGTCGCCCGCCCGTCCACCGGGCGTCGCCCCCGGATCCCCTCCACGCGGAGCCGCCCGCATGAACCTGCGCATGCGCCCCCGGTTCACCCTCGACGTGCGCATCCCCCCCGCCGAGGTCCTCGCCCGCTTCCGCGAGGCCCAGGTCAGCCGGCGCCTGCCGTGCCGCGTGTCCATCCTCGACGGGTTCGCCGAGTTCTCGCCGCCGCGCGAACAGCACCGCGTCTGGTCGCCGTACCTGAAGCTCGTGGCGTGGCCCGACCCCTCGACCGGAGGCACGCGCCTCGACGGCCGCTTCGGCCCCAACGGCAGCCTGTGGACCTTCTTCATGGCGATGTATGCCGGACTGCTCGTCATCGGCAGCGTGGCGCTCCTCTGGGCCTGGACCCAGTGGATGATGCTCGACCAGACCCCGATCGCCTTCGCCGTCGTCGCCGCATGCATCGCCGGGGCCGGGGTCGTGTACGGCGCCGGGAAGCTCGGCGAACGTCTCGCGGACGACCAGATGCGCCTGCTGCACGACGCCGTGCTCGCCGAGCTCGACGACGTGCGCTGAACGCCCCCGTTGGCCCACGCCCCGCAGCGGGCGCTGCACCGCCGCGGGGCCGTCCCTGCGCGAAGCCGATGGCGCCCCCGCCTCCCGGCGGGTGCCGCACGATCCCGATTCGGGCATTGCGCTCGGGGCCGCCGACGCGGTAGGGGGCCGGCGACCCCCTCCACGGCCACGTTCATCACACCCCCACGACCCGGATTCGCTCATGTGTCCCGTCCGCAAAGGCCTCGTCGCCCTCTTCGCCGCGCTCGTCTGCCTCGCACCCGCCTGCGGCAGCGACGAACCGACCACCACCCGCTGCAGCGTCTCCGTCTCCGACGATGAGACGATCGTCGTACTGTGCCCCGAACGCGAACCCGTCGTGGTCCGCTCCGGCGAGGACGGCGCGTCCTGCACCCTGCGCGACGAAGGCGCCGGCGTCCGCGTGATCACCTGCGGCGACGCCGAGTTCGTGGTGCGCGATGGCGAACCCGGCGCGCAGGGCCCGGCCGGGCCCGCAGGAGCCGACGGAACCCCCGGCGCCGACGGCCAGACCGGCGCCCCCGGCGAGACCGGCCCCCCCGGGGCCACCGGCGCCCCGGGAGACGACGCCGCAGCATGCACCGTGGACGACGCCGGCGATGGCTGGTTCCTCCTCGAGTGCCCCGGCGCCGACCCCGTCCGCCTGCCCGGCGAGGACGCCGTCTGCACCATCACCGACGAGGACGACACCCCCGTCCTGCGCTGCCCCGGCGCCGACCCCGTGCCCCTCGGCGAGGACGCGGCATGCACCGTCGAGACCTCCGCGGACGGCGGCGCCGTCATCACCTGCGGCGAGGACTCCACCACCATCGAGGCGCCCGACACCTGCAGCCTCACCGACAACGGAGACGACACCTTCACCCTCGCCTGCCCCGGCGGCGACCCCATCGTCCTCGGCGGCGGCGGCGGCCTCTCCTGCGTCCTCACCCAGGACAGCACCGCGGGCACCGCCACCCTCGCCTGCCCCGGATCTCCCCCGGTCACCTTCCCCACCACCACCTGCACCACCACCGACCAGGGCGACGGCACCTGGCTCCTCGAGTGCCCCGGCAGCGACCCCCTCGTGCTCCGCGAGGACGGCGCCTGCACCGTCGACGACGACGGCGAGGGCCTCTACACCATGACCTGCCCCGACGGCTCCACCGTCTCCTGGCGCGACGGCGTGCCCGGCGACGCATGCACCGTCGAACGCCTCTCCGCCACCGAGGTCGAACTCTCCTGCCCCGGGGTCGACCCCGTCGTCATCCGCGACGGCGCCGATGGGGCCGACGGAGCCACGGGCGCCGACGGTGCTCCCGGCGCAGGCTGCAGCATCGACCCCGTCGAGACCGACACCTGGCTCGTCACCTGTGGCGACAGCGACCCCGTGCTGATCCGCAACGGCCGGGACGGCGCGGACGGGCAGGACGGTGCGGACGGACAGGATGGTGCGGACGGACAGGATGGTGCGGACGGACAGGACGGTGCGGACGGACAGGATGGTGCGCCGGCCCAGCCCTGCACCGTGACCCCGGCCGCGGACCGCTACGTCCTCGCCTGCCCGGGCAGCGATCCCGTCGTCATCCGCGATGGCGCCGACGGACGGGACGGCGCGGATGGCAACGACGGTGCGGACGGACAGACCTGCAGCGTGGCCGCCAACAGCGACGGCACCTTCACCCTCACCTGCGACGGATCCGCTCCCGTGACCTTCAGCAACGGCGCCATCGGCGGCGGCGGTGGTGGCGACAGCGGAGACAGCGTGCCGTGCTCCCTGCGCCCCGGAACCGTGTGCATGGGCGAGTCCCTCAACCAGCGCCTGCTCGAGGGCCTCGACCTCTCCGGCATCAACTTCTCGGGCACCAGCTTCAGCGGCAGCGTCCTCGACGACATCACCGCCGTCGGGACCATCTTCTTCGCGTGCAACCTCTTCCAGGCCACGTTCCACGGGGCCAACCTCGACGGCGCCAACTTCCGCCGCGCCAGCGTCCGGCAGGCCGAGCTCCTCGGCGTCTCCGCCGTCGGGGCGGACTTCCGGGAGACCGGCTCCTCCGGGCTCTGGTACGGGGAAGACAGCGACTTCAGCGGCGCGGACTTCCGCATCAGCAATGCCACCGGCGGCCGCGTCGCCCGCTCCACCTTCGACGGGGCCATCTTCACCGAAGCGAACCTCGCCGCGTGGGACTTCACCGACGCCTCCCTCGTGGGCGCCGTCTTCGCCAACAGCGATCGCATCCACGCCGCGAGCAGCACCCGGCCCAACTTCCTGCGCGCGAACCTGCGCAACGCGGACTTCCGCAACATCGACATCCTCTCGACCGTCCGCTTCAACGAGGCCGACCTCACCTGCGCGGACTTCACCGGCTCCGGCCTGCCGAGCGTATGGACCTTCACCCCGAGCGGCGCTCCGGAGCCGGTAACCCTCACCTGCCCCGACGGCACCGTCAGCGACGACTGCACGGACCACCTCGGCCCGCCCCCCGGTGGTTGCCCCGTCGCGCCCTGACGGCCTCGGCGCGGCTCAGCCCGCGCGCTCGGCGATGAACAGCCGCTCCAGGATCTCCACCGCCGGGGCGCCTTCGCCGAAGCGCGTGGCCCACTCCCGGTTGCCGTGCTCGTCGAGCACCCGGAAGCCGGTCGCCTCCAGCAGCGCCGTCCCCTCCTCGCGGGTCATCGCGCCCCGAAGGGACTCGCCGAGCAGATCGAAGGCGGCCTGCACCGGCCGGTCCAGCCACGCGGGCATGCGCGCGTACCCGGGCCAGGCGTAGGTCATCGCGAGCCGGCTTCCCGGCGCCGACCGCTCGGCGATGGCCTCGAGGGTGCCGCGCGTGGCGTCCGGATGCAGGTACATCGTCACCCCCTCCCAGATCCACACGGTGGGGACGGTGGCGTCGTGCCCGGCGCGTTCGAGGGGCCCGGCGAGGGTCTCGCGTTCGAAGTCCACGGCGGTGAAGTGCACCGGGGTGGTCCGGCCGAGGAGCTGGCCGGTGCGCTCGCGCTTGAAGGCCTGGGTGGCGGGGTGGTCCACCTCCCAGGCGTCGATGTCGCGGGCGAGGGGCAGCCTCCACGCGCGGGCGTCGAGTCCTGCGCCGACGATCACGAGTTGGCGTGCGCCGTCGGCGATGGCTTCCTCCACGGCGCCATCGATGGTGGCGGTGCGCAGGGCGACGTGCCGGGCGAGCGGCGTGGAGACGGCCTGGAGCGCGGAGCGCAGCCACGGTGCCCGGGGCGCGGCCTGCTCGGCGGCACGCAGGACGGCAGCGGGCACGGCGGGCAGCAGGACGGCGGCGAAGGGGTCGTGGACGACGGGCGGCGTTCGTCCGGGCAGGGAGCCGAGCCCCCGGAACCAGGCGACGGCCATGGCGGTGGTGCTGGGTGTTTCGTCGCGCATGATTCCCCCGTGCCGGCCCTGACCGGCGGATGGTGTGTGTCCCCACGTGTGTTTGCCTTCCGGGCGTGGGATCGGGAGCGGCCGCGTTTCCGTGGGTGTCCTGTCGCGGCCGCGTTTCCGTGGGTGTCCTGTCGCGGCCGCGTGCTGGAGGGGGGTGGACCCGGTTCGGTTGATGCGCAAGTCCGCGTCAGCCGCGGCTGAGCACGTAGAGCAGCAGGACGAGGCTGAGGACGACGGTGCCGCCGGCGAAGGCCATGAGGATCTCGTCTCGGGGAGCGCGTCCCTGGGGGTCGATGATGCGGGCGTACTGCCAGGAGCGGTGTGCGCCGATGGCGGCGACGGCGCCGCCGAGGAGGATGAGGGCGGCGGCGACACGGTCGGAGAGGCGGGGGTCGGGCAGGAGCCGGATGACCTCGGGGTCGAGACCGTAGGTCAGGACGCTGATCTGGAGAAACGCGGCGAGCTTGGCGAGGGCGAGGCCGAGGGCGACGAGGGTGAGGGCGGTGCGGACCCAGGCGAGGAGGGTGCGCTCGTTGGCCATGCGGTCGCGCAGGAAGCTGCCACCGGGATTGAGGGGCAGCGGTGCGGGGGTCGGGGCGCTGCCGGCTGCAGGCTCGCCGCTGCGGGGCTCGGCGGGGGCGGGTGCGGGAGTCCTCGCCTGGCGTTCCGGGGGCTCGGGGACGTCCGCGGAGGTCCCCCGGGTGTCGGGGCGTGGGGCGTCGAGGTGCGCGGGGTCGGGTGTCGGTGTGCCGGCCATGGTGGTCAGGCCTTCGGTCCGACCATCTCTTCGGGCTTGACCCAGGCGTCGAACTGCTCGGCGGTGAGGTGTCCGAGGGCGATGGCGGCTTCCTTGAGGGTGGAGCCGTCCTTGTAGGCCTTCTTGGCGATGGCGGCGGCGTTGTCGTAGCCGATGTGGCGGTTGAGTGCGGTGACGAGCATGAGGGAGCCGTGCAGGAGCTGCTCGATGCGGTCGTGGTTGGGTTCGATGCCCTCGGCGCAGTGGGTGCGGAAGGAGTCGCAGCCGTCGGCGAGCAGGCGGGTGCTCTCGAGCAGGTTGTGGATCATGACGGGCTTGAAGACGTTGAGCTCGAAGTTGCCCTGGGAGCCGGCGAAGGCGATGGCGGCGTCGTTGCCGACGACCTGGGCGACGACCATGGTGAGGGCTTCGGACTGGGTGGGGTTGACCTTTCCGGGCATGATGGAGGAGCCGGGCTCGTTTTCGGGGATGCGGATCTCGCCGATGCCGCAGCGGGGTCCGGAGGCGAGCCAGCGGACGTCGTTGGCGATCTTCATGAGGGAGACGGCGAGGGTGCGCAGGGCGCCGGAGGCGAAGACGACGCCGTCGTGGGCGGCGAGGGCTTCGAACTTGTTGGGCGCGGTGACGAAGGGATGTCCGGTCATCTCGGCGATCTTCGTGGCGACGCGCTCGGCGTACTCGGGGTGGGTGTTGAGTCCGGTGCCGACGGCGGTGCCGCCGAGGGCGAGCTCCTGGAGGTGGGGGAGGGCCTGTTCGACGTGGGCGATGCCGTGGTCGAGCTGGGCGACCCATCCGGAGATCTCCTGGCCGAGGGTGAGGGGGGTGGCGTCCTGCAGGTGGGTGCGTCCGATCTTGACGATGTCGGTGAAGGCGCGGGCCTTGGCGTCGAGGGTGTCGCGGAGGGCGCGGACGGCGGGCAGGAGGGTCTCGCGGATCTCGCAGACGGCGGCGATGTGCATGGCCGTCGGGAAGGTGTCGTTGGAGGACTGGGCCTTGTTGACGTCGTCGTTGGGGTGGATGGGCTTCTTGGAGCCCATCTCTCCGCCGGCCAGTTCGATGGCGCGGTTGGAGATGACCTCGTTGGTGTTCATGTTGGTCTGGGTGCCGCTTCCGGTCTGGAAGACGACGAGGGGGAAGTGATCGTCGAGCTTTCCGTCGATGACCTCCCGGGCGGCCTGGCGGATGAGGGCGGCCTTGTCCTCGGGGAGCGCGCCGAGGGCGGCGTTCACGTCGGCGGCGGCGTACTTGAGGATGCCGAAGGCGCGGATCATGGGTCGGGTGAAGCGGATCTCGCCGATGCGGAAGTTCTGGAGGCTGCGCTGGGTCTGGCAACCCCAGTAGCGGTCGCCGGGGACCTCCATCGTGCCCATGGTATCGCTTTCGATGCGTACGCTCATGCGGTGCTCCTTGCGCGTTGGGCCCGGTGTGGGCCGTGCGGTGCAGGCCGTGTTCGGGCGGGTTCGGGGGCACCTTGGCGGGGAGTCGCGTCGGCGCCGTCGTCGTTGCGCGCACGCTTAGGCCGGGCGTGCTTGCTCGGCAAGGGTGTGGGCGCGGTGGCGCGGGGGGGGTGTCTTGTGGGCGTCACGCGTGGGGCGTCCCTTCCGGGTCGGTGCACACGGGGCACAGCCCGTCGGCGGGCACGTCGGCGTCGTGGAGGAAGTCGAGCCAGGGGGACCAGCCCTCGCAGAGGGTGTCGCGTCGCTCGGGGTCCACATGGTCGCGCCACCGGTCGGCCGAGGGGCGCTCGCGCTCGGCCGGCGGCACGCGCCAGCCCTCGTCCTGGAGGGCGTCGAGGGTGGCCTGCAGTGCGGTGTCGCGGGAATCGCGGCAGGCGGCGGCGAGGCTGCGGGTGCACGAGGCGATGGCGTCGTTGGCGCGCACGAGGGCGGGGCGGGTGAAGCCCGGGAACCGCGCGGCGGTCTCGAGGTTTCGCAGGGCGCGGAAGAAGCTGTCGTCCGGCGGGAGCGTGGCGTCGCTCTCGGCGCTGCACAGGGTGTGATCGAGGGTGCTCGACGCGGTCACGAGGAGGGTGCCGGGCAGCAGCAGGAACACGCCGAGGAGCAGGACGACGGCGAGGGTGACGCGGGCCTTCAAGGAGGAGAGGGCGCTCATGATCGGGCGGGGCGGGGGCGACGGGGAGAGGCGCTGCGGCACCTCGAGGGCGACGGCCCGGATGCGGGGCGTCGCGCGACCCTAGATCCGGCGGTCGCCGGAGGCAAATCCCCGGTGGTGCCGCATCACGACTACAAATCCGGCAAGCCCTCCAGCAGCGTCGACAGGTCAGGCACGGGGAGGTTCAGGAAGAGCACGTTCTCCGCGTTGTGCTGGTAGAACACGTTGCGAAGTCGGGACGCCAGATCGAAGTCGTCCACCTGGACGTTGATGCCAATGGGGTTCTCCACAAGAGCGATCCCGTCACCTTCGATGGATGCTCCGAAGGCGACCTGCAGGCCTGCCATGGCGTTGCGGGCGAACACCGTGTTCTCCAGCATCAGGGTTGCGCCTGCGTAAGCCCCCGCTGCGATGCCGAACTGCCCGTCCGAAACCTGCACGTCCGTGTCTCGAACGACGACATCGCGCAACTCGACACGCGTGCCCTCGGCGTGGGCCACCACCGCGATTTCCCGATGGCCTTCGAGGCGCCCTCTCTCCATCAGGATCCGGGCAGCACCGGTGACCTGGAGCGCCCGACCCCCGAATCGTTCGGTATGGTTTTCTCGCGTGTCTCGAACGAGGAGGTCCCGCAACTCGACCTCCGCATCGCCGGAAGCACCCACCGCGATCTCGCGGTTGTCCTCGAACAGACCGCGCTCGACCCAGGCCAGGGCACCATCAGACACGTTCAACGCATGACCGCCCGTCCCGTCGGCTTCCGATCCTCGGGTGCCTCGTACCACGAGGTCCCGCAGATCGACTCGTGTGCCGCCGTGACTGGCCAGCACCGCGGCAAGCCTGTTGTCTTCGAACAGCCCCCGCTCCACCACCATCTCGGCTCCGCGCTGGACGCCCAGAGCGAGACCGTGAACCCCTTCGGCCTCTCGCTCTCTCGTTGCCCCGATCACAATGTCCCGGATCGCGACCCGCGTTCGTTGATCCGTCGCCATCACTGCCACTTCCCGGTTGTCTTCGAACAGCCCCCGCGCCAGCACAGCCTCCGCGCCTTCCTGAACGGTCAGTGCACGACCGCCCATCCCGCGAGCATCAGGTCGCGTGCCACGCACCACAAGATCGTGAAGCTCGATTCGTGTTCCCGTATTGAGGGCGAACACCGCCGTCTCACGGTTGTCCTCCAGCAACCCGCGCTCCACCCGTGCTTCGGCACCACCGGCGACTTCCAGCGCCCGACCGCGTGTTCCGTCTGCTTCGCTTCCGCGCGTCCCTCGAATCACCGCGTCCCGCAATTCGACTCGTGTGCCTACATGTGCAGCGAAGACCGCCACTTCCCGGTTGTCTTCGAGCACCCCCCGGTCCACCAGCGCCTCCGCACCTCCCTGTACGACGAGCGCCAGGCCGTGAATCGCGTTGGCCTCACCGGCCCGCCACACCCCGGCCGCGCGCGTCCCCAGGATCACCACGTCCCGCAGCTCCACGTGCGATCCCTCCTGTCCGGCCAGGACCGCCACCTCCCGGTTGTCGAGGAGCAGTCCCCGCTCGATCAGTGCCTCCGCACCCAGCTGGACGGTCAGGGCCCGTCCGAACCTCTTGTCGGTCTCTCGCTCTCGCGTGCCTCGAATCACGATGTCCCGCAGCTCGACGCGCGAGCCCGCGTGTGCGGCCGTAACCGCCCCCTCCCGGTTGTCGTCGAGCAGCCCCTGGTCCATCCGCAACTCGGCACCTTCAGTGATCTCCAGCGCACGCCCGAAGCGCACGCCGCCCTCCTCGGCCCGCATGGCTCGGATCACGATGTCCCGCAGCGCGACGTGCGTGTCCTCGGCTGTGGCCCGCACCGCCACCTCCCGGTTGTCCCGGAGCAGTCCACGCTCCATGAGCGCCTCGGCACCGTCGGACACATCCAGCGCCCAGCCGCCCGCTCCGTCGGATGCCCGTTCCCGTGTGCCGCGGACCAGCAGATTTCGCAACTCGACGCGCGTGCCCCCGTCAGCAGCGCCCACCGCCACGTCCCGATTGTCTTCGAGCAGGCCACGATCCAGCCACAGCTGTGCCCCGTCCTGGACCTGCAGCGCACGACCGTACGTCCCGAGCGCGTTCGGTCGCGTGCCCTCGATCCGAATGTCTCTCACCTCCAGCAGGCCCGAACCGCCCGACACCGAGATGCCCACGGCGGTGGCCCGGACCACCGCAACGGACCTGAGCTCATTGCGATGGGCCGGGTTGGTCGCGACGAACCCCCTGCGTGTGCCGGTCACGTGGAGGTCCGACACCAGGGCTTCCGCGCTCCGCAACAGCGTGATGACGCCGCCTCGTGAGGAGGGCTCCACGGCATCGAGGGTCGTGTCCATGACACAGGCGCCCACCAGGGCCGCGCGCGAATCGATCGTCGGCGTCTGCTCGTAGGTGCCGCGGGCCAGGGCGACGATGCCTCCTTCATCAAGCGCGTCCAGCGCGGCCTGGATCCCCGCCAGGGGATCGGAGCGCGTGCCGGCGCCGCCGGCGGATCCGGTCGGCGCGACGTAGAGGATCGGGCCATCGTAGCCCGGCGCCCGGGAACGGATCGTCTCCTCGTCGTGCCACTGCTCACCGTCGGCGGGACAGGCGACGCCGAGAGGCTGGCACGCGGTGTCGCCGGGAATCGCGAAGGTGCCGGCAGGACAGTCCTCGGGTGGGGGGGGCACGTCGCAAATGTCGAAGGCGGCCACCCCCTCCGGAGGCTCCGCTGCGTTCCCGTGCTCGTCCCGGAACGCCGGCACCGACGGCCAGCCCTCGGGACAGTCCCAATCCCGGAGTCGAGGGTCCGCCGGGGGGGCCGGGGCCCCGGGCCCCCGGAGAACCCCATCGGGGTCGTCCGGGTCGACGGGCAGGCAGATGCCCGTATCGCCCCGGAAGAACTGCGTGGCGACCAGAACGCCGTCCGCGCAGTCGTCGGGGGATGTGCCGCGAGGTGGCTCGGGGCAGATCTGCCGGTCGCCCTCGCCCCAGCACCGGTGTTCCGGACCGTCGCTCGAGAGTGTGGCCTCCTCCCGATCGCTCACGCCCGACCGACTCGTGTCCGAATCACCTCCGGACGCTTCATCCGCCTCCCCGCCGCAGCCTGCCAGCGCAGGAAGCAGCGCCGCGACGAGCAGGGAGCGCGCCGCCACCCCCGCCCACAAGGCTGTCCGGCGGCGCCGATCACTTGCCACGGCGGGATGCCCGCCAACGGAGGTCTGCTCAGGACCTCGATGTCCTCCACGCCTGTCATCTGTCATCACGGCACGCTCCTTCTCCTGCCCGTGCAGGGCACTGTCTCTCCGTTTCACCTCGCTCGCAACGCTTCCATCCTGGCCGACCAGACAGGACAGCCGAACACGATGCGTCGGAGGCGATGCGGCTGCCGTGTCCGGCTCCTCCCGACGGCGAGGACATCGGCGTCCAGGACCCGGCCAGTGGCGCGACGCCGGTCATGAGATCTCTGACGGTCCGGTGCTCTCTCCACGCACAATGCCTCGCCTCAGCGTCCTGCGCCCGCCTGGAATCCCGGGTCGGCGATTCCGTTCTCCCCCACGACCCCGTTCTCGCCCACCAGGGTTCTGTCTCCCCCGAGGAGCCCGGGCATCATCGAGCTGGAGAAGACGCCCTGCATGGGAACGGCGAGTTCGCCGCTGCGGACCAGCCCGTCCCGTTGTGTCCAGTCCGGTTCCACATCGGCCGCGAGACCCTCGGCCGAGACGTGGCTCGTGCGGGCCACGCCGAAGCCGGACCAAGCGCAGGTGCGCCCGGCGGCACCATTGTGGCAGTTCCAACCCGCCCCTCCGTCCAGACCGGGCGTGTCCCGGGATCGGCTTCGGGCCACATCGGCTCCGGCAGCCGTGCAGGACCGTTCGCCATCACTGGTCTGGCACTGCCAGCGGAATCCGTCCTCGCCCACGACGACGATGCCGTTCTCGCCGACCACCCCAATCCCATCCTCGCCGACCACCGCGATGCCGTTTTCGCCGACCACCACGATGCCGTTCTCGCCGACCACCGCAATGCCGTTCTCGCCGACGACACCCGTGGCGTCTTCGGTGGGCACCAGGATCCCGTCGTCTCCCACCACCAGTATTCCGTTTTCGCCCACGACGGCGATGCCGTTCTCTCCAACGACGCGGACACCGTCCTCGGCCACCACGCCGATGCTGCCATCCTCCAGGACGGCGAAGCTGCCGTTGCTCACCAGCCCGGCGCGGGTGTCGAGTCCGAACTCGACCCCAAGGGCTTCCATCTGCTGCCGGCAGTGCTCCGCTACCGCGTTATCCCTCCCGCCGTGGATCCGAGCCGGAACGCCGCTGGTGACCAGTTCCTCCGAAGTGGTGACGCACGTGGTGCCGTCCCGGTCATCGCGGCACGACCACTCGTCCCCTACCGCGGGCCCGGCTGCGCGAGTGCAGACGCGGCCCTCCTCGCTGTGCTGGCAGGTCCACCGGTCCTCTCTCACGCCACCGTGTCCGCAGACGGTCACGTTTGCGCCCTCGAGTGCGGTGTCCTCGCCGGCGGCGGCAAGGCCCGCCCGTGCGTTGCCGGCCAGAACGGCATTGGAAAGCTCCACGAGGCTGTCGCCCTCGCCGGTGGAATTCGCCTGGATCCCATCCCCTACCGTTTCCAGGGATCCGAGGCCCGCGACGGCAAATCCGGCGCGGGTTTCGGCGATGATGCCATCCCGAAACACCAGACGTCCTCCGTCGCTGACCTGGATGCCGGCGACGCGCGCGCCGCGCAGCACCGACTGCTCGAAGAGCACGTCCGGATCGTCCGTGCCCCCGTCCGGACTTCGCTGAATCCAGACCCCCGCCTGCTCGGTTCCGATGATACGCGCCCGCCGGTGACGGCTTGTGGACTCGCTCTGGAACACGCCGAAGCCTTCGACCCCAACGATCTGGAGGTCTCGGGTCGACAGGTCACTCTGCTGCAGGACCAGCAGCGCGTAGTCGTGACCGGGCCCATGGCCCATGGCACTTCGTCCGCGGGTGATGGCGACCTCTTCGATGACCATCTCCGAGGATTCCAGCAAGACACCCGCATGGAAGTAGCGGTCCATCTGTCCCCGTTCCCACCGACCGTCCACCCGGTGGAACACGGCGCCGTATCCGACGGTGTTCGAGATCGTCACGGTGTGCATGTCCAGCGCCGTACGCGCCCGATCCGGTCCGCTGGCCACCAGCAGCCCGGCCAGCGGCACATCCGTGGCCCTGGAGGCGACCGTGCCTTGCCGCACCCCATGCACGGCTTCGCGCGGCAACACACCCGAGAGGGCCACCTGACGCAGGGCGAGACGCCCGACGCCCTGCGCCACGAGACCGAACCCAGCGCCGAAGCCCACCACCACGTCCTCGATGATCAACGCCTCCCCGTCCACCGCCAGAATGCCGGCGGAGGCGGTGCCGTTCGCGTCCACCCGGACCGTCAGACCGCTGACCCGGGTCGGCTGTTCGCTTGTTCCCCCGGTGACGCGCAGTGCGGAGCCGCCAGCGGCAACCAGCACCGTATCCCGTCCCTCGATCTCCACACCTGCCGGGACGTCGAAGCTCCCGGACAGCGTCGCCGCTCCGAGCAGTATCCGGTCCCCCGCGATGGCGCTCGCCAGGGCCTCTTCCAACGCTTCCGCCGACGTGATGCGGTCACCCTCGTCTCGATCCGGCCCGTTGCCGCCTCCGCAACCCATGGCCAGCAGCGCCGTCAGGAGCAGCAGACACAGGGATTCCGCGCACGGGCCACCACCGCCCCGCATCACTTCCCGCATTCTCATGATCCACTTCCTCCCGTTGGACCGCCGTGCTGCGGCGCCTGCGCGGAGCGAGCCGGACGAGTACGCCATCGACGCGAGCATAGTCGACCCGAGGCGAAACCTCCACTGGTGGCGCCCAGTCGGGCAGAGCAGCGTACCGACTGGGCGCGGCACCATCGGCGCGGCCGGTGCACTTCCCCTTGGCCTTCCAGCCGTCAGGGCAATGCAGAGTTCGTCGCACAGGCGCAGGGCCTCGACGCACGCGCAGGCATCGAAACGACCGCAGATGGCACGCTCGGACGTACGGGTGCGACCGCACGGGCAGCGCACCTCACCGGTCGAGGACGCAGCGTCCGAACCACCGTCAGCGCTCGAGCAGGTTCCAGTCGTTGGCGTCGATCTCCTGGATGCCGAA
>REDH01000031.1 GCA_007693585.1 Deltaproteobacteria bacterium
GCCCACCCTCTCCGGGGCCGAGTCCCGACCCACCCTCATGTGGACCACGCCCACCGTCCTCGAACGGGCGGGAACGGACCCCGACACGGCGCCCTGCAAGCGGCGCTCCGCACACCAGCCCCATGCCCACCGAAATCCTGCTCCTCATCGTCCTCGCCGTCGCCGCCATGGTCCTCTCCGGCGCCGTGCACGAATGGGCCCACGCCTTCACCGCCTGGAAGCTCGGCGACGACACCGCCGCGCGTCAGGGCAGGCTCACCCTGAACCCGACCAGCCACGTGGACCCGGTCGGAACACTCCTCTTCCCCGCCATCGGCGCCGCCATCGGAGGCTTCCTCTTCGGCTGGGCCCGACCCGTGCCCTTCTCCCCCATCCGCTTCAACCGCAACGTCACCATGCGCCAGGGGACCCTGCTCGTCGCCGCCGCGGGCCCCCTCTCCAACGTCGTCCTCGCCGCGCTCTGCTGCGCCCTGCTCCGCATCATCTCCCTGGCCGGCGGCGGCTCCTCCGTCTGGGACAACCCCACCGTCGGCGCATTCGGCATGCTCCTCGCCGCGATGATCTGGCTGAATGTGGTGCTTGCCCTCTTCAACCTCCTGCCCGTCCCCCCCCTCGACGGCGACAAGGTCCTCCGGTCCATCGTCGGCGAGCGCAACGCCTTCGTCCGCTTCACAGAGCAGTACCAGCTCGCCTGCCTGCTCCTCGTCTTCTTCATCGGCATCCGCCTGCTCGCCGGACCCGTCATGGCCCTCATGGGCCTGCTCCTCGACCTCTTCGGCGCACGCGCCGACTTCGCCGCCGTGTGGCCCCTGTGAAAACCCCGGGCCTGCCAGCCGAGGCCGCACTGCCCGAGCCGCGGCCAGGACAGACCGAAGCGCTGCGCATCCGGCTCGAAGGGTTCGAAGGCCCCCTCGATGTCCTCCTGCACCTCATCCGGCAGCATGAACTGGACATCCTCGACATCCCGATCGCCTTCATCACCCGAGAATACCTCACCTTCATCGACGGCATCGATGCCCTCGACCTCGACCTCGCCGGCGCCTACCTCGTCATGGCCGCTCACCTGCTCTGGCTCAAGAGCCGCGTCCTGCTCCCCCGCCCGCCCGCCATCGAGGACGACACCGAGGAAGATGAGCAGGACCCGCGCGAAGAGCTCGTCCGGCGCCTCCTGCAGTACCAGCGGTACCGCGCCGCCGCCGACGCGCTCGACCGCCGCACGATCCAGGGACGAGACGTCTTCATCCGACCCGCACAGTCCGACCGCATCCGCGCCGCCGCAGGCCCCGGTGCCCTCGTCCCCCTCACCCTCTTCGACCTCCTCGAGACCTTCCGCGCACTCCTCGAACGCGTCAACCGACCCGAGGTCCTCCACGAGATCACCCGAGAACGCCTGAGCCTGCGGCAGACCGTCAACCGCGTCGCCTCCTTCCTCGAACACACCCCGCGAACCACCCTCCTCGAGCTCGTGCAGCTCAACCGCACCCATGCGTCCCGGCAGGACGTCGTCATCACCTTCCTCGCCCTCCTCGAGATGGCGCGCCTCAAGCTCGTCCGCCTCTTTCAGTCCCGCCTCGCTGCCCACGAACTCCACGTCGAACGCGCCGTGCTCCGCGAAGGCGAACTCGAACAACGCCTCCGAGGCCTCATCGAGGACGACACCGAGAACGACACCGAGAACGACACCGAGAACGACACCGCTCCCCCCGGACCGACCCCTTCCGAGAACGCGCCATGAGCACCCCCACACCAGCGGCCGAGCAGGTACCCCTCCCCGACGGCCGTACGCGTCTGGATCCCGAAGCCCTCGCCTCTCCCCCGTGGCAGGCCGCGATCGAGGCGCTCCTCTTCGTCGCCGATCGCCCGCTCGGTGCGCCCGAGCTTGCTGCCGCCCTCTCCCTCGCCCACGACGTCCAGGTCCTCGACGCCCACGTTGCCGACGCCATCCGCCACTACGCAGACACGCTCGCCACGGACGCCACACGCGCCTTCGCTGCGGTCGAGGTAGCCGGCGGATGGCAGCTCCGCACACGCCCCGAGCACGCCGACACCATCCATGCCCTCTACCGCCGCAAGCCCGTCCGGCTCAGCCGCGCCGCCATGGAGACCCTCGCCATCGTCGCCTACCGTCAGCCCTGCACGCGCGCCGAGATAGACGAGATCCGCGGCGTCGACTCCTCCAGCACCCTCCGCCAGCTCCTCGAGCGCGACCTCCTCCGTATTCTCGGCAAGGCCGACGACATCGGACGTCCCCTCCTCTACGGCACCACCGACACCTTCCTCTCCTTCTTCGGACTCCGCGCCCTCGCGGATCTGCCCACCCTCCGCGAGTTCACCGAGCTCAGCGAGGAACACGTCGTCAAGCTCGAGGCCTGGGACGAATCCGCCCGCGAACGCGCAGAGGCCGTCGCTGACGCGGTGGAGGCCGCGCAGGCGAGCGCCGAGGCCGGTGTCAGCGCGTTCATCGAGGAGGATTCCGAGGCCGGGACCGACGGCGCGGAGGACTCGAAGGGCTGAGGCACTGGCCTTCGCGCGACGACGGGCCCAAGATGGGCATTGCCACGAGCACCGGAGATCGGCAGACTCCCCGCCCCCCGGGACTGCCGGAGGCACCGCAACCCACGAGGACCCAATGGCTGAAGAACGCCTCCAGAAATATCTCGCCCGCGCTGGTGTCGCAAGCCGCCGCGCGTGCGAGAAGCTCATCGTGGAAGGTCGCATCCGCGTCAACGGCAAGGTCGTCCGCGAGCTCGGCACCAAGGTCACCCCCGGCACCGACGTCGTGCTGTTCGACGATCGCGCCGTCAACGTCGACGCGCGGCACGTCTACCTGGCCCTTCACAAGCCCCAGGGCATGATCAGCGCTGCCGACGACCCCGAGGGGCGCCCCGTCGTCACCTCCCTTGTTCCCCCGGACTTCGGCCGTGTCTATCCCGTCGGACGCCTCGACTGGGACTCCGAGGGTCTGCTCCTGATGACCGACGACGGCGAGCTCACCCAGCTCCTCACCCACCCCCGGCACGAGGTCCCGAAGACCTACATGGTCAAGGTCCGCGGCCGCTATGCCGACGACGACAGCCGCCTCGAACGCATCCGCCATGGCACCCGCCTCGACGACGGCTACCACACCCAGCCGTGCGAGGTCGTCAAGGACGCGGAGACCTCGTCCAACACCTGGCTGGTCGTCACCATCCGAGAAGGCCGAAACCGACAGATCCGCCGCATGTTCGAGAGCGTCGGCATTCTCGTCTCCCGCCTGCGCCGCCTCGCGATGGGCCCGCTCCTTCTCGGCGACCTGCCCCCTGGCGAGTTCCGCAAGCTCACCGAGCAGGAGATCGACGAGCTCTACGCCGCCGCCGGAGGCAAGCGCCCCCGCCTCGGCGCCTCCCGCGGCCGGCTCCCCCACAGCAACCGCGACGGCAAGATCGAGATGAACCGCATGGCGCGGCGGGCCACCCGCGCCCCGCGCCGCGCCTCGGAGTACGAGCCGCCGGAACCGGCACCGCAGCAGGAAGAGGCCCCGCCCCACGCCCGAGGCACCCGCGGCTCCGCCAGAGTGACCTCCGCACGCGGCGGCGACGGCCCCGCCGGTGGACGTCGACCACGCACGCATGAACCCGAACGCGATCCCGGCAGCCGGCCCAGGGGCAAGCGCAGTGAGGACGAGCGGCCCAGGGGCAGCGCGCCGGCCACCCCCTCGACCCGCGGAAAGGCAGGGCGGCCGGGCAAGCCCGGTCCGCGCGACGAGCAACACGACTCCGGTCCGGGGCGAAGGCCAGCCGGCGGCGGGAAGCAGGCGGGTGGACGCAGCGCGCCGGCGAGCGGCACGAAGCGCGGCGTTTCCGCATCCGGCCCGCCGAAGTCGAGCCCGGGGCGTGGAAAGGCGACCGGCGGGGGTGGACGCTCCGGCGGGGGTGGACGCTCCGGTGGAGGTGGACGCTCCGGCGGAGGTGGACGCTCCGGCGGAGGTGGGCGCTCCGGCGGGGGTGGACGCTCCGGCGGGGGCAAGCGGTAGTCGGGTGCACCGCGCGGGGTGGATGAGCGCGACCACGAACCAGCTTTCGCCGGGATTCGGGTGAAGCACTCGGAGGCTGTTGAACCGCTCGACGAGCGGTCAGGCGGTTACCATGCCGGCCGACAGGGCCGGCTCGCTGCAGGTTCGCGCCTGCGGAAGCACCACGGGACTCGACCTGACGTTCCCACCGTTCAGACACCCGCTGCAAAGCGCAGGAATCTTGCCCCACGTCCAGTTCCGGAACGAACTCGGCGCGTGTAACCACCATGCCGATGCCGAGAAGCGGTGCTGAACCCTTGGCTCGGTTGAAGCCGAGAGCAGGCCCGCCAGGGAACGTTACCCGCTGCGGGCGCACTGGTGCCTCATCGCTCGGGTCGCACCGTGACGCCTGGGCTTGGGCAGCGAGCAGTTCGACTGCGTTCTGGCGATCGCCGCGGATTGTGTACCTGCGGCTTGACACCGGCCCGCATCTCCCCTTATACATCCGCTCCCGCTCGAACGGCATATGCCGCACGGGTGGCGCGTCAGGTGGGCCGTCGAGGCCTCCCGACCATGGCGCGGGGTAGAGCAGTCAGGTAGCTCGTCGGGCTCATAACCCGAAGGTCGCAGGTTCAAATCCTGCCCCCGCAACTTCACACACGCCCGGCGGTGCCATGCGCCCCGGGCGCGTGTCGTCTTGCGCCTGTTCAGTCGCGCCAGGTCTCGCGCCAGGCATCGGGGCGCGCGTAGCCGATGCACTCGAGGATCTCCACCGCGGCCTCCCATCGGCCGAACGGCGGCATGATGTAGGCGCCCCGCACCCGAGCGCGGACTGCGAGCAGCGCCTCCTGGGCGATGCGGACCCCCTCGGCGCGCGCCGCAGGGCCCCGCCCTACCCGCTCCATGCGATCCCGGATGTGCTGCGGGATCTGCATGCCCGGGACCTCGTTGTGCAGGAACTCGGCGTTGCGATGGCTGGCCAGGGGCATGAGGCCCACAAGCACGGGTACCTCGAAGTCCTCGATGTCGTCGAGGAAGCGTTCGAGCACGGTGGGGTCGTACACCGGCTGGGTCATGATCCAGGACGCCCCGGCCTCGACCTTCTCCTCGAGGCGGCGCAGCTCGCGGTCATAGTCGAGGGCAGCAGGCTCGACCCCGCATGCCGCGGCAAAGGCCGTGGTGGCGCCGATGGCGCGGCCCACCGGGTTGAGTCCGTGGTTGAGCTGGTTCACCATCCGGAGGATGCCGATGGAGTCGAGGTCGAAGACCGCGGTGGCGTGAGGGTAGTCCCCCAACTTCGGCGGGTCACCGGTAATCACGACGAGGTTGCGCAAGCCGAGCTGGTGGTAGGCAAGGAGATCGCTCTGGAGGCCGAGGAGGTTCCGGTCCCGCGCGCAGAGATGAACGATGGCCTCCATGCCGATGGCGCGCTGGACCTCGAGAGCGAGCGCCCAGTTCGACATGCGGACGCTGGCACGCGGACCGTCGGCGATGTTGATGACGTCAACGCCGGCGGCCTGGAGCATCCGTGCGCCCTCGATGGCCCGGGAGGGGTCGAGGCCCGTGGGCGGGTTCACTTCGACCGAGACGACGAAGCCCTCCGTGCCGGCGATTCGGCCTGCGAGGGAGGAACGCTCGGCGAAGGGCACCGGCGCGGTGGCCTCGTCGGTGAGCGCCGGGGTGTCCTGTCGCTCGCGGACGCTCATCGAGGGGGCGATCGCGGGCTCGGTCCCGCCGCTCATCATGCGCACGGCTCCCGACATGGCGCGGATGTGGGCGGGGCTGGTCCCGCAGCACCCGCCGATGGCTGTGACGCCGAGCTTGAGGAAGCGTCTCGCGAAGACACCGAAGTACTCTGGCGTGGCCATGTAGATCATTCGCCCGTCGACGTGCTTCGGGTATCCGGCGTTCGGAAGGATGGCAACGGGTCGGCCGACGGGCAGCATGGCCTCGGCGATGGCGTGCAACTCCATGGGACCGTCGGCGCAGTTGGCGCCGACGAGGTCGGCGCCCCCGGACGCGAGGGCGCGGGCGACGACATCGGGCGCGGCGCCGTCCGCGGTTACCCCGTTGCCGAGGAACGCCGCCGAGGCGAGGATCGGGAGGTCGGTGAGCGACCGAACGGAGCGCAGGGCGACGCGGAGTTCCTCGAGGGTCCCGAAGGTCTCGAGGCTCAGGCCGTCCACACCGGCATCGAGGAGGACGGTCGCCTGATCGACGAAGACGGCGCACAGCTCGTCGCGCTCGCGGTCCGTGAGCTCCACCCAGCGCTTCCCGCTGGGTCCGATGGCGCCGACGACCCAGGCGCGGCCAGCGGCGGCCTCCCGGGCGAGGTTGACGCCGGTGCGGTTGATGGCGTCATGTTCATCCTCGAGGCCGACGCGGCGCAGCTTGAGCCGATTGGCGGCGAAGGTGTTGGTTTCGATCACTTCGGCTCCGGCGTCCACGTACTCGCGGTGGATGCGCCGGACAAGGTCGGGTTCCCGGAGGTTGATGCCTTCGAAGGGATTGTTGATGAACTGCCCGCGCTGGTAGAGTTCGGTCCCCATCGCCCCGTCGAAGAGAACGGGGCCACGGCGCAGCCGTTCGGCAAGGGTACAGGGGAGGTTCACGGTGCGGCTCCTTCGTCGGTGCGGCTGAGTCCTGTTCCCCCGCGTCGGGGGTGACGCACGTGCCGGCGGAGGTCAAGCGGCCGGTGGGTCAGTCGGGCGAGATGTACTTCTCGCGCCGGATGCTCCGGGGCTGGAAACCCGAGTCGGACAGACGCGCCACGACCTCGTCGATCATGGCGGGGTTGCCGCAGAGGTAGACGAGGTCCGTGGCGGGGTCGGGTGCGAGGTCCTCGATGACCCGCTGGACGTATCCGGGCTGCTCGTCGCCAAAGGGCTCCGCGGGCATCTCCCGGGAGTAGCAGACGTGAAAGGAGAGGTTCTCGTGGGCCGCGGAAGCCTCGCGGAACGCTTCGGCGTGGAAGAGGTCTCGCGGGGTTCGCACACCCATGACGACGTGAACGTCGGTTCCTCTCCGGGCGCGGGTCTCGAGGTCCGGGAGCATGGCGCGATAGGGGGCGAGACCGGTGCCGGTGGCGACCAGCAGGAGACGCTCAGGGGTCTCCCGTTCGCGCAGGACGAAGCGTCCGAAAGGCCCGGTTGCCTGGATCCGATCGCCGGGCTTCATGCCGAAGAGGATGCTGGTTCCCCGGCCTCCCTCGACACGGGAGACGCAGAACCGAATCTCCGTGGCACCGTCGGTGGGAGGTGACGAGATCGAGTAGGATCGGGAGAACTCGCCGGCTTCATCCGCGAAGTGGAACATGAAGAACTGCCCCGCATGCCACTGCAGGGCCAGCCCATCCTCGTGAGCGAGAACAGGCTCGACGACCCCATTCGCGAGGGGGTGCATGGCCTGGATGACGAAGGGAGTGTTCTCGGCGGGCATGCTGCTCCTGTGCGGGGTTGTCTCCCGGACCCGGCGTGGCATATACCGCTGAGCGCACCATGCTGCAACGCATGGCATCCCATGGTCCTCGCGGGGCGTCGAGGCTGCCCCCTTCCCCGAAACGAACGACCCAACACGGAGGCCCGAGCATGGCTCGAATCGATTTTGCCGGAGACAAGCCCATGAGTGTGGAGGTTCCCGACGGGACCCCGCTGCAGCAGGCCATCGATCAGCACGGCGCGGACATCATGTTCGGCTGCCGCGAGGGTAACTGCGCCACCTGCATGATCGATGTCCTCGCGGGCCAGGAAAATCTCTCGCCACCCACGGATGCGGAGGAGACCACACTCATGCCCGACGAGATCGAGCGGAACATCCGTCTGGCCTGTCAGTGCCGGGTGCAAGGCGGAGCGGTGACGATCCGGCGGTCCGAAGAAGGGCTCTGACGACGAGGTCGCCTCAGTCCTGGATCACCTCGACGCAGGCCGCGGCCGCTTCGGCGCGCGAACAGGCCTCTTCGAGGCTGCTGCCGGTGGCGAGGGCCACGCCGAGGCGTCGCCCGGGGCGTGTGTCCGGCTTGCCGAAGAGCCGAACCTGTGCCGTCGGGACGGCACAGGCGCGCTCCATGCCGGCGTAGCGCGGCGCTCCTCCATGAGCGCTGGAGCGGATCACCGCGGAGGCTGCGGGTCGGGGGCAGTGAATCTCGCCGATCGGGAGGCCCAGGATGGCGCGCACGTGCAGTTCGAACTCGCTGCGGTCCTGCGAGATCATTGTCACCATGCCGGTGTCGTGCGGTCGGGGGCTGACCTCGCTGAAGATGACCTCGTCGCCCCGGATGAACAGCTCCACCCCGAAGAGGCCGTAGCCACCCAGGGCGTCCACCACCGCCGTGGCCATCTCCACCGCGGCCGGCAGGACCTTCTCCGGAAGCGGCTGGGGCTGCCATGAGAGGACATAGTCCCCCTGCTCCTGTCGATGACCGATCGGCGGACAGCAGACCACGCCCTCGGTGCTCGAGCGGATCGTCAACAAGGTGATCTCCGTATCGAATTGCACGAAGCCCTCGACGATGACCCGTGCCGATCGCCCCCGTGAGCCCGCGCAAGCTCGCGCGAAGGCGGCCTCGGCATCGACCAAGTGGTGGATGGTGCTCTGGCCCTTCCCGGAGCTCGACATCACCGGCTTGATGACGCACGGCAGCCCCACGGTGTCGATGGCATCCCGCGCTTCCGCGGCTGACTCGGCGAAGCGGTAAGGGCTGGTGGCCAGGCCAAGCTCCTCGGCGGCCAACCGGCGGATGCCTTCCCGGTCCATGGTGAGCTGGGCCGCACGAGCGGTCGGCACGACGGACCACCCCTCCTGCTCCAGGGCGACAAGCTCGGACGTGGCGAGCGCCTCGATTTCGGGGACAATCCAGGTCGGCCGAGTCGCCTCGACGTGACGGCGCAGGAGCGCTGGATCCTGCATGTCGAACACGATGGCGCGGTGCGCGACCTGCATCGCCGGTGCGCCGGCGTAGCGATCGCAGGCAATGACCTCCACGCCGAGTCGCATCGCCTCGATCGCGACCTCACGTCCGAGTTCTCCGGACCCGAGCAGCATCAGGCGCGCGGCGTCCGGTGTTCCGGGGGTTCCCCAGGATACGGTCATCTCTCTCCCTCCGCAGGTGGTTGCTCTTCGTCCTCCCGGCGCCACGCCTCCGGGAGTCCCTCACGATAGCTCGGCCAGCGAGGTGCCCAGCCCAGTGCCTTCAGACGGTCGGCATTGCATCGCCGGTTGCCCTGCCAGAACGGCCGGATGCGCTCCGGAACCGACGACAGTGGCACCTCGGGGGGCATCGGACAACCGAGGTGGTCGCACGCGAACCGGACCATGTCGCGAACCTGGAAGGGTTCGTCGTCGCAGGCGATCCAGATGCCGCCCCTGACGTCCTCATCAAGTAGCCGGAGAACAGCTGTCGCGATGTCGTCCACGAAGATGCGGTTGGAGAACATCGTTCCGCCTTCGACCAGTCGATAGCGTCCCGCCTCCAGCCGCTGACGAATGGTTCGGCCCGGGCCGTAAATCCCCGGCAACCTCAGAGTGGACAATCGACTCCTGCCCTGCAGTCGATCGCGCACGAGGGTCTCGGCCTCGACCCGCCGAAGGCCCATTTCATCCTCGGGGTTCACCGGCGTTGCCGCCGTGACCTCTCCACCGCGCGAGCGCCCGTACACCGATGTGGAGGACAGGTACACAACGTCCGTGATCCCCTGCCTGATCAGCCAGTCGAGCGCCTCAGCCAGCGCGGCGTGCGGATCCCTCACATCCGGCGAGCGATCCGGGCCCATGGTCAGCACGGCCGCCCCGCCCGCCACGCTCTCCGGAAGGGTGGGGAGCGGCTCCCCGGCCGCGAAGGCCGCCTGCACGGCGCGAATCCCCGCCGACTCGAGGTCGGCGGCGCGTTCCTCCGAGCGCGTGGTTCCCCACACCGGCCCCGGCCAGTGCTCCGCGATGGCGCGGCCGCTGTAGCCACAGCCACAGACCACAACGGGCCGCCCCTGCTCCCGGACCGCCGCGTCACCCATGGGCGCCACCCCCCATGACCGGAGAGGGCCACCACGGCCCCCACGGGTCATCAGGCTCGATTGAGACCGGCGCGAGTCCGACTTCGCGCACCCGCCCCCTCGTGTCGAGTTCGGCATGCACGATGGCGACGTGCGGACCCAGCGGGGCGATCGCAGCGTCGAGCCGCGGCCCGGAGACAGGCTCGACGGTCACGGCAGGCTCGGGAAGCGCAACAGCCTGTCGACGCTCGCCGGCAAAGATGCTCCGGAGCACCTCCGGGGCCGGGACATCCAGACCGTACACGAACGTCTCGTGGGGACGAGAATGTACCGCCACCCGCTTCTCGAGCAGGCGAAGCGGACCGAAGGCCAGATGCAGCTTGAGGCTTGGGTTGCTCCACTGCGTCACGCCCACCTGCCGGCGCCAGCCGCCCGCCAGAAGCGCCAGGGCCTTGGTGCGACGGCCGAGGCCGAACCCGGGAAAGAGCGAGAACAGCGACGCGCCGACCACGAGGTCACGCGCGAGCCCGGGGACACCGATGTACTCGCTGACGGCGAGCGTGGGTGCGGCGCCCTCGGGATCAATGCGATCCGCAAGGTCCGTGGGAAGCAGCGACCGCCGGACATGGAACCCGAAAACCGCGCTCGGCAGCAGCGCACAGTCCAGCAACACCCAGCGCGGCATCCCGAGCGCCCCCTCCCCCGATCCAACGTCCACGCTCCCGTCGTACGCCAGACAGTTCGCACGATTGAGAGCCAGTGAGAAGCCCGTGTTCTCCAGAGCGAGAGCATCGAGCCGATCCAGCGGCTCCGCGCCCTCGAGACCCGGGAGGTGCCCGGTGTGGCCGCGCGCCCGCAGCACAAAGGGGCGAAGCGCGTCGCGAGGAAACGGACTCACGACGCGCGACTCCACGCCGAAGGCACACCGGCCAAAGGCTGTTCGATTCGGACCATCTCGAAAGAACCTCTGTGCAGCAATGCGGGGATGCGCTAGGGGAGCCGCGTCCCGCGCCGAGTCGCGGGACGCTACCCTACCACGAACAACGACGAGTGCCACCCATGAGCAACGACGCTCCACACGACGACTTCTCCGACGATCTCCAGACGGAAGGCATCGGCTACACCGAGGTCGACTGGGACCAGCTCGACCAGGCCGAAGCCGACCTCCATGACGAGATCATCGGGATGGAACTTGAGCAGGCACGCGCGCTCAAGCTGGGAACGCTGACCGACCTCCAGCGGTGGGCCGTCGCGCAGGTCTACGCGGACAACGACGACTTCGAAGGCTTCGAGCGCATTTGCCGCGAGCTGCTCGGCGGCAGCGTGGAACACCCCGCCCTCGACTACGGTGCCATCGGGACCGAGCTGGTGCACGACCTCCTCGTCGAGGAACGCTTCGATGACGCTCGGGCACTGCTGCCCAGGGTGGCCGAGCTCTGCGCGGACGATGGCCTGACCGAGCGCCGATTCACGGCCATCCTCGAAGTCGTCGATGGCGACGAGGACCGGGGAATCGAACTCTTCGATGCGCTGATCGAAGTAGCCGGCACCGACAGCTACCTGCTGTTCGACATCGCGACCGACCTGGCCAACTGCGGGCTCTTCGAGGCTGCGGTGGAGACCTTCGATCAGGTCCGCCAGCTCGCGCTCGACGACGCCGACTCCGAACTGGTGGAGTTCGTCGACGTCCACACCGCACAGCTCCGAGAGATCATCGAGGAACTCGATGACGACGAGGACGAGGCCTAGGGCGAACTCGGCCGGCCAGCCGTGCTCCTGACGGCTGGCGACACGTCACTCCTTCGGAGCGGACGTCGAGGATGACCCGCCCTGGCCACGGAACTCATTGGCGTGGTGTTCCACGCAGGCGCCGCGCCAGGAACGCGCGAACGATGCGTTCGCGCATGTCGCCTTCGGGAAGCGCAACCCACTCGTCGATGCGCTCGGCCACCGCGCACGCGAGTTCATCGAGCACCGCCTCGTCCACGTCGATGGACACGACCGGGGAAGAGCCGTCCGGTGCAATCTCGCGCCCTGCTCCCTCGACAGCCTCCGTGTCGACTGCCTCCTCCTCGCGCGACGCGGCGGCAGATGCGCTGGCTGGCGCCGCGACGGCCTCCTCGGGTTCGCCCTCCCCGGTCGAGGCATCCTCCTGCGCCAGGTCGGGGACGCCATTCTCCGCTCGCGCGGCTTCCTCGGCGAAGGTCTCCTCGAGGACGATGCTGTGGGCGGCCGACGCCGCGGCCGTCGTGACCGAACCGAACATCGCGACAGTGTCGCCACCGACGGCGTGCAGTACTGCCGCCTGCAGCGCGGACGGAGAGAACGGGCGGGCGAGCAGCGAGCGCGCACCAGCCGGAATCTCATCGTCGGACTGCACCGCCACCGCGGTCAGTACGAGCCGGGCGTCCCCGGCCCCCTCGCGCCGCACAATCTCCCTCCAGTCGCGGTCCCACCCTTCGCGGGAGACCAGCACCACGTCCGGTTCGTCGTTGGCGGGCACGATGTCGTGGCCGTGGTTGCGCAAGGTAGAGGCGAAGTGATCGGCGAGCCGGGGAAGCGGCTCGATCAGGGCGACTCTGAGCGATGGAGACGACATGGCGGAGGCTCGACCGGAGATGCGATTCAGAACCGCAGTTGACGAAGCAGGCGGTAGCCGTGACGAACCTCGCGCAGATGCGGGACACCGCGCACCGACTCCTCGTCCTCGATGAACCCGTCGATTCGCTCGGCAGCACTGGCGGGCAGTGCTCTGGCGAACAGGAGCGCGTTGGTGATCTGCAGACGCCGGTTCATGTCACTCCCCGCCATCCGGTCGACGAGGACGCTCAGGGCCTCGGGCTGCTCGCGATGGACGATGACGAGCTGCCAGATTACGGCCTGCCGTGCAGCCGAGTGAATTCCTCGCCGCGTGGCGGCCTGCTCGTCCTCGCTCTCCATACCCTCGAGGAGACTCGTGAACGCCTCGTCGGCAGCGATGTCCGACGGGTCGTCATAGACCCGTCCGTAGCAGGCAAAGTCGTCGCCGCACTCCTCGGCCACGAGGAAGTAGGCACGCAGGGGAGCGAACTGGGAGCGGAAGGCCTCGGGCTGCGCCCGCAGCACGCGTTCGAAGAGCGCCATCTCGTCCCCGGGCGTCGTCCGCCCGAGGTAGTGCAGCGCGTTGAGTCGAAGCATGACGTCCGTTCGCACACCGCCGCGGGCCGTGCGGCCGCTGACCGCACGCTCGACGAGAAGCCGTCGATCCTCCGGATGGTTGATGATGGCCATGGCCTCATGCACGGCCTGACGGAACCCGACCTCCGCGCCATCGGAAAGATTCATCCACTCGCGAAAGTTATCGAGGGCCTGACCGTCTCCTGGCTGCTCCAGACTGCGCAGGAGCGCGCGGTCCTCGTCATTCCCACGGAGCGCGAAGCTCTTGACGCCGATCTCGAAGAGCTGACCGAACGCGCTGTACCACTCCGACTGCATCTGTACGGAGAGGTCCATCATGTCCGCGCGCGGGATGGGAGTGTTCGTCCGGAAGAACTCCGCGAACACGGCCAGCGCCGCGTCCGAACCCCTTCGGGAGAGAACCCGCGCCGCACGAACCTGCCCCGTCACCGGCGGGTACTCGAGGTTCACCAGATGGTCGCGGACACGGGTGTTCTCGGCACGCAGCAACTCCGCCAGCGCCGGTACAGCGCGGTCTCCGTGGGACAGCAACGCCAGCTCACACGCATCCAGCGCATCCTCGAACGGCATGGGGATGAAGTTCACCAGGCCGAACACCATCGCCGTGATCATCTCGTCCGATGCGTCGTCCACGCTGCCGAGAAGCCGACAGCCGTTCCGAACCGTGTTGATGCCCCCGATCCGGTTCGCCGGACGAAGCAGCGTTCCCGCCACGACCTCCGCCGCCTGGGGGGATGGAATCGCCAGCAGCGCTTCCATGAACGGCGCATAGGCGTCAGGGGACGACACCTCGTTGACCCGCTGAGCGATCGCCGTTGCCGACGCCGTGTCACCGATCGCCGCAAGCCCGCGCGCACCCAGTCCGGCCTCACGATCGCTCGGACGCTGCAGGGCGGACAGGAACACCTCCCGCCCACGCTCGTCACGCGCCTCGATCAGGGACACGAGGGCGGCCTCTCGGCGTATGCCCTCGTTGTAGACCTCCACCAACCGAGGTACCAGCTCGGTCTTCTGCTCAGCGGAAAGGCGACTGAACTCCATGAACGCCCGATCGTCACCAATCCCCATCCGGTAGGAAATCCAGGCGGGATCGCTCCAGTCCTCCTTCGGTGCGCAGGCCACCACCAGACCGACGGCCACGAGAACGAGAAGACAGGTCCCCAGGGGGCGACGTGCCGCACGCATCCATCCACTGAACTCGAGTCCCATGAAGGCTCTCCTGAAAGATCGCAGGGGCACCGGAGGGCCGGAACAGCGCTCCGGTGCCTCGGCAGGCTCGCCGGAGTCTACGTAGCCAATTGCCTTACTGTCAACGCGCGCCGCGGCCAGCATGTGCCCACCCGCCACCCGCGGGGCAGGAATGAGCGCAGCACACGGCGCACTGCACCCGGCGGCGGGAGCAGCCTGCGACACCCCCCCTTTCCGGCAAGAGGCACCTCGTTGCGGGCCTGCCTCCCCACGGTCACGCACCGGACCATGAACCACGCAGGACTGTTCCACTGCACGTCGCTGTGCTAGCGCACGCCCGATGCGGGCGTGCGTGCACCTTCACGCCCAACGGAAACAATTCCACGCGGTGGTGACCTATGGCATCCAGGCCGACCACCTAGCCCCACAGAGATGCTCGCCCATGGCACGACTCCCCCATCGCCCTCTCCTCTTCCTCCTCACGCTCGCACCGCTGGCCGCCTTCACCGGCTGCGGCGGTTGCGGAGATCGCGAACAGCCAGCCACCGAGCCCGACGAGACCGAGGCCACCGAGGAATCCGCCGAGCGCGACACCAGCCACTACGCACTCGCCGTCGATGGCCAGATGGTCCTCGACGTGGACACCCTCGCCGAACGCGTACAGGACATGGTCGACCGCTACGAACGCGTCGCCGACCGGCCGGAAACGACACCGCGCTGGAGAAACCAGCGCCGACGGCGAATCGTGCAGGACGCACTGCACGATTATCTGATCGCGCTCGAAGTCCAGGGACAGGGCATCGTCGTGACCGAGGAACAACTCGACCAGGACCTCTCGGAAGAGCTCGGCCGGATGTTCGATGACCGGCGCCTCTTCGAACGCTATCTCGCATCCCGGGAAATCAGCGAGGAAGAGTTCCGGGCCCAGCGCCGCAAGGACCTCGCCGAACGACTCGTCCTCGCCCAGCGCGGCAGTCTCGACCCCACCGATGAAGAGCTGCAGGCGTTCTACGAGGAGAACATCGAGCGGTGGCACGCCGAGCAACGCGTCCATGCCTCCACCATCACCGCCCGTGTCCTCCGCGGCGGTGGGACCGAGGAAGAGCAGGACGCCGAACGCCGCATCCGGGAGATCCGATCGCGCATCGTTGACGGCGGTGAAGACTTCGCCGAGGTCGCACGGGAAGTCAGCGCCGGCATCGAACGCCCTCGCGGCGGCGACATGGGATGGATCGTCCGCAACGAGCACCTTCGCGCCCAGCTGGTGGCCGACGGCGTCGATCAGCTCCTCTTCACTCTGCCCGTCGGCGAAGTCAGCGCCCCCCTGCGCACGCAGCTCGGCTACCAGATCTTCCTCGTCCACGACCGGCGTGACGCGGGAACTCGCGGACTCGACGAGGTGCGCGACAACCTCCTGCGCCCCCTGCGCAGGCAGGTACGCCAGCGCCTCCGACATGAGCTGGTTCGCGACGTCGAAGACAGCGTCGAGGTCGAGTACTTCGAGGACAACTGGGGCCTCGAGCCGGAGTGAGCCCAGCCCACCAGGCCGCGCCGCAGGCCTGCCCATCCGCAGATGACTGCAGAACCCTGGGCCTCGATGCACCAGAAAGCGAAGCACCAGGTCGAGGCCACAGCCCGCCCCGTCCGCGCATGATGGAAGACGCGACGAGGGACGACGCGACGGAAACCGGCGCAACCGCGAGAGACGCCGACCGCAAGTCGGTGTGCCCACGGCGCAAGTGGCCCGCTCGAGCAGCACGATGTCCGGACGGGCAACGCGCTGCTGCAGCGTCACCACCGCAGCGGTGACCGGCCAGGAGCTGACGTCTCGGACAACCGCACGTGCCGGCGCCCGGACGTGGACCTCAAAGGTCCAGCTGGACCGCCTGCACAGTGGGCTCGAGCCCGAGAGCTTCCTTGCGCGACAGACGAATCTTGCCACCCCGCTCGAAGCCCATGCACTTGACGAGAATCTCCTCGCCCTCGCGGACGACGTCCTCCGTTCGCTCCACGCGCTCGTGCGAGAGCTCGGAGATGTGACACAGCCCGTCGGTGCCGGGGAGAATCGTCACGAACGCACCGAAGTCCATGATCTTCGAGACCGTACCCAGGTAGACCTCGCCTGGGCGGGCCTCCTGCGTCAGCGCGCGGATGATCCGGATGGCCTCTTCGGCCGCCTTCTGGTCACTCGATGCGATCTTCACCGTGCCATCGTCGTTCACCTCCACATTGCAGCCCGTGCGGTCGCAGATGGAGCGGATGGTCTTTCCGCCGGATCCAATCACGTCCCGGATCCGATCCGGGCTGATGCTGATGGTCGTGATCCGGGGGGCGTAATCCGAAAGCTCGGGACGGGACGCGTCGAGCGCCTGGGCCATGCAGCCGAGGATGTGCAGGCGCCCCTCGCGGGCCTGCATCAACGCCTCCTCCATGATCTGGCGGGAAAGCCCCTTGATCTTGATGTCCATCTGGAGCGCGGTGATCCCCTTCCGGGTCCCGGCCACCTTGAAGTCCATGTCGCCGAGGTGATCCTCGTCACCGAGGATATCCGACAGCACCACATAGTCGCCCTCCTCCGCGATGAGTCCCATGGCGATTCCGGCCACCGGAGCCTTGAGCGGTACGCCAGCGTCCATCAGCGCGAGGCTACCCCCGCACACCGTCGCCATGGAGGAGGACCCGTTGCTCTCGAGAACCTCGGACACCAGCCGCAGCACGTAGGGGAACTCCTCGAAGTCCGGGAGAACGGCGCGCAGGGCACGATTCGCAAGGAAGCCGTGACCCACCTCGCGCCGACCGGGTCCGCGGAGCATCTTGACCTCCCCGACCGAAAACGGGGGAAAGTTGTAGTGGAGCATGAAGTACTCGTCACGCTTGCCCGATACGTTCTCGATCATCTGGGCGTCTCGGCTCGTCCCGAGTGTCGCCGCCACGAGCGTCTGGGTCTCCCCCCGCGTGAAGAGTGACGACCCGTGCACCCGCGGCAGCACGGAGACCTCGGACTGGATGGCGCGAACCGTGCGCGGCGAGCGCCCGTCGAGCCGGATTCGGCGCTGGACGGTCACCTTGCGCATCAGGTCCTTCTCCACGGCCTGCGCGAGAGACGAGGCCTCCGCGCGCCGACTCTGATCCTCGCCAAGAACCTCGTCGAGCACGGCGTTCCGAACCGCGCTGATGGCGTCCTTGCGCTCGAACTTGCCCGCGACGTCGAACGCCTCGAGGTAACGGTCGTTCCCGGCCTCGGCGATCCGCGCCATCAGCGCTGCATCAGGTTCCGGCGCGATGAACTCCCGCTTCGGCTTGCCATGGGCTGCCTGAAGCTCGAGCTGGACGTCGATCAGCGGCTGGACGGCCTCGAACGCGAAGTCCAGCGCGTCGAGGAGCACCTGCTCCGGCACCTCCTGCGCCTCGCCCTCGACCATCACGATGGCATCTCGCGAAGAGACCACCACGATGTTCAGGTCGCACTCGGGGAGTTCCTCGAGCGTCGGGTTCGCGATGAAGCGCCCGCCGTGTCGACCCACCCGCACCGCAGCGATCGGACCGAAGAACGGAGCCTCGCTGAGGGTGAGCGCCGCCGAGGCTCCCGTGATCGCCAGCATGTCCGTGTCATGGACCGCATCGTGGCTGATCACCGTGGCCACGAGCTGCGTGTCGCCCTTGTAGCCGTCGGGAAAGAGTGGCCGGATCGGCCGGTCCATCAGGCGGCACGTCAGCGTCTCGTGATCGCTGAGCCGACCCTCGCGCTTGAGGAAGCCGCCGGGGATGCGCCCGCCGGCGTAGCGCTTCTCGACGTAATCGCACACCAGCGGAAAGAAGCGGGCGTCCTCGCGATGCTCGCCGGCGACGGCCGTGACGAGCACCATCGAGTCACCACAGCGCACCACCACCGAACCGGAGGCCTGCTTCGCCATGCGACCGGTCTCGATGTGGATGGTGTGCTCGCCAAGAGTGGTCTGCAACGTGGTCGGATTGTTCATGGATTCCTGTGCGGATGGACGACGGAAGACGCCTCGTCTTCCGCCTGGGATGGCATCACCGCCCGAGCCTTCCGGGTATCCTTCCGCAGCGTGTAGTGGAACGCAGCGCGCCTCGCGCTGCGCTCGACTACAGGCTACCGAAGGGAAGAAACCCACGATTCGTCGAGCCGGTTTGCAGGGAGCCTGAATCGCTTCGGGCCCGTCTCCCTGCGGCGACGGGCCCAAATACGCTAGCTCCGGCTGGCGACTTTCGCAACGACTACTTGCGGAGACCCAGCTCGGCGATCAGCTCGCGGTAGCGATTCACGTCGCGGCCCTTGATGTAGTCGAGCAGCCGCCGACGTCGTCCGACCAGCTTGAGCAGACCCCGGCGGGAGTGGTGGTCATGCTTGTGCGTGCGGAAGTGATCCGTCAGGTAGATGATCCGTTCGGTGAGGATCGCCACCTGAATCTCGCTCGACCCCGTGTCGGTCTCCGACAGGTCGAACTTCTTGCGGATGCGGGAGATGATTTCGGACTTCGCTTCTGTATCCAGCGCCATGGGACCTCCTGAGGCTCGTGTTGCGCACAGACGATCCCGCCTGCCGCGCACTGTTCACTCCGTCTCACCCGCCCATGGGGAGTCGCGACGGAGCGCGCAGCGATAGTCGCTCCGCTCCCCGCCGTCAACCGCAAGTACCACGACACGCGCCCCCGGCAGGACCCGCACGGCACCGGCAGGATCGCTCCCGACATCGGTGCTCACCACGCACCGCCGTAGCGCAGGTACACGTCCGTGACGCCATCCGGACCCAACCCCCGGGCCACGCCCGCCCGAAACCCCGCCGACTGGAAATACGCCAGGGTCGACGACAATCTGAGCTCCCCCCCCAGCCCGACGAGCATCTCGCTCACCTGCCACCGGTCCACGAAGGCATCCGCGGCGTCCGCGAACAGCACCGCATGAAGCCGACCCGCATGGAACGGCAATGTCCCCGGGCCCGCATCCAGATCGACCAGCGGCAGCCGGTACTCCACTGTCGCTCTCCAGTACCGGTCTCCCCGGCGGATGGAGGGGGGGAAGCCGCGCGTCGGCAACGTACTCGCCGGGAGATCATCCACCAGCGACACGAAGATGTCCCGCGCCTGCGGTCCACCGACGGCGAAGAGCGAACGCTGCCCGGACCCACTCACCCCGATTCCCCCGTTCAGGCGCAACGCGAGAACATGGTGCATCGCCCAGGGGAGGGGCACGTAGTGACGAACCGTCCCGAGCACCTCTCCCCCTTCCGCGTCTGCGCCCAGCGCCCGGGCACGCAACCGGCTTCCCAGGACCAGCGCCGTCCCCCGCTCCTGCGAGATGGACCAGGTCGCCCGATCCAGCCGGGACCACGTCCAGGACATGGACAGGCCGCTCGAACGCGTCCCCTCCGGAAACACCGGCGCCAGATCCTCCGGCGACGGCGCCGGCACGGGGGTGTCCACGGGCCGGCGAAGCTCTCCGAACCAGCCCACCGAGACCCCCTGACGCGCCTGCAGCGACGAAAACGGGAACGTGGCCGACGCCCGGCCCGACCACTGCTCCTCCAGATATGGCCGCCACTCCGAACCGACGAACAGCCCCCTCGTGCGCGCCGCGAAACCCCGCTGGAGCCCCAGGCTCAATCGAGGCTGCACACTGCGCACCACCAGGTCCACCTGCCCCACCGGCTCACCCGCATCCACGTCCCACGCCAGGGAAGCCAGCCACGCATGCCGCTCCGGAGCATCCGCCCCCGACGCCGTCATCCCGACCGCGGCCCCTCCCCGGTCGACAGCGCTGATCGGCCACCACTGATGCAGCCGCGTCTCCCGCAGCCCTCGGTGCACACGCGCCGCCCCTATCGCCTCCGCATCCACCTCCGGCCGACGATAAATCTCCCGCGACCGCGCCGTCGGCGACAGTTCGAGCGAGACCCACGCCTCCTCCAGCGACCCCTCGAACGGCACGCGCGCGATGTCGTACCCTCGCGACGAGTAGTGCGAGGCCACGAGCCCCGTGCCGCCACCCGGCAGCACCACCAGCGCCGGTGAGAACAGACCGCTCTCCACCCGCGTCAGTCGCCGCACCTCGCCGTCGGAAACCCGCACCACATGCAGATCGTACCGGTCCTCGCGATCCCCGCTGAACACCACGTAGCGCCCGTCCGCCGAAGGCACCGGATCGATGTCGAACCCCCGACCGCGCGTCAGCCGTCGCATCTCCCCCGTCCCCACATCGAGCAACACGATGTCACGACCCCGGTTCTCCTCGAGCAGACTGAACACGATGCGCTGCCCATCCGGCATCCACCGCGGTCGACCCGCCTGGCCCCAGGCCGGGGCCTGCCACAGCTCGCCCACATCGCCCGTCTCGAGGTCCAGTACGGCCAAATCCGCCCTCCCGTCGCGCGGGGTGACGAACACCACGTGACGCCCATCCGGCGACACGTCCGGCTCCCGCGCCCGTGCTCCGTCCGTCAGCCGCGTCAGCGCCCCATCGTCCAGATCCAGCCGGTACAGATCCCGAAAACCGTAGTACCCCCTGTGGATCGTCCGCTGGCTGATCACGACCGACCCGCCATCCGGGAGGAAAGCGAACGTCCCCCCGGTCTCTGCACGGCGCACGAGCCGAGGTCCGGCCTCTTCCCCCTCGATCACGATCCGGGGCGCGCCGCGACCATCATCCTGCAACCAGGCCGCGCGACCATCCGGCGTCGCGCGGACGAATCGATTACGCTCTCCGGTCGAGGTGATCGGCTCCACCCGCGTCTCCCCCTCCAGTCGGAGGAGGAGCGACTCCGCCGTGAACCGCCCCTGCTGTACGGTCACCCAGCGATCCCACAACCGCAGGAAGTCGTCCTCGAAGTGCTCGCGTCCGACGAGATTCATCCCGTACGGAAGCACCCTGCGCCCATAGTGCGCGTTGAAGTCCAGGAAGGCGTCCCACCCGATCTCCTCGGACAGCCATGCGATGAAGCGACTTCCGTAGAGGTACCAGCCCGTCGCCCGTGGCCAGTCGACCGGGCTTCCGCCGAGCTGCCCGAGCCGCGGGAGCGTCCCGTCGAGCGCTGCCATCCGCAGCATCATCAGAAACACGCTGCTCTCCATCCGCCCTCCCCCACTGTGGACGGACTCGTGGTAGGTGGCGATACCCTCGATGAACCACCGCGGAAGCGCTGTGTTCGGCGCAAACCGTTTTCCGAACGGAATGTTCGCCAGCTCCGGAAGCCCTCCGATGGTGTCGAGGTGAAGGATGTGGGCATACTCGTGGACGATCAGTACCCACATCCAGTGATCGAAGTCACCGAGGTTCGAGTCGATCTCCGGCGGGTAGGCGAACAGCCGGATGAGGTTCGTGGGCACGACCCTCGCCGATCCGTTCGCGCTGTCGACCTCATCCTGGAGCACCACGTCCGTCGGCCTGCTCGGCACGTGTCCGAAGACGGGTGCGAGCACGGCATGCGCCTGCTCGCACAGCACGGCGACCTCCTCGGCGATCGCTGCCGTCGAGCCCTGAAAGTGGACCCGGAAGTGCGGCGTCTCGATGACTCCCCACGGCTCGGCCAGTCCGCCCCCTGCGGAGGCCTCCTGTCCCCACGCGAGCAAGGCCACGAAGAGCAGCGCCACCATGCGGGACCGCCCGACCAGCGGAGAGGGCACGCGGCACTCGAGGCGGACACCGGAGGCGCGGTGCAGGGCCGCGCGTGACCGCGCGACCAACGGGTTGGACAAGCAGCGTCTGCAGGCGGCGATCGTCATCGGAGTAGACTGACCGAAAGTGCCTGAGAGCGCAATGCGCGCTAGTTGACGAGCGGGCTCCGCTCGCGGAGGCTCTCGAGACACTTCGAGGCAACTGCGGCGGTACGGCGACATCGGCTCTGCTCCGCAAGCCCGCGGAAGATTCCGGTGGCCTCGCCGATGGAACCGAGTTCCTCGGCGATCCGTGCGCGCTGGAGCTGGAAATCCAGCCGCTCGGGGTCCAGCGTCGTGAGCAGGCGGAGTGTGCGATAGATGCGCAGGGCATCCCCCGCCCGCAGGTAGCTGCCCACGAGGTTTCTCAGCACACGCTCGGCGAAGCGTCCGGTCCCCACCGGCGCGAGAAACGAGTCGGACCAGTCGAGATTCCCCTGCGACAGCCGGGCGACGATCGCGCGACAGCCGTCGACGTCGAGCGGCCGACCGCCGCAGAATGGGTCCACCAGAGCGCCATCGACCCGGACGACGAAGTGCCCGGGCAGTCCGATGCCCTCAACTTCGAGCTGAGCCGAGCGACCCACGATGCACCATACAGCGGAGAGAAGGATCGGGAGTCCCTTCCGCCGCCGGACCACCGAGGACAGATGGGAGTTCTCCGGACGATGATAATCCTCGCGGTCCCCCCGGAAGGACATTTCCTCGACGAGAACGCGGGCCAGCGCCCGCTGCGGGTGCCGATACCAGCCCTGGTCCACGATCTCCCTCACGCGCTCGGACCAGCGCTCGAGCCACCGGTTCGTCTCCGCTCGCATGACCGCGTCCGCCCCTTCAATGGCGTGAAGCGCGTCCTCGAGGCGGTCCTCCTCGACCGACTGTCTCAGGAGGGCAGCGTTCGCGTCGTCGTCGCTTGACCAGAGTTCGCGTATCATGGATGGACGTTCGAGACCGGGGGCGTGCGCCCGTGGACGCGTGGAGGCACTATGACGCTGACGGAGCTTCAACAAGTCATCGACCAGTGGATAAGCCAGTACGAGGAGGGCTACTGGCCCCCGCTGGCCAACCTCGCGCGACTGACCGAGGAGGTCGGCGAGCTCGCGCGGGAGCTCAACCACGCCCATGGATCCAAGCCGAAGAAGACCGGCGAGAGCAGTGGATCCGTCGACGAGGAGCTGGGCGACATCGTATTCGCCGCAGCGACCCTCGCCAACTCGCTGGGCATCGACCTCGAGGCGGCCGTCAGGGGCAGCGTCGCGAAGGTCCGGCGCCGAGACGACCGACGCTTCGTCAGGAAGAAGGCTGACGAACCCTCTGGCGCTTGACGATGCAAACCGCCTCGGCTTACCTGCTCGGCGCGTGAGGTGGTCCGGCGCCGAGACGACCGACGCCTCGTCAGGCGTCCGGAAGACCGAACTCTCCCGCGCGAGCACAGCACCCGCGCCCTGAACGCCTCACATCACACGATGACCCCGGAGTGCTTAGATGGCCAACCCGAAAATCCTGACTGTCACCGATGCCACCTTCGAGAACGACGTCGTGCAGAGCGACCTGCCCGTCGTCGTGGATTTCTGGGCCGAGTGGTGCGGCCCCTGCAAGCAGATCGCTCCCGTTCTCGACAAGCTTGCTGACACCTTCGACGGCAAGGTGCTCATCGCAAAGGTGAACGTCGACCAGAATCGGGCGATCCCCACGAACTTCAACATTCGGGGTATCCCGACCCTTATCGGTTTCAAGGGCGGGCAGGAGGTCGGCCGCCTGACTGGCTTCGGCGGGCAGGACAGCGTCGAGCGGTTCGTCCGGGATCTCCTCTGACGCCCAAGGTTCCCTGACGCGCTTGCGGCACACCGGGTCAAGCTCGCCGAGAGCGTGGTCCGACGGTCAGCCGCGCTTCGGACAGCGCTCAACTGAACGTGTGCCGTCGGGCCGATATGCTCAACAGCAAGCCAATGCAGATCATCACCGTGATCATGGCCGATCCGCCATAGCTCGCGAAAGGCAGCCAGAGGCCGACCACGGGCAACGAGCCCGTGACCATTCCGATGTTCACGACCACGTGCCAGAAGATGAGCGCGGAACAGCCCACGGCGGTCAGTACGCCGAACCGATTCCGCGCCAGTCTGGCGATGCGCAGCCCCCACACGCTCACGGCGAAATAGAGAAGCAGGAGAATCGCACTGCCGAGGAAGCCGAACTGCTCGCCGTGGTGCGCGAAGATGAAGTCATTCTCGTGGTAGGGGACGAATCCCCCCTGCACCTGTGTCCCCTGCAGGTACCCCTTTCCGACGAGCTGCCCGGAACCGATGGCGATTCTGGACTGGTTCACCTGCCACGCGCTGCCCGTGAGGTCCTCCTGCGGAGAGAAGAACGTGGCAATGCGCTGGCGCTGGTAGTCCGCCAGCCCGAAGCTCCACGCGAAGGGAACCGAGAGGCCTGCGACGAGAACGAGGATGGCGATGGTGCTCGGCCTGACCCGCTCGAAGAGAAGCATCGTGGCGAAGATGAACGCCATGACGAGGGTGGTCCCGAGGTCGGGCTGCGAGAGGATCAACAGGGCGGGAAGACCGAGCAACCCAAAGGGAACAAGCAGATCGCGCAATCGGTGCCCGTCCGGTCTCGGGTGATCCGACAGCCAGCGCGCGGTCGCCAGCACGAGCGCGACCTTCATGATCTCCGATGGCTGGAACAGGAACGCACCGAAGTCCAGCCAACGGCGCGAACCATTGAGCGTCACACCGAGGAACGGGACGAGCAGCAGAAGAAACAGCGCCCCCCCCCACGCGACGAAAGCCCAGCGGGAGGCGTGCCTGGGGTCCTGCGAGGCGATCAGGCCTGCGAGCGTTCCCCCGATCAGCACCCAGAGCAGCTGCGTCAGATGCCGGGGAAACCCCTCGACCAGCGCAGCGCTGCGCAGATTCAGCATGCCGAAGGTCAGGAGCAGCAGGACGAGCAACAGAAGCACCCAGTCCACGCGCAGACGCGCATCATGTCGAGATACGAGGGCCATGGCGATCAGTCATCCAGCCCGATGACGACCCGGTTTGCGGGCGGCCGACGAAGCGCGGGAGGCGGGGGCCGGAGGCCCCGTTCGGGCACGGCAGTCCCGGCGAGCGCCTCCGGGAACCGCTCCGGGGAGACGGAGAGCAGGAGCGCCTCCAGCTGCTCGGGTCGCCCACCGTTGAGGACCGCCTCGATCTCCCGCTCCAGCCCGCGAACCTCCCGGAAGTACCGGTCGATGATGCGCATGGCCACCGGGGCAGCCGCACGGGATCCCTGCCCACCGTGCTCGATGAACACGGCGACGACGATCTGCGGGTCCTCGTAGGGCGCATACGCCACGTACCACGCGTGATCCCGGTCCCTGAAGTAGACCTCATCCCCGTCCCGCCGAGCGGTGTGCAGGGCGCGAACCTGCGTGGTTCCCGTCTTGCCCGCCGCAAGAGTCCAGCGGAGCCGGTAATCGTGCGCAGTGCCCTCGCTGTCGTGGAGGACGTCATGAAGCCCCTCGTTGACCGCCCGCAGCGTGCCGGGGTCGAAGGGCAACTGGCGACGCAACCGCGCCGGGTACTCGAAGATGACGTCCCCGTCGCCGGTCACGATGCGGTCGACGATCCGGGGATACCAGAGCTGGCCCCCGTTCGCGAGTGCGGCGTAGGCAAGCGCAAGTTGCATTGGCGAGACCCTGGTGTCTCCCTGACCGACGGACGTGTTGAGGATGAAACCGTACTGGAAGCCACCCGGACTGTTCTCTTCGTGCCATGCGCGCGTCGGCACCAGCCCTGGACTTTCCCCGTTGAAACCAAGCCCGGGTCTCTCCCCGAATCCGAGTTCGGCCGCGTACGCGGCCATCCGGTCGATGCCCATGCGCAGGCCGACCTGGTAGAAGTACACGTTGCAGGACTCCGACAGGGCCCGCCTCAGGTTCACGTTGCCGTGGCCGCTCCGCTTCCAGCAGCGGAAGATGCGGTTGCCATACTCGAGGTATCCAGGACAGTGTACCTCGTCGTGCTCGGTGACGACCCCTTCCTCGATGGCTGCGATCGCAGCGACGACCTTGTAGGTGGAACCCGGGAACCAGGACTGGACGGCCTTGTCGAGCATGGGGTGGAAAGGGTTGTTGTCGCTTCGGCGCTTCTCCTCGACGCTGAGTCTGCCGGACCACGCGTTGGGGTTGAAGCCCGGCTGCGAGTACACGGCGAGGACCGCTCCATCTCGCGGATCGAGAACGGCAATACCCGCTGACACCACGCCGGACGCCGCTTCCTCCACGATCTCCTGAAGCGCCATGTCGATGGTCAGCTCCAGATCCCTCCCGGGAATCGGCGGAACGTGCCGGCGTTCCCCGAGCAACTGTCTGGCGAACGACTCGGGCTGCGAGTTGCCGTGCACATCGACCACGTCGCGCTGGAGACCGGGATGGCCTCGGAGAACACTCTCCCACGCCCTCTCGATCCCCGTCCGTCCGATGAAGTCCCCCCGCCGATAGCCGGCCGTGGCGAGCCGGTCGAGCTCCCCACGCTGGATCTCGTTCATGTACCCCAGAACGTGAGCCGCAGTTCCGTGGAATGGGTAGTAACGCCGGGGCTGTACACGGACGTAGACCCCCGGGAGATCGAGACGCAACGTCTCCAGTTCGGCGAGCTGGTCACGATGGATGTCCCGCCGGACGAGAATGTCCGCGCGCCCGGCGGCGGCCATGCGCGCCTGCAACCGCTCGACCTCTTCCGGCCCCAGGTTCAGGATGCGTGCGAGCAACGGGAGCGCATCCTCCTCCGCGCGCCGGAAGATCTGCGGCGTCAGGTGGACGTCCCACGCTGGGCGGTTCTCCGCAACAACCCGTCCACGAGCATCCCGAATCGTTCCCCGCTCGGGCGCCAGCTCCATCGTGCGCACGAAATTGCTGTCGGCCAGACGTGCATAGTGCTCACCCTCCACGATCTGGAGCTGCCACAGTCGGAGGCCGAGGGCACCGAGCACGAGGAAGAACAGGAGGACAAGAGCGCGAATCCGTCCATCGAACTCCGCAATGTCCGTCCTGGTCTGGACCGCGTCGTCCCCCTGCCCGTCTGGAATCATGTCGGTACCCGTAAACGGTCTGTCGTGGCGCCCTGTCCGCCCCTCCGTCGTCGCTCCCGCACCACGTGGCTTCCTAGCGCATGGGGAGGGAACGACACAACAGCGCGTTCGCCGTTCGTATTCGGGACGTCATGTCCCCCGCAAGGGATTCAGCACGGAGGAGCGGGGGCCGTCCGGCATGCTTCGGCGCAGCAGGGCGACCACCGGGATGGCCATCAGGCCGGTCAGCAACGCAGAGCCGGGCACCACCCGGAGGTAGATGGCGAGCATCGGCAGATCCGATCGGAACAGCAGGATTCCGAGGGCGAACAGGAGCTCGCAGAGAAGGGCCGTGGGGATGATGGTCGCGGCCTGCAGCAGGGTGGACTCCGCCTGCAGCCGCGTTCGGGCGAAACGGGCGATCGGCACCACCGGCGCCAGCGAGAGCAGGTAGAGCCCGCGCGGCCCGCCGGAGAGCAGGCCGGCGAGGAGACCGAGCACGAGGATCACGACGACGCCGTGAAGTGCGCCGCGCTGCATGGCCGCGTGCGTACCCATCAGCACCACCAGACTCGGCATCCAGATCGCGACCGGGACGATGGGAGCGAGGACACTCCATCCGAGGAGCAACAGGACTCCTGTGGCTGTGAGGATGACGATCGACACGGGAATCGGCGGCCATGGTTCGGGGAGTGTCCGGGCGACCCGGGAGGTCAGGGCGTCAGGCGCCGGTCCAGAAGGACGAAGACCTCCTCGAGCCGGGAAAAGTCGACGGCAGGCTCGACGACGACCTGCTGGAACAGGCCGTGGTCCCGTCGTTCGATCCGGTCGATGCGTCCCACAACGAGATCCGGTGGGAACACGCCGCCAAGACCACTCGTCACGACGATGTCACCATCCCGGACCTCTTCGCGACGGGTCAGGTAGGCGACCTCCGAGCGGTAGGAATTGTCGTAGCCGCGGCCACGGAGAACGCCGCGCGCGCGGTTTCTCTGGACAACGATGTCGATCGAGGAGCGGGGATCGACGGCGAGCAGTACTGTGGCTCGGCGTCCTTCGACATGCTGGATCCGACCGACCACGCCCGCGGAGGACAGGACCGGCATGCCCGGCTCGAGGCGAGCGTCTGCAGACTCGATGCGAATGCTCGTGACCCGGAAGAACGGGCTGACATCCCTCGCGGTGACACGCGCAGGCAGCATTTCGTAGGCGGGATGCCCCTGCTGGAAGCCGACGAGCGCCCTGAGGCGTGCGTTCTCCTGCATCACTCCGACAAGGCGCGCGTTCTCATCGCGAAGGCGGTTGACCTCGGACCGCAGCTGCTCGTTTTCCTCGGCGACACCGACAAGATCGACATAGCGCCGCCACCAGGTCGTGACCCCGGCGACCATGCGGTGCCCGACATCCTGGGAGGCCGACGCGAGCACGAGGCTGCCGGTCCCCACGACGCCATGCGGTTCGTACGGGTCACCGCGCCGGTCGGCAAGGAGAAGCCCGAACGCAGCGAGCAGGTACACGCCTACCGCCAGCGCAAGCCTGTATTTCCGGAGCGACGCAAGCATGTCCGGACCCTATCCGGGGAGCGAGACCAGCGCGAGGAGATGGTCATCACCGAGCAGCATTCCGCTCCCGACCACCACGGCACTGAGCGGGTCATCACAGATGACGACGGGTAGTCCCGTCTCCTCTCGCAGGAGAAGATCGAGATTCTTGAGGAGCGCGCCGCCGCCGGCGAGCATGATTCCCTTGTCCACGATGTCTGCGGAGAGCTCGGGGGGCGTCTTCTCGAGTGCGCTTCTCACGGCCTCGACGATGGCGTTGATCGGTTCCTGAAGCGCATCCCGGATCTCGTCGCTGTTGATCTCGAGGGTCTTCGGCAGACCGGCAACGAGATCGCGCCCCTTCACCTCCATGGTATCGGTCTCCGACGAGGGGAACGCGTTGCCCACCGTGCACTTCACCATCTCCGCCGTGCGCTCGCCGATCAGAAGATTGTACTTGCGCTTCATGTGCTGGATGATCGCCTCATCCATCTTGTCGCCACCGACGCGCACGGAGCGCGAAAAGACGATCCCCCCGAGCGAAATCACCGCCACCTCCGTGGTGCCGCCCCCGATGTCCACGATCATGTTTCCGGATGGCTCGGTGATGGGGAGGCCAGCACCGATCGCTGCGGCCATCGGCTCCTCGACGAGGAACACCTCGCGGGCTCCTGCGGACTCGGCGGCCTCCCGCACGGCGCGCTTCTCGACTTCGGTGATGCCGAAGGGGATGCAGATGACGATGCGTGGCGCGACGAGTGTCCGCCGGTTGTGGGCGCGCGTGATGAAGTACCGAAGCATGGCCTCGGTGATCTCGAAGTCGGCGATGACGCCATCCTTCATGGGGCGAATGGCGGTGATGGAGCCCGGAGTGCGTCCGAGCATCTCCTTCGCATCGCGCCCCACCGCCAGCACCTTCTTGCCCCCTCGTGCGTCGTGCTTCACCGCCACGACCGACGGCTCGCTCGACACGATACCGACCCCCTTGATGTAGATGAGGCTGTTCGCGGTCCCGAGATCGATGGCGAGATCGTTCGAGAAGAGTCCGAGGAAGCGGTCGATGATCATGGTGCGTTGCTGGACGGGAGGTGGCGGCCGGAGGCACGCCGCCGGCTGCCTATCCGAAGCGGCTGTCCGTGACAAGGCGCGATGGAGAGGATGCCGGATTGCGCTCTTGCACGCCCGGATTCAGTCGACTAACGTCCCGCAACCGTTTTCCGCCCCCGGACGCCGACAGGCCCTCCCGCGGGGTGGCGGTGCGGGTTTCCGGCGAGCATCACATCGGCTGACGCATCCCGGTCCGACCGCACTCCCCAACTGTTCGTGCATCGAGAAGGTCCATGCTCGCGCTTCTTCGTGAACACAGCCGCTCGTGGCTCATCTGGGCGATCTTCATCGTCCTGATTCTGGTCTTCATCTTCTTCTTCGGTCCGCAGACCGAGGGCTTCGCGCCGAGCGACCGGACCTGGGCCGTCCGCGCGCCGGGTGCGACCATCTACGACACGCAGATCAACGCGACGCTCTATCGCTTCGAGCCCCGCAGCGGCGCCCGTATGGACGATGCGACGTTTCAGGCGCGGCGTCGCCAGATCGCGCTGAATCTCGCGCTGGTCCATGCGCTTGCGGACCGCGCGGAGCGCGAGGGTCTCGCCGTCGGCCAGGACGAGGTGAGTTGCTTCATCGTCAACTGGGACCACGACTATCTGCGGCGCGGCGTTCCGGTCTGCGAACGATTTCCGGCGGCCTACCGACAGCTCTACCGGAACATGGACCTCGGGTTCTACGCGAACGAGACCGGCCAGCTTGCGGAGAGTTTCCGGCAGGATGTCCGGGCCAACTTCAACATGAGCGTGGAAGAGTACGAGGCATGGAAGGGCCGGGAACTTCTCGCACTCCGGTACGTGGAGACCCTCGCGACCGCGCTTCGCGTCCCGCCTTCTGCCGTCCGCTCGTCCTGGGAGCGCCGCAACGACCGCGTACAGCTCGAGGTGCTGCCGCTCCGATTGACGACGGAAGCGTTCGAACCGAGCGAGCTTGAGATCACCGAGACCATGCTGCTGCGGGATCAGGAACTCCTGAGCCGGTACGAAGCCGAGCTCGATCGATTCCGCTCGGAGCGCACGGTTCGACTGCAGCGCATCTACCTGCGGAAGCCGCTGGATGACGACGAGGAGGCACTCGAGGCGCTCCGGGCACGGGCGGAGCAAATCATGAACGAGGCGCGTCTGCCCGGCGCCGACTTCGCCGCCCTCGTCGCCGAACACAGCGATCTCGCCAGCGAGCATGAGACCGGGGGAGACATGGGAGCCCGGACGGAAGAAACGCTGGATCGCAGCCTCTGGGAAGCCACCCTCGATCTTGCCGAGGGAGAGGTGACCCTCGTGGAGCAGAGCGGCTCGTTCACAGTGATTCGCCTTTCCGAGTCCCGCCCTTCCGGAACCCTGCCATTCGAGGACGTCAGCGCTGTTCTTGCGGAAGAGCTGCTCATCGAGGAGCGACGCGCAGCTTCGCGACAGTCCCTCGGAGACCGGGGCAGGCGAATCATCGAAATCGCCATGGAACAGGACGTATCCCTTCAGGACGCCGCCGCGCTGGAGGTGGTGGAACGAAGCAGCGAGCACCCGGAGGAGGAGGTGGCATTGCTCGCCGCGGAAGTCACCGACTCCTTCGCCCGGGAGCGGTCTCCCCAACGCTTCGACGAGCTCGGGCCGGAGTTCGTCGGGTTCACGCTGCCCGCGTCGCCACCGGACGAGATCCCGGGCGTTGGACGCTCTGTCGAGATGGCGCGCGTGGCCTTCGAGCTGCGTGATGACAGCCCCGTGCATCCGGAACCCATCCGCGTGGGCGAGGTGGACTACCTGGTCCGCCTGCAGTCACGGGAGCGCCCGGAAAGCGCTCCGGACCCGGAAGCACTTCAGGCCATCGAGGACGAGCTCCGTTCTGCGCTCGTGGAGTCCGTGGTGGGACCGGCTGCGTTCCGCAGCCGCGTGCTCGCCCATCAGGGCGACTCGGACCTCGCGCCCCTTCTGCGCGGCATTCTGGAAGAGGAGATCACGAACCGGCGCATCCGTCTCCGCGACAGGGTCTTCCGTGTCGACCCCGCACTCGTGGACGACTGAACCACATCGGGACAGCCCGCCCGTGGCGCCGGGGGTTGACCTCTGGCGCATCCACGTGCAGACCCGTAAGGAGCTGGAGGGTTGCGTTGTTGGCCGGCTGCCGCGACGCCATACCGAGTCGCCGGACCTCTCCGCTGTCCGGGCCCGGCAACGTGCAGGAGGTGTCATGTCGAATGAGAATCTGTTCCCGAGCGTAACCGCACGCATTCGAACCCTCCGCGCCCGGCTCGACGAGCTGGGGGCCGAACTGCCGGCCAGTGAGTGGCTGGCGGTCTCCGGCGAGCGTTACATCCTCGAGTGCCGGTTGCAGGAGCAGCTCGCACAGCTCGGCGCACTCGTGTACGACAGACTGGATCCCGAGGAACTCGAAGGGCTGTTCTCCGATCTCGAGCATACGGCGAATCTCGAGAAACTTGAGGATCCGAGTATCGTCGCGGACGCCACCACCGCTCCCCCGCGCCCATCGTTCCCGCACTTCTCCCCGTCGGCTGCACAGGCGTACGACCGGTCGGGGCGGTGGCCGCACGAGTCGGGAGTGCACCTTCCCGTTGGGGCCACGAGGGCTGACGCGCCGATGGCCACGCCAGCGCTGGACGACATCACGCCGGAGATGCTCAACCGTCTTCAGAAGACGTTCGACCGGTACAACCATCTGCAGGCTGCACAGCGAAGCGCCCCTCGTACACTCAGTGACGAGGACCGGCTTCTTCTGCACGCGTCGCTCGATCTTCTCGGCGACGCGTCCCTGCAAATCCGTACACGGCGGCAACAGGTCGCCGAGCTGGAACGGCTCGAAACCGTTCTCGTGCGGTACCTCGAACGGTGGGGAGATCTCCCGAAGCGCACGAACCATGCCCTCAGCTCCCTGCTGACGGCGCGGGCGAGAACGCTGCAGGAGGCGATCGGGCACCGCCGCGGCGACGAGGACCTCCGGCGAAGGGTCGAGGCCTTCTTCCCCCGATTGAGCGCGCATGCGAAGGAAACCCAGCCCGGAACCGTCCATGGCTTGGCCAGGGACCATCTTCCCCGAGAGGCCACCTGGCAGGAGGATGCGGCACACCATGTCGCGCGGGTACTTGCCCAGATCGAAACCGAAGGTGGAGAACCGTTCTCCCGTCGCCCCGAAGACGCCCTCGGTCGCCTTGCCAACGATGTCCGCAACGGGCTGCCTCTGGCGATCTTCGCCGAGCGAGCCGCCGCGCTTCTCGATGCCGGCATCGAGCCGGACAACGAACGGCTCGTGCGCCTGTCGATGGACTACGAACTGGAAGAGATCGACGACGAGACACTCATCCCGCTGCGCAGGGCTGTCCGTCTGCGAAGGGACGAGGAGGACGAGGCCCGAGCGCGCGGACAGGACGAGCAGACACTTCCGTCGGACTGGCCGTGGCACTCCGTACTCGAAGGAAAGCGGGTCGCGATCGTGGGTGGAGACGCCCGGCCGGACCGAATGGACCATCTGCAGGACACCTTCGGTTTCGCGAGCGGCGAGTGGATCGAGAACATCTCCTCCTCCCCCCGAAAGCTGGACGCTCTGCTCGCCCGGCTGGACAATGGCCTGCTCGATACGGTGATCATCCTGCGCGCGTGGAGTTCCCACGGGATCACGGATCGTCTCTATGCCATGCGAGGCGATGGAGTCGACGTCATCCTCGCGGAGGGATACGCCGTGGAACAACTTCGCCTCGCGATCGAGCGCTACGAGGTCGAGGAGTCGGTTCCCGTTCACGCTTGAGGGGATGCCCCGCACACCGCTCCCGCGGTGCGGCAACGAAGGATGCCTGCCGCTCCGACGCCCGCTTTTTTTCTTTACAAGCCTGCCGGCGCCGGGCTACCAAGGCGCCCGCTTCGGTCGGGTACCGAAGGCTGCGCGGGAGTAACTCAGTGGTAGAGTGCAACCTTGCCAAGGTTGACGTCGCGGGTTCGAATCCCGTCTCCCGCTCCTGATTCCGAAGGCCGCCCCACACGGGGCGGCCTTCGGCTCTCTTGGCGACCCCCAGCATGCGCATCCTCGACCTGAACAACTTCTACACGCCGACCGGCGGCGGCGTGAGAACCTACCACAACCGAAAGGCCGACCATGCGAGGCTGCGCCAGCAGCACAGGCAGATTCTCCTCGTCCCCGACGATCACTGGCGCATCCGGACCGACGGATGGAACACCTGGATTCACGCCCCCGGAATCGACCTCGGAGGAAGCGGCTACCGCCTCGTCGCCTCCGAGCGTGTCGTGCGCAGGGTCATCGATCTCGCGGAACCGGACCTGATCGAGATCGGCAGCCCCTACATTCTTCCGCTGCTCGTGCCGCGCGCCCTGGCGCAGCTCGGTGCGTCCGTACCGGTCGTGGGCTTCTACCACGCAGACTATCCGCACGCTTATGTGCACGCAGGAGCGCTGGTCGGTGGTCCGGCACTCCAGTCGATGGCGACCGAGCTGGCCCTTCGCCACATGGGCCGAACCTATCGCGGCATGACGGCCACGCTGGCCGCGAGCGACTATGCCCTGCAGAAACTCCATCGCTACGGGGTCCAACGACTGTTTCACACGCCACTCGGGGTCGACACCTCCACCTTCCGCATTCGGCCGCGTGAGCAGCTCGACGAGGTGCGTTCACGCGTTGGTGCAGGACCCGACACGCGAGTCGTTCTCTTCCTGGGCCGGCTCGCAGGCATGAAGCGAATCGACATGCTGATCGACGCCTGGCCCGAGCTTCGGCGCATCGGAAACCTCGTCCTGCTGATCGTCGGACACGGTCCGTATTCGGACGCCGTGGATCACCTCGTCGCACGATTTCCCGAGGTCCATCGCCTGCCCTTCCTCAGCGACGCCAATGAAGTGGCCACCATCTACGCCGCAGCGGACGCCTACCTCTCGCTCGGTGAGTGGGAGACCTTCTCACTGACGACACTCGAAGCGATGGCGAGCGGAACACCAGTCATCGCTCCCGATGGTGGAGCGGCCGGGGAGCTGGTTCGGCGAAGCGGTGTGCTCGAAGGCATCTTCACGCCCGGTAGCCGATCCGACCTCGTTCGCGCCGTCGTGAGTACACTCTCGCTGAACAGGGAGGCTACCCGTCAGGAGCTCTCGGGCTTCGCGCATGCCCACTTCCCATGGTCCCGTTCTCTCGAACACCTGATCGGCATTCAGAAGCGAATCGCGCGGTCTTGCCGGAACGGTACGATGGACCAGGATCTCACGCCTTCGAACGAGCGCTGGCACAAGGTTCCTGGCCTCCCTCCGGTTCGGATCTGACCCATCCGCCCGCCGCGGTGCAACGCTCCGTGCACCCTGACGACCCCACGATTCGAAGGCAAGACGACGCTTCGGGCTGGTCCTGTGCGGGCCATGCCGTCATGATGGAGGAGCCGCAGCGTATACGCCGGCATGACCACGCACTTCTCCCTGCATCACTCCAAGCTCAGCGAATCCATGCGCCATCGCCCGCACGAGACCTGTCTGACCGCACTGTTTTTCCTCGTCCTGTTTTGTGCTGCGAGTTGTGATGACCCGGGCGCGCCACCGACGCTGGTGCCCCTTGAAGCACCACTCCAGCACGGCCATGCAGGCGACGAGGACGTGCTGCATGCCTCGCTCGCGGACGTCGGTCTTCAACCGGTGGAGCTGCTGCCGGACATGCCGTTCCAGCGCGTGTCCATGATTCTCCATGCCGAGACTCCTCCGGGAACAACGGCCCTCGTGAATTTTGCCGACGGCACCTCGTCCGTGCAGACCGTCGAGGTCACGTGGAGTTCGGCGACGACCCACGTCGCGCGACTGCTCCTCGACCGCCCCGCCCTGTCGTTGACCCTCCACCCGGATGTTCCGCTCGACGAGCTGTTCCTGGAACTCGGGCCGGAGTTCCGTGGCGACCCACTTCGCACCGTCCGCCGGCTCCGAGCCATCGAGGCCGCCCCGGTCGACTGGAAAGGAGGAGTGGTGGCCCCTCCCGACTTCGTCGTCCCACGGCGCGAGTGGGGCGCGGTCGACCCGGATCGGTCGTGTGGCACACCGCATGCCCCGGACCGCCTCACGGTTCACCACACCGCCGGAGCCAACAATGACCGCATCAGCTCCGCGGAGACGGTTCAGTCCATTCAGGCCTTTCACATCGACGGCCGTGGCTGGTGCGACGTCGGCTACCACTTTCTCGTGGGTCGAGACGGCCGGGTCTATCAGGGGCGCCGCTGGTCGGACCGGACGGGTGCGCACGTCGGTGGCCAGAACGAGGACAATGTGGGTGTCGGGTTCCTCGGGAACTTCGTGGAGTACGTACCGCCGCAGAACATGCTCGATGCAGGCGCACGGATCCTCGGATGGCTGGGGGACACGTACGGCATCTCACTCAACCGGGAGCTGGTTCGAGGCCACGGAGAGCGCGCGGCGACACTCTGCCCGGGCGCCCAGCTCCTCTCGCGACTCGAGGGGGTGCTTGCCGCTGCAGGCGGTGGTGGGGCGATCGATCCCCCAACGACGGCTCGCCTCGTAGGATTCGTCCGGGAGGGCAGCATCGACAACAGTGACGGCGGAGTGGACCGCGCACGCGTGCGCATCGAGGGTGGACGTGAGGTTCTCACCGGAGCGAACGGCTACTACGTCTTCGATTCCCTGCCCCTCGGCGAGGTCACGGTACACTTCGAGCGGAGCTGCTACCGGCCCGAGTCCGGCAACCGAACGCTGGATACCGCCGGTGAGACGTTCTGGTTCTCGATGCCCCTTCAACGCATGGACGATGGCGATGAGGGGCCCGTCGATTGCGCGGACCCCGCGTGCGCGCACCTCACGCAGTGCGAGGACGCGGAGCCTTCCGATCCGCACGGCCGGGACACGGACGTTCCGGAGGAACCTGCCCCTTCCCAGGAGGAGTCCGAGGGGACGAATGGGACAGCGGCCGAGCCATCGCAGCCTGGTGAAGTCACCGGCCCTGCGGCTTCGACCCCAACCGAGCGCCCGTTCGCTCCTCGTGAGCCAGCGGGCGGTGGGGATGTTCCATTCGAGGCGACGTCAACCGCCGGCTGCAGCGCGAGTTCCGGGGCGGTGCCTGCCCATCCCTCCATTCCGATGCTCGCCCTCGTCCTCGGACTGGCCTTGGCACGGCGCACACGTTCGCAGCACGCGACGGGCTTCGGTCAATCCCCTGCGCACTGTTCCGGTCCACCCCACCGGGAGAGACCCGCGCGCAGCGACCCCAGCGTTCGCTCATGATCCTCCGGGGTCAGCGCAGCGCAGATGCGCTGACCGGTGTCGATCACGATGCAGCGTGACTTGAACGGTCTCGCCACATCGAGTGGAAACCACCAGGGGCGCAGGTCCATCCCCCAGATGCGGTACTGTCCTCTGAACACGCCCAGGGGCTCGTCCCGGATGGCCACAATGTCGCGCCACTGCACTCGGCGAGCGAGACCGAGCGGGAAGTAGTACCGCCTGATCAGCACACCATTGTGGTCGACCCGCAGTCCCGGGTCCTCATAGAGGAGGGTCATCGCGAAGCTCCCCGCAGGTCCAGTTCCCGCGCAATGATCTCCTTCATGATCTCCTCGGTCCCCCCGCCGATGGGCAGGAGCCTGGCGTCCCTCGACAGCCGCTCCACGAGCGTCTCGCGCATGTAGCCGAGTCCACCGAAGAGTTGCACGGCCTCGTGCGTCACCTCGACCGCAGCTCGCGCGGCGATGTTCTTGGCCATCGACACCTCCCTGACGCGGTACTCGCCGCGGTCCAGGGCGGCGGCCACGGTGAGCGTGAAGACCCGCGCGCTCTCCACGGTCGTCGCCATGTCCGCGATGCGGTGTCTCGTGACCTGGAAGCCGGTCAACGGCCGCCCGAACGCCCGGCGCTCCCGGGACCAGCGCATGGCCTCTTCCAGGGCGATCGCCGCCGTGGCGACACCGTAGGCCGCGAGCGAGATCCGCTCCATCTGGAAGTTCCGCATGAGGGCGAGGAACGCAGCGCCCTCGGGCCCGATCCGCCGCTCGACCGGTACCCGTACCTGGTCAAACCTGATCTCGGCAGTATCGCTGGCCCACCAGCCGGTCTTGCGCAACGGCGCAGAGACCTGCACGCCTTCGGAGGCCCTCGGGATCAGCAGAAAGGTGAGTCCTCCGTGTGGGTCATCACCCGTTCGAACGAGGGTCATGAGTTCATCCGCCCGGGTCCCTCCGGAGATATAGAGCTTCTCGCCCTCGACCACGTAGTGGTCGCCATCCCTGCGGGCACGGGTGCGTGTTCCGGCCACATCGCTCCCGGCACCGGGTTCGGTCACGGCCAGCGCCGCGAGCTTCTCGCCCCGGAGCACGGCGGGAATGAACCGTTGTTGCTGTTCGCGGCTTCCGATGTGAAGGAGGGGCGGCAGGGCGATCTGGTGGGTTCCCAGGCCGACGGTCACCCCGGTGGATCCGCCCCGCATGAGGCCCTCGACACACATCACGAGGTGGAGCGCACCACCTCCCGCTCCTCCAAGCTCCTCGGGAAAGCCCACGCCGAGCAGCCCGGTATCGGCAGCGATGCGATGCAACTCCCGAGGGTAGCTTCCCGCTTCCTCCCACTGCATGGCATTCGGCTTGATTTCGGTCTCCGCGAACCGCCGAGCGGTTTCACGAATCATCACATGCTCCTCGTCGAGGAGGTGTTCCCCCAGCAGCTTCATGGCGTCCCCGGTGCGTCGATGGTCGTCGAGTCCCTCACGGCGCGAAGGATGCGGCAAGGTTCCCGATGAGATACAGGAGCCAGGTCGTGACGACTCCGCAGGTCGCGAGGCCGCCCACGGCTCCTTCGCGCAGATTCCCAATCCCGACGACCAGACGGTCGACCGGCGTCCCGTCGATCCACACCATCGCATCCAGCGTACGAACGGACGCGCCGCGCGTTCGCATCCGTACACTGATCACGTGAGGCTCCCGGTCGACCCCGTGGAACGCGCCGTGGGCCCATTCCTCCATGGCGAAACCGCCGGACCAGGCGATTCGCTTCCCATTGACGAGGACATGCGTCTCCGTGGCCAGGTAGAGAAACCTGGGTGCGAGGTCCGTGACCAGTTCGATGTGATTGCCCTGCCACCAGACATCCTGCCGCGCGTCACAGGTACGGAGTGCTGTGCACTCCGCTCGCGACCCGCCTGCATCATGTCGCGGGGCCCACGGGTCTGGCATGTGGTGGTTGTTCATGGGACGTTCCGGTGTAGCCCTCGTCGCGCCTGCCCACTGGCGGGAGTGGTAGTGAGCGGGCCATCCATTCGCAATCGCCGGTCAGGCCACCGTTGTCGCCGCAGTTGCTCGGTGCGCTGGCGTTCGCGGTGAGCTGCAGCGTTGCGCATCCCGACGGCCTCGGCTAATCCGTACCGAAGTAGAGGTGCAACGCAGCCGAGGTTGTTCGCCAGGTTGCCCTGCCCTGCTCTGGCCCGATACCCGACGATGTCGCGTCCATGCTCGACGAGCCCCAACTCACAGGTGCGAACCCGGTAGGTCCCGGAGACCTGGTGGCCGACCGCTATGAGCTCGAGAGCGAGCTGGGTCGCGGGGGCTACGCGATCGTGTATCGCGCACTGGACCGGGAGACGGGTGAGCGTGTTGCGGTCAAGACGATTCGTCCGGTCGCGCCGCGTCCGCAGGAAGTGGTCGCAAGGTTTCGGCAGGAAGCCCAGCTCGTGAGCCGTCTCACACACCCGAACACGGTCCGGGTGTTCGACTTCGGGTTTCATCCGGAGCTCTATCTGGCGATGGAGCTTCTCCAGGGCTGTGCGCTGTCCGACATCCTCGATGGCGTGAACGGGCTAGAACCCCATCGCGCGGTGGCCATCGCACGAGGTGTCCTCGAGAGCCTGAGCGAAGCCCACGAACAGGGCATCGTTCACCGGGATCTCAAGCCGGAGAATGTCTTTCTGGTTCAGCACGAGGACGGCACCGAGACCGTGAAGGTGCTCGACTTCGGGATAGCCAAGGTTCTGGGGTTCAGTGAGGAGGAGATGAATCAGCCCTCCCTGACCCTGCAGGGTCGTGCCATGGGTACCCCAACGTACATGAGCCCGGAACAGGCGCGGGGCGCCGCGCTGACCACGCGATCGGACATATACGCCGTCGCCGTCCTCCTGTACGAGATGCTCTGTGGCGTTCCGCCGTTTCAGGGCAAGGGGCCGATGGATGTGATGCTGCAGCACGTCAATGCAGATGTACCGGCGCTCACCGTCCCCGCCCTGCGCGGAACACTCATCGACCGCGCCGTGCAGAAGGCGCTCGCGAAGAAGCCGGAAGATCGCTTCGCAAACGCGTGGGAGTTTCTGGCGGCCCTTGGCGGCATCGCCCTCCGTGCTCCGGGGATCGCCCCTGTTGCTCAGCCCCTGCCCCCGCAAGCTGCCCAGGATCCCGGGCCGAGTCGACGCGTAGCGGGAGCGCGCTCCTCCGGTCGGCCGGCGGCAGTCTCCCCAACGCACAGCAGAGCTTCCTCCCGCAGCGCACCCGAGAACGATGACAGCCCGACTGCGGAGCCCTGTTCGGATCCAGAGGAAGCAACCGAGTCCATCCGGGTCGCCCGCGTCGATCGGGCCCCCGGAGAACCAGAGGCCGAATCCCCCGGCAGCGATGGTGCCCTTCCCGAAGCCGCGATCGATCCCGCACCCAACACGCCAACCACGCCCGCGACATCCGAAACCGACCCAACACCAGCACCGATCAAGGAGACCGGTCCGATCGCCGCCAAGCCCGCCCCGCACACGGCGCACTTCGAACCCGCCGCGGAAAGCTCCTCCGGGATCCGAAGCCTCCTGTTCGTCCTCATCGCCCTCGCAGGCGCCACCCTCATCTCGGTTCTCTGGTTTGCGACGCGCTCCTGAGCGAAACAGGCAAGCCGGCGCCCTTCCCGCCAAGGGCGTGAATTGCCGGCAACGCCCCACGATGCTTGCCGTCCACTGGAACCAGGCGACAACGCGAGGCCCCTGCCGGCCGCCCACCTTCCGTACTCCTCACGACCTCCGGGGAAGCTGAACACCCCGCAACGGTGAATCCATGGCACTCGACTGGAGCAAGGAACTGATCGTCGTTGCAGACGAAGCCCGAGATGTCGCCGAGCGTCTTGGTCAGCCGCTGTCCACGGCCCACCTGCTCCTGTGCCTCTTCACCCTGAAGAACCGGGCATCCGCCTTCCTGCGCGACCACCGCATCACGGCGGACCTTCTCCTCCAGGCGCTGGACGGACAGGTCGAGGAACGTGAGGGCATCTGGACGCGCGTTCTGCATCGCGCCGAGGATGTCGCCCACTCGTCGCACGCCGGTCAGGTCAACAGCCTTCATGTGCTCGTGGCGCTGTGCAGCTTCGTGGATTGCGCGGCCTATCGGCTGATGGCCCGCCTCGAACTGGACATGGGCACCATACGAAGCACCGCCCTGTCCTACCTCATGAGCAACGCCGAGCACATCGAGAGCGTGACAGGTCTGCTGGAGGTCGCCGCGCGCTCTACGCCCGCGGCGGTATCCGCTCAATCCAGCACGAAGGACCCGAAGGCTGGTCCGGCCAACCCGCCTGCTCAGGACACGGATCCCTCCACCGAGCCGTCCGCCGCCCGTGGCCTGCGCGAACCCAGGGATGTTCGCCGAAGGCGCAAGCAGCCCGGCGGCACCAGCCCCACGACGCCCGGAGGGAAGGATGCGCGAGGCAGCCGCAACGGCAGTCTGGCCAAGCGCGTGCATGGTGAGCGGAAGCACAGCCCCATCGTTCCACGGTCAGACGTTCCCCTGCCACCCACCGTGGCCCGCACGCGTCGCCCGGGCCCGTCCAGGAATTCGGCAGAAGCCCCGAAATCAAGTGTGCCCTCACCCTCTCCGCGCCCCGCCGGCCCGACCGAGCGCGAGCGTCTGCCACGCTCCCGGTTCGTCCTTCGCGAGAAGGAGTTCCCGCTGCTGGCGAAACTCGGTCGAAACCTCAGCCTCGCCGCGTGGGACGGCGCGCTCGACCACGTCTTCGGGCGCGATGCCGAACTGCACCAGCTCACGGACATCCTCGGCAAGCGGCGAGCGAACAACCCCGTGCTCGTGGGTGACCCCGGCGTGGGCAAGACCGCCATCGTGGAGGGGCTCGCCAACTGGATCGCCGGACCAGGGATGACCGTCGACCTTCCTGCGGCTCTCGAAGGAAGAATCGTCGTTGAACTCGAAGCATCGCGAATGCTGGGCGGGACGGGGGTACGCGGAGCATTCGCCGAACGCCTCCAGCGCCTGAAGCAGGAGGTCGCAGCCGCCGAAGGCCGAGTCATCGTCTTCCTGGACGAACTCCACCACTGGATCGGAATGGGTGCTGGGGGAGATGGCGCCTCGGACGGCGCCGGGGAACTCAAGACCGCACTGGCGCGAGGGAGCTTCCCCTGCATTGGTGCAACCACGTTCGAAGAATACAGACGCTTCATCGAGACCGATCCGGCGTTCGAGCGCCGCTTCCAGCAGGTCCGGGTCGATGAACCCTCCCCCGAGAGCGCCGTCACCATCCTCGAACGCATCAGCCCTCGATATGAGGAGCATCACCAGATTCGGTTCGAGCCGGACGCGCTCCATGCGGCCGCGCACCTTTCGTTTCGCTACATCCAGGACAGAAGACTGCCCGACAAGGCCATCAGCGTGCTCGATCTCGCAGGCAGCCGTGCCCGGCGCATCGGCGCACGAAGCGTCGGGCGCCCTCTGGTCGCAACCGTGATCGCCGAGCAGGCCGGGCTGTCGCCGGAGAAGCTGTTGATGGCGGACAGGGAACGCTTCCTCAACATGGAGGAGCGCCTGATGCAGCGCGTCGTCGGCCACCAGCATGTGATCGAACGCGTATCCCATGTGCTGCGGCGCAACTACGCCGGATTCGTGTCGGGACGGCCCATTGGCTCCTTCCTCTTCCTCGGGCCAACCGGGGTGGGAAAGACCGAGTTCGCCCGGGCCATCGCCTCCATCCTGTTCGAGAGCGAGAATTCCGTCGTTCGCATCGACATGTCCGAATACATGGAAGCGCACGCCGTGAGCCGCCTGATCGGCTCGCCTCCCGGATACGTGGGCCATGATGCCGGAGGGCTTCTCACCGAGGCCGTTCGCCGACAGCCTTACCAGCTCGTCCTGCTCGATGAAGTCGAGAAAGCGCACCCCGACGTGCTCAACCTGCTGCTTCAGGTACTGGACGACGGTCGCCTGACCGACGCTCGAGGGCGGACAGTGGATTTCTCCAATACCATCATCGTACTCACATCCAACCTCGGGGCAGAGGTCGCCTTCGAGGAACAGCCGCGTCGCCCGGTCGGCTTCGTGCGCTCGGACGAAGGTGAGTCCGGAATGGCGACCACCACTGTGACGGAGGCCGTCCTGGCAGCCGCGCGCAGACACTTTCGCCCCGAGCTGTGGAACCGCATTGACGAGCCCCTCGTCTTTCGTGCGCTGCAACGCGACGAGGTCGCCCGAATCGCTCGTCTCCAGCTCACCCGATCCAGCGAGCGGCTCTACCGGGAGCGTCAGGTGGCCTTCACCTTTGCCCCCGAAGTCATCGACTTCCTCCTCGACCACGGCGGCTACGATGCGGTGTACGGAGCGCGGCCCATGCGACGCACCATCGAGCGTCACGTGGAGAGTCGCGTGGCCGAACTACTGCTGACCGGCACCCTGACCGCTCCCGCGCAGCTCGAGGTGGTCGTCCAGGACGGCGCGATCCGAGTGGAACACCTCGATACCGCGCGAAGCGAACGGGATGGTGCCAGCCCCAGCATCCACGACGCCCCGGAACCGGAAGGCGGCGAGTCGTAATGGTGGAGGCGAAACGCCCTGTCGGGCCCAATCTCGTCTCACAGGCTCGAGCGGTTGCGGTTTGACCCCGAAACCCGTTCACCTGGTTCTACCCGTCGCCGTCCAGCAGCGTGCGCAGGGTAGCGAGCAGCACCGGCCGTATCCCCCGACGTTCCGCGATGCCGACCAGCGGGCGCGCCAGTTCCCGGTACAGTGGAAGTAGCTCCGCGCGGTGCTCCGACATCCACGCGAGATGCCTGCGCACGGTCCCGATGTCACCTCGAACAATCGGACCGGTGGCTGCGCCATCGACCCCCCTCTCGCGTGCACCGGCCGCGCTGCCGAACGCGAGTGAGGCCAGCCCTTCCCCAAGCGAATCGTGCTCGATTCCTGCATGTTGCACGATGTGGTTGGCCGCGGCGAGCAGCGCATAGACCCCGTTGCTCGCGAGCACGGCGGCGAGGTGATAGGCGACCCGCTGGGCGCTGCCGGACACCATCCCCGGGTGTGCACCGCAGGCGCGCGCGAGCCAGAGCGCGGCGTCTCGAGCATCCCCATCCCCGTCGATCGCCATGAAGCACCCGGACAGACGCTCGACATCCTCCGGCGTTCCCTGGAACGACATGAGCGGGTGCACTGCACCTGTGGAACCGCAGACCCCTTTCCCACGCCAGCGCTCGGCGCCGCTTGCTCCCGACACATGCAGCCAGACGCGTCCGGGATCGTCGCGGCTTTCGGCCGGCAGAGCGGCGATCGTCGCCCCGAACGCTTCATCCGGAACCGCCACCAGAACCACCGAAGCATGCGCCGCCACGTTCGGTGGTCCGTGCAGACGGTCCACGTCCTGCGAATCGAGATTCACGACCGCCACGCTGCTCGCCTCTCGAGACCACACCGAAGCGAGAACGTGGTGCCGGTCCAGCAGTCCTGCGAGCGTACGACCCACTCTGCCCGCGCCGAGCACGGCCCACGACCTTGCCGCGAGCGACCGGCTCGCGCCCTCATCAGGAGCGGCGTGCCTCACGTCTCCCCGTTCGAAGCGGTCAACCCCGTGCAGCCATACCAGCCGTTGCGCACGATGAGATCCAGCACCTCCCGCGGCAGCCTTGCTGCTGCGTAGGCGAGATTGCCCTGTGCGAGAGCGTTACGCAACGCGGTGCTGGACACGTCGGGAAGAATGATCGCGAATTCCGGTTCTCCATCGAGGGGGTGGGTTCCCCGTCCGATGACGTGGATCTCCGTGAGCTGCTGAAGGCGATCCCAGCCCTCCCACCGGTGCGTCTGGGACATGATGTCCGCACCGAACAGGAGTGAAATCCGCGATTGACCGTCCTGCTCCAGCAGCGTCTCGACCGTGCGCAAGGTGCGGCTCTCTCCACCGATGGACCGTTCCACGTCACTGACGCGAACGCGGTCATCGAAGCAGCTGACCGCGGCTGCGCACATCGCCATTCGGTCATCGAACGGCCGAAGGGACTTGCCGAAGGCGTGCGAGTAGGTCGGGACCCACCAGAGCTCATCGAGAGGCAACGTGCTCAGGGCCCAGGCCGTCGAGAGCACGTGGCACACATGAGGAGGGTCGAACGAACCACCGAACAGACAGACGCGCCGGCCGACCTCGCTCACGATGCGATACCGTAGAGGAAGCGGCTCGCCTCCTCGAGTCGTGCGTTCGGAACAGGGCTCAGCAGAGAGTCGCGGACCACGTCGAAGTCTGCTTCGTCGTCGATGAGCCCTCGCGTCTGGTCCTGCCCGAACAGAAGGTCAATCGCGGGGCGATCCGCGACGAACTCGTACGCCTCGCTCCTCCATGCGAAGTCATCGGGATGGAGGCGCCTGCAGGTCCAGACGATGGCCAATCCGGTGAGGACCGGTCGAAACACCTCGGGGTCCGTCACATGGAGTTGAAGCCCGCGGCAGCGATGTCCGGCCCACTTCTGGAATCCCGGCTCGAAGCCCGCCACCCGGAAACGAACTCCCGGAAGCTCCATTTCGTGAAGCGAGCGTCCGACTTGAACGGCGTCCATCCAGGGAGCGCCGAACAGTTCGAAGGGGCGCGTTGTGCCTCGGCCCTCCGAAAGATTCGTCCCTTCGAGCAGACAGAGGCCTGGATAGACCAGGGCAGTGTCACGCGTGGGCATGTTCGGTGAGGGCATCACCCACGGTGCTCCGGAAAGGAAGGGGTCGACGGCCGACTCGCCTCCACTGGCGCCCTGGACGGGAATGGCCTCGAAGTCGATTGTTCGTCCTGCGAGCCGTGCATATTCAAGGACCTGTGCCAGGGTCAGTCCGTGACGATTCGGCAGGGGCAGCATGCCGACGAACGACTCGAAGCCCGGATGGACCGATCCGCCCTCTCGCGCCGTTCCGATTGGGTTGGGCCGATCGAGGACCACGGTCCGTGCGCCTGCCGCCGTCGCGGCCTGCGCGGCGAGCATGGCTGTGTACATGTACGTGTAGTAGCGACTCCCGACATCCTGCAAATCGATCAGGAGCACATCAATGTCCTCGAGCTGCTCCGGGCGCGGAGTGAGGCTGTCCTCGTCGTGTCCATAGAGGCTGACGCAGGGAAGGCCCGTCATGGCGTCGACTTCGCTGGTCACGGGGATCATGTCCTGTGCTTCGCCACGCAGGCCGTGTTCCGGCCCGAAGAGTCGAACAGGCCGGACATTTCGCTCAAGCAGCGCATCGACGAGGTGGACGAAGTCACGCGTGACGCTTGCGCCGTGTGCGAGCACTGCGACGCGGCTTCCGGCCAGTTGTTCAATCCAGTCTCCGGAATCGAGGATTGCGTCCGTTCCGGTCCGCACGCCACCCGCGAGTTTCGTCGGCGAGCGGTTCATGCGGGGTCAGGGCCGTCGGCGGAGGAGTCATCGTCTTCGGTCTTTCGGGCGGAACGACCGCGGAGTCCACCGAGCCCGGTGATTCCTCCGGCGGACGCGCCCGCCTTGGGTCCGGCACCCGCTGCAGGCTTCGCGCCGCCGCTGGGTCCACCACCGCCGCCCCAGGCCGCGTCCGCCGCCTCGTCGGTGTCCGGGTCGGGCTTTCCTTGAAGGCGCGCGCTCATGATGTTGAGGGAGTGCGACATGTCACAGAGGTAGTTGCTGTCCTCGACCGGCCACATGTAGTCTCGATTCCCTGCGATGACCTCCTGAATCCCCTTGGAGATCTCTTCGATCGGCTTCAGCATCTGGCTCACGACGACCGTGGACCCCCCCACTCCGACGAGGAGGAGGATGAACGCGACCAGCAGAAGATTCTGGAATGCCCCGCGCACCGGCAGCACGGGCACGGAAAGCGACGTGACAACCATGGCGCCGGCGACGGGACGTCCATCCTCGCTCCGTGCGGCCATCTGGCTGATGAGCGCATATTCACGTCCGTCGAAGCTGGTGCGGAAGAGCGCGCCAGGCTGCTGAATCAGCCCCAGCGTGTCCAGCTCTTCTCCGTCGTCCGTCACGAAGGGGCCGCTGCCGAGGTGCTGCCGAAGCCGCTCGCGCTCGGTGAGGCTGCTGCCAGGAAAGCTGATCGCGCCATCGCGCACGAAGTAGAAGGCGATGTCGGTCTCGCTGACCAGCCGGGCCATGTCATCGGCGATTCGATTGCTCACGAGGTAGCCCACGAGGACGCTTCCGAGAAACGGACGCTCTCCGTCCACCTCGGGACCATGGATCGGGGCCGCGGCAACCTGGGCCAGTCTGGGGGCGTCCGAATCCCGATCGCGCCAGGCGATGAAGTCATGCTGCACGCCGAACGCCTCCGTCCGGCCGACCACGGGGAATTGGTTCATGTTGGGCCTGCTCGGCCCGAACCAGTGCTCCATGTCGTGCCCGACTCGGCCCATCACCACGCCCTGGCTGTCGGCGACGAGAAGAAGATCCGGCTCGCGCGGCATCGCGTTGCCGAGTCCACGATCCGGCAGGAAGGCGAACTCGTCCCGTTCCCGATTCTCGGCGTGCCGTGTGTTCCAGGCGGCGAGGGCTCGGCGGACCTCGACGTCGGCGGTCGTAGCGCAGCTGAAGCGGGCGTCGGTTTCGATCGGGCGCCCTTCCGTGTCGATGATGCGGCCGAGCGCGTCGCGCACCGGTGTGCCGTCCGCACCGAGCTGCGGTGTCTGTTCCCGGCGCTGCTGCTCGAGGTCCTCTTCCGTCCGCGGACAGTGAAGCGCCCGGATCACCCCCGGCGTGACCGCAAGCTCTTCGACGGAGCGCACCAGCGAGTACTCGTGCAGCCGAATCGCCGCCTGCACCGCTTCCCGCGCGGCGATGAGGCGCATCTCCGTGTCCGTCGTCACCGTTCGGGACACGCCGCTCAGGAACAGGCCAGCCGCCCCGAGGAAGCCCAGCAGGACAACGAGAAACAGCACGATGAGCTTGATGCGGAACATGGGGGTCCTCTCCTCGTTCGTGGATGGGCTCGTCAATCGCGGTCAACCGGACTGCGCACCGGAACGCGAGGTACCGGTCAGCAGGGCGGTGTTCGTCCGACCTCGGTTCTCTAGGCCAGTTGCCCGCACCCTGTCAAAGGGGATGAATGCGGCACTTGCCGGCCGGATGTCCCCCCCGATCCGGCGCAGGGGCCGCGCCGCGCTCAGTACGAGCGTGGCATCCCGTCGATGTCGATCGTGTCGATCGCATAGCGGATCAGCGCGGAACGGTTGGCCTTCGAGTGTCCGCGCGCCTTCAGCTCCGCAACCAGTGAGTCGATCCGCTCGATGTCCTCGTTGTACAGACTGATGGACACAATCCGGTAGTGCGAGGGAGCGCTGTCCCGCCGGCCTGACTTCGTCCGGCTCCGGCGCCGACGCTCGGGGACCGGAGCGGGCGCGGCCGCAGCTTCCTCCCCTTCCTCGACCACCGTGGGCACAGGCTGGCCCTTTGCTTCGGCCTCCCGGTCCGGCGCACCATAGAAGGTTCGGGCCAGGATCTCGTCGTCTGCGGCGAGAGGGTCACGCCCCATCACGGACTCTTCCTCCACAGCTCGCTCGCGTGCCTTTCTGCTCATGACGCCGTCCTCGTCATCGCCCGTTCCTCCGCCCGCTGCAGCACCCACTTCACGAGGCGCCGGTAGTCCTCGGCTCCGCGCGAATAGGGTGCGTATTCGAAGATGGTCTTCCGGTGCGAGGGCGCCTCCTTGAGCCGCGTATTCACGCGAATCGGAGGAAGCACCTTGTTCTTGAAGTGGCTGCGCAGGCTCTTCACCGACTCGTCACTGATGCGGTTTCGCTGGTCATAGAACGTCGGAAGTACGCCCAGAATCTCGATCGGATGGAGGAGCAACTCGTTGACATGCCGCACCGTCCGGAGAATCTGGCGAACACCCACCAGCGACAGAAAGTCACACGACACCGGAACGAGCAAATAATCCGCGAAGGTCAGCGCATTCAGGTTCAGCAGCGACAGGCTCGGACCACAGTCCAGGATCACCACGTCATACCGATGCACTCCGGCCATTCGCTGCCGCAGGAGCCGATCTCGCCCCTCGTCCATCCGCGCCAGGAAGATCTCCGCGCTCGCGAGCGTCTCGTTGCTCGTCATGAGGTCCAGGGTCGACGAGAACGGCACGACGCACCGCTCCAGCGTGGCCTCCTCGACCAGCATGTGGTACAGCGTCCGCTCCCCCTTGAGCCCGAGACTGATGCCGACGTGCCCCTGTGCGTCCACATCGATCAGCAGGGTCCGCTTCCCGGATTCCGCCAGACCGGCCGCCAGGTTCACCGCCGTGGTCGTCTTGCCCGTGCCCCCCTTCTGGTTCAGCACCGCAATCGTCATCGGCGACGGACCGGCACCCCGCGGGACGACACCGGCCAGCAACTGCTCGCGACAGTCCTGCGAACAGACATGACGCGACTCATCCCGCAACGCCACCTGCTGAAAGGCAAAACGCAAGACGAACCGCGCCCCGCACTGATCGCAGGTGCTCATCTCCGAATCCCGGCCCGCGCCAGCTGGGTTCAGGCCATGCAACACGTGCATTGGGCCGGACGGCCATTGCGTTCCCACTCCTCCTCCGTGTCTGCGTCCCGATACGCCTTGTCTCGGCGCAACCCGGCGAACATAGCGACGCACCACCCGCGTGACAATCCGTCCGGCCCATGCCGTGCCCACTCAACGACCCACGGCCCGACCGAGGAGCGCCTCCGGATCCAGTGCGCGGCCATCACGACGAATCTCGAAGTGGAGGTGCGGGCCCGTGGATGCTCCCGTCGAGCCGACGTCTCCGATCCGCTCTCCCTGGTGCACGCGCTGCCCGGCCCGTACCCGCCAGCGCGAAAGGTGGAAGTAGTGCGACCTCCACCCTCCTCCATGATCGATGACCACGCAGTTGCCCGGCCCGTTCCCGCACCATCCCGCCAGAAGCACCTCCCCCGTCGCGCTCGCAAGGACAGGTGTGCCCGTCGCGGCGCCGAAGTCCAGCCCGTTGTGCATCCGGCCCCGTTCCCCCGTGATCGGGTGAATCCGTGGCCCGAACCGACTTGTGACCCGGGGGCGCTCCATCGGGTTCATCCAGCGCTCGCCTCCTGCGCCGTCCCCCCGATCGGCCGTCACCGCGCGGACGCGGCGCTCCTCGACCCCATGCGCCTCCACCCGTGCGAGCCGCCGCGACGGTACACCCTGCACCTCGACGCGGCGAAGACGTCGATCCGGAACCACTTCTGCTTCCACGCGGCGAACACGACGGGTCACCGTCGCCGTGCCCGCCTGCCGTTCCTCCGCGCCCCCCCCATCCATCCGCCAGAGCACCTCGTCCAGCCCCGCAAGCGACAGCTGGATCCGAACCTCCTGATCCAGCGTCATTCCCGCCCCGGTCAGTACAACCTCCAGCCCGTCGCGGACCACCTGAACGACCCCCTCCTCCACCCCACCGCCCCGATGCGCCACCGCCGCCACGGCGCCCGCTCTGGACATCGCCACCTCGCGGGCCGCAACCTCCACTGCCCCAGAGACCTCCCCCCACGCCACCCCCGGCGACACCACACCGCATACCCACAGCAGGGCCGCACACCGCAACCACCGTTGAACCGGACCACCCGGTGACGTAGAGAACGAACCCGAGCGACGGCGCCTCACGCGGCTGCCTCGCACGGCACCGGGCACCGCGCGCCCACCCACGCAAGGCGCTCCCCCCCTGCCAGTTCGCGTACCCCGCCATGCACCAGAACAGCGAGCAGTGCCGTCACCACAACGGGGGAACCCCCAACAGCCCCGGTGCGCTCGCCCGCGACCTGCATTGTTCGCGACATGTCACCCGTCATGGCCATCGCATCCCCGTTCGGATCGAGCGCACCACCCCCCGCCCTGCACCCGTAGCGCGCACGGCGCCGCTGCGCAAACTCGCCCGCTTCCGACCGCATCCCGTCGCTGCCGCCTGCGCCCTGCTCTGCCTCGCGCTCGCCACACCGCGCCCATCCACCGCGCAACCCCCCCGGTTCGGCCTGCAGGCCGATCTCGGTACCGCCATCGCCATCGGACCCGGGGCCCGAAGCACCATCGACCTCGCCAACCCCCGAACGGACGGCGACCGCACGGTCGGCAACCCCTTTCTCGCCGACGTCTACCGGGCCCCCGCCCTCCGGTTGGGGGTCACCCTGCAGCTCGCCGAACTCGAGATCCGCTACGCACTCGAACGCGCCCAGTGGTCCCACGCGCGCGTGCTCTGCACCTCGGAGGACACGGCCACGAGACGCGGCAACGGCGGAGTCGATGACCGCGGGATCAGCTGGGACTGCAGCGGCAGCGGCGACCGAATCGAACCGTCCGAGGCACGCGGCGCGTTTCTCGCCCATCACCTCTCCGGCGGCACTCGCATCTACGCCGGTGAGCTCATCGGCACCTTCCCATGGGCCGCGTTCGCCACCGGGCTGTCCTTGTCCCGCTTCGACCGTGACGCGCAGCGACGCCGCCTTCGCGCAGGCGTCCACGCCTCCGTCGGCGGCGGACTCGATGTGCCCATCGACCGAAACCTTACCCTCGTCGCCGACATCCGCTACCAGGGGACCCTCTTCGCCGCCACCGCACGCTTCACCGACAATGCACGACGCGTCAGCGCGCTCGACCGGGGCGTGCTCGGCGCAACCTTCGATCCGCAACACACCATCCTGCTCGGCATCGGCTTCCGCTCCAACCTCCGATGAACGCACCTCCACCGCCGGCCCACGACTTTGCACGTCACGTGCGCACCATCGTCCACGCCATCCCTCCGGGACGCGTCCTGACCTACGGTGACGTGGCTACGCTCTGTGGCTCCCCGCGCGCCGCGCGAGCCGTCGGTCGCGCCCTCCGGTCCTCCCTTCACGACGAGCTTCTTCCATGGCACCGCGTCATCAACGCCCGCGGCGCCATCAGCATCCGTGGTGATCACGGGCGCGCCCTTCTCCAGATCCATCGACTCCGGAACGAAGGCGTCGCATGCACCGACGATGGCCTCCTGCCCAACTTCCCGGCCGTTCGCTGGCCGCTCGACAGCGCCCGACACCTCGCCCGCTACCTCGACCTCCCGCTCCACGACTGACCCCCCGCCGCGCCCAACCCAGTACACACCCTACGCGCGATCGTCATGAATACCCTTCGCGTGCCCACCGTCGAACGACGGTATCCCTGCCCACTCGGACCCCGAGACTGCCAGGAGTCCTCCGCATGACCGCCCCAGCCCCAGCTCCCGGCCGCGCCCTCCCGGCCATCCTCGCGCTCGCGCTCCTGCTCCCCGGCTGTGCCACCACCGCGCGCGGGCTCGCACCCGCGCTCCACACCGACGAGGCGGGGGCCACCTCTGCCCACGACGGCCTCCAGTTCGAGGTCGTGCCCGCGCCTGCGAACCTCCGCCTCCCCCGCGGTGTCGTGGCCATCGAGGTGCGGATCACCAACCTGACCCCGCACGATGTCCAGGTCCGCAGGGCCGACTTCGAGCTTCTCCTCGACAACGGCGCCAGCCGAAACGCGCTCAGCCCGTTCCAGGTCGCCCGAATGGCCCTCGCCTCGCCCGGCGAACCTCTCGCACCCCTCGCCGCAGCGCAGTCACTCCCCGACGTCCAGCTCGATACTGACTTCCTTTCGGTATCGCGAGGCTACGTCACCCCACGGACCTCCACGGTGCACTCCGCCCCTTCCGTACGCCCGCCGACGACTCCCGCGACCCCGCACCCCGTCCGCGCCACCTACCGGCCGCGCAGCGCCGTGCATGTCCACATGGGTTTCCCCTACTACCTCCCGGGCTGGGGCGTTTCCGTCGGCCCGGGGTTCCATGGCGCGTCCGTCGCCTGGGGAACGTCATGGCGCGTCGGCGCCACCTGGCAGCCAGGGGGACACTCCACCTGGAGCCCCTACACCCGCAGCACGTGGTGCCCCACGACCCGCGTCTGGGCCCACCCCCGCACCTCCACCCACGGTCATCCGGATCCGCGACGAACCGCTCCACCCGCCGCAGCACCCGCCGCAGCCGACCTCTCCTCCGTCGCCTACGCCGGACACGCCCTTCACGACATGTCGATCCCTGCCAACCACCACGCTGCAGGATTGCTGTACTTCGCCGACGTCCGGTCCGGCGATGGCGCATCGCTGCACTGGCAGCCCCGATCCTGGCTCAACCGGGACGGGCTCGATCGCCGCACGGTGCGGCTCCACTCCCGCTAGCGCCCGGCGGCCCGCCTCGCCTCGCCTCACCGGTCAGACGACCTCGGCGACCACGCCCGCCTTCAGCAGTGTTCCGATCTCGGCTGCGGAGAGCCCGACCTCCTCCAGCACGGCACGCGTGTGCTCGCCCAGAAGCGGAGGCACTTCCCCCGCCGCCGAGTCACGCGTTCCGACCGGCAACCGAGGAAGGCCCGTCGCCGGATGCAGGGCATTGCGGGCCACAAGCTGTGCATCCTGGACCAGCTCGTCGAGTTCGAGAACCGGCTCGACGCAGACGTCGTCCTCCCGCAACTCTTCCAGCCACTCCGCCAGTGGCCGCGACGCGATGACCTCCGCGAGCGCAGCCGCCACTTCCTCCCCTTCCTCTCCCTGGGCAAGGCCGCTCGCCGCCCACTCCGGATGGCCGATCCGGGCACAGAATGCCGCCCAGAAGTGCGGTTCGAGGGCCGCCACCGCAAGATACCGGTCGTCCGCTGTCCGGTAGGTTCGATAGCAGGGCAGCCCCCCGGTCAGCATCTCCCGACCCCGGCGCACGGGACGACTCTGGCTTCGCGCCGTGCCCAGCATCGGCGCCAGCAGGTGCAGGGCACCTTCCGTCATGGAGACATCGAGGGTGCACCCTTCGCCGGTGCGCTCCCGCCGCCACAGCGCCGAAGCGATCCCGAACGCCGCCTGCAGCGCTCCCCCGGCAAGGTCCGCCACCTGCACCGCAGGCATCACCGGCGGATCAGCGCTCGGCCCGGTGGCACCCAGCACACCGGAGCGCGCCAGATACCCGAGATCATGACCAGCCCGCTTCGCATCCGGCCCTGTCTGACCGAAGCCGGACAACCGGCAGTACACGAGGTCCGGGCGCCAGATGCGAAGCTGCGACTCGTCCAGCCCCAGCCGCTCCATCACCCCGGGTCGAAAGCCCTCGATGAGGACATCGGCGCACCGAACCAGCCCTTCCATCACCGCTGCACTGCGATCGTCCTTGAGGTCCACCGCGATGCTCTGCTTCCCGCGGTTCACCGACGCAAAGAACGCGCCGTAGCCCCCGTCCCGGTTGTCCACCAGCGGCGGATACCATCGCGCGTAGTCGCCTCCCGACGGCGACTCGACCTTCCATATCCGGGCACCCAGATCCGCGAGCATCCATGTGCAGAACGGTCCGGGCAGCAGCCGACTGAGGTCGAGCACGGTGACGTCCGCGAAGGTGGTGGAAGGAAGACCCGTTCTCATGATGACCTCGCACGCGCCGGTTTCGCGCCCATCCGTCACGCTCAATTGAATCAGGGCGGAACCCCGGGAGGGCCCGCCCCGAAAGGCTCCTGCGACAACCCGACTACTTGGCGAGCGCCAGGATGTTCTGCAGCTTCATGGCCAGGCCCATGTCGCCCTTGACCTTGATCTTGCCCATCATGAACGCCTGCATGGGGTTCACCGAGCCCCCGAGAATTCCCGTCCAGTCCGAGGCTGTCATGGTGATGGTCACGTTTGCGTTGTCGTCCGGGCCCACGCTCACGAACGGAGCGCTGGCCCCGTTGCGAAGGTCGACCGTGTACACGCCGCCGTCATCGCCGGTGAGCTCGAACGTGAAGATCGCGTTCGCGCTCGTCGCCTTCTCCGTGTTGTCGTTGATGCTCTGCTCGAGTCGCTCGAAACTGGCCTGAACGTCGCTCATGTCTGCCTCCTCGGCACGCTGCGGGGTGGAACGGTGAGCCGGGGCTCACAAGTGGCCCGCCGGGTCTAGTACCTGCCCGGGGGGTCGTCAACGGCACCAGCTCGGCGACCCACGACGTCGGTCAATCGAAGAACGACGGCGGGCTCGGCGGCGCGACCTCGTCCAGGTCTGGAGCGTCCGGTACGTGATCCGAACCCGGCTCCGGTGCTGTGTCCTCGCCCGTGTTCATCTGCTCGGCTGCACGCACCGAGGCCTCCGAGGTGGCCTCGAGGACCCAGGGCTCGGGACAGCGCTGCGCCGGCGGACGCCCACCCACCACGGCAAAGTAGCGGCCTGCTGGGACATCCGCCTGGAGATCGAGCCGCAGACCGACCGCGCGGGGACGGGCGGCGGCCACCAGGGCGCCAACCTCGTCGCGCAGCTCGAGTTCCACCGGCACGGGCCCCCCGGGGCTCAGTCCCAGCCCGATGGACACCCAGCCCTCGTCCGGAGCCGTCACCTCGAGGGGTGCCCAGGTGGAGCCGCCGGCCATCCGGAAACGGCCCACGAGCAGCCCGTGCCGCCCGCCATCCGCGCCGAGTAGCACCGCCGACGCGCTGACCGGACCGGCGTCTGCCTCGTCCGGGTCCTGACCGGACGCGTCCGAACCCTCGTCCGCGGCCGCGAGGGCGAGAGCCTCCAGCGCTCGCTGCACGGAGACCTGATCCGTCGCCGACTCGATCGCCTGCGGTCGGTCGTCCACGAGCCGCTCGAACAGGATCCGGTAGGCTGCGGGGATGTCCTCGAGTTCCGTGCCGCGCACACGAAACGCCAGCTCCTCTCCCGGCTGGAGCGGCTGACCGCAGCGCACCACTGCCCCCTCGTCCCGGACGACTCCCGGCCACGAATCCTCGATAGCGCTGTCGTCGAACTCCACATCGAGGGTCATGGATGTCCGCGCCTCGACGCGGACGCGCCAGAACCCCGACTGCTCGGGGGCGAGGCGAAACGCGTCCACATCCTCCGCGGCGTGGAGGATGCCCGCCACCGGGCGCGCGCCCGTCAACACATGGGCACGCTCCCACGAGTCGTTGGGCTCCCGCTCCAGCCAGGCTGCACCGGCATCGGGCGGGGCGAGCAGTTCGACGCGGACCACCGACGGCACGCCCGCTCCCTCCACCCGGATGGAGAGCGGGCCGGGGGCATCGGCCCGGCTCAGGTTGGGCAGGAGCCAGCCGTCGTGGGCGACGAAGGTGGATCGGAAGTGGAGCACGCCGTCGACATCCTCCATGTGCAGGGTGAGCGGGGCCGGGCTCTCGGTCACCACGCGCAGGCCGAAGACGCCCTCCTCGGCGATCAGCGACCAGGGGACCGTCAGGTCGAGCGGGCTTCCCGGACCGGCGCATCCGTCGGCGCGTGCGCCATGGCGGAGAAACTCCGCGGGGGAGGCGGCGACGAGCTGGCCGCATGTCTCGGCGTCCGACGGGGCGCGTTCGATCTCGACCTCGCTCCCCTCCACCAGGAGTTCAACGACGCGGGGAACGCCGGCGGGCAGCGACCGGAGGGTGTACGTTCCCGGGAAGGAGAGCTCGAACCGCTGCGCGATGCCGTCCCGCTCGCTGATCAGGCTGACCCGGGCGCTCCCCTCCTCGTCGCTGCGAAGGGTGACCACACTCGCGGTCGCCCCGGCTGGCAGGTCCAGGGCCCACGCCTCGTTGGTGGCGGCGAGACGCAGGGACGCGGACAGCGCGAGGGCGGGACGCGGTTCGCCCTCGGCGGGAGGCGCCTCGAGGAGCGGGGCCTGCTGCGCGGTCTCTCGTGCGGAGTCCCCGAAGGCGGGCAGGGAGGGCTCCGGCGGGTCCTGTGCGAGGAAGCGGGGAACCGCGTCGCAGGACGCCAGCAGCGCCGCCAGCACGACAGGGAGGGCGACTCGGCCCATGCGGCAAGGCTCGGTCACGCGGGGGTGGGTCGGCTTCAGGGGTGACGGGAGTTGTAGCGCCGGACGAGCTCGTCGGTGAACTCCAGTCCGTCCACGGCGTAGAGCACCGATGCCTCGTTCTTCTCGATGACCATCGTGTAGTTCCTCTCCTCCGCGATCTCGCGGACGATCGTGACCATGCGCTCGAAGATCTCGTGGGTGGCACGCCCTTCGGCCTCTGCGAGCTCACGCTGGTGATTGCCGAAGGCTTGCTGCAGGGCCATGGCCCGCTGCTGGTACTCCTGGATCTGCTCCATCCGCGCCTGCTCGTTCAGCATCTCGATACGCGCCTCGAGTTCCTCCGCGAAGGACTGCAGCGCGCGCTGCTCGCGTTCGAGTTCGTTCTGGCGACGCTCGACCTCTCGTTCGAGGCGCTGGCGCGCCCGCTGTCCCTCGGCGACCTCGTTGAGCGCCCGCTGCAGGTCCACGTAGGCGAGGCGTTGCGGTGCCGGGGCGCTGTCCGAAGCCGACGCCGCCACGGGAATGGTGCCGAGGCCGAGAAGGCAGATCAGCAGGATGGGGACAATGCGAAGGATGAGCATGGTTGGGCTCCTGGGAGACACGAAGGGGTGGGCGGCGGTCTCAGAACGGGTTCGCGATCGAGAACTCGAAGACCATGGGCCGCTCGGATTCGAGACGACTCAGCGGGAAGCCCCATTCAAAGCGAAGCGGGCCGAGCGGAGAACGCCATCGGATACCGAAACCGGCGCCGGTGCGCAGGAGATTCCCGTAGCTGACATCGGCGTCCTCCATCAAGTCCAGCCGCAGCGTGATCGGTTCGTTGTTGTCGAACGCGTTGCCCGCGTCGGCGAAGACGACGCCGCGGATCCCGATCGCCTCGAGGATGGGGAACTCGAGCTCGAGATTGAAGATGAGCTGCTGGTTGCCTCCCACCGGATAGTCGAAGGTCGTCGCCTCCGGGGAGAAGCTCAGACCCACGGGTCGTGTGGGCGAGAGCGAGAGCCGCTCGAACCCTCGGACGCTGTTCGGTCCGCCGACGTAGAAGCGCTCGAAGATCGGTACCGGCTTGTCGCGGTTGGTCGAGCCGACGTACCCGTACTCGGCGTTGAGCTTGAACACCCAGTTGTCCCAGATCGGGGACCAGAACCACCTGCTGCGCAGTCGGGTGCGGAAGAACTCGTTGTCGCTTGCGAGGATGGAGTCGGCGAACTCGAACGTGACCTCCTGGAAGTGCCCGGATGTCGGGAAGAGCCGGTTGTCGCGGCGATCCCAGCTCAGTCCCGTCTCGATGGCGCTCGTGAGCCCGTCCTCCTCCAGCGCCGCGAAGCGGATGCTCGAACGCCCGCGCCGCCCTCCGGCGCGCACATCGACGTTTTCGAGGTTGTAGCCGACAGTCGCGACGAGATCCCGGTTCCGGTTGAGGGGGTATCCGACCCGCGTCCGAAAGCCACGGCTGCGCCGGTCGAAGTTGTCGTACAGCTCCTGCGTGTCGAAGAGCGAGAGCGTGAGCTGCCAGCGCGTGTCGAACAGCCAGGGCTCGAAGAACTGCAGGATGAACAGCGACCGGATCGAGCTGACGCTGGCGTTCAGCGACAGGCTCTGTCCGCGGCCGAAGAAGTTGTTCTGCGCGATCTGGGCCGTGGCCACGAAGCTCTCGTAGGACGAGAAGCCGGCGCCGATCTGGAACTGGCCCGTCTGCCGTTCCTCCACCTCGATCACGAGGTCCAGCACACCGGCGTCCCGACGGGCGACCTCCCGGATGGTGACGTTCTCGAAGAATCCGAGCCGAAAGATGTTCCGCTCCGAGCGACGGATGTCCGACACCCGGTACTGGTCTCCCTCCATGATCATCATCTCGCGGCGGATGACACGATCCCGGGTGAGCTGGTTTCCCCGGACCTCGATTCGGCCGATCCGGGCGATTTCGCCGGGGTCGATGTCATATTCGATCGCCACGCGCAGGGTTGCGGGGTCCTGCCGCGGATAGAAGTTCACGTTCGCGGTGGCGTAGCCCATGTCCCGGAACAGGTCGGAGATGCGCCGGACATCCTCCTGAAAGGTCGTCACCTGAAACTGCTGTCCGGGCTCCATCCGGACCAGCGCCATGACCTCCTCCTGGCTCGCGAGGTGCTCGAAGTCGCCGGTCACGCTGACGTCGGACACGGTGTAGACCTCGCCCTCCACGATCGGGATGGTGAGGAAGAGACGCGTGCGGTCGTGGCTCAGCTCCACGAGCGGGTCGCCGATGCTCACGTCCAGGAATCCGTTCTCGTAGTAGTAGGAACGCAACGTCTGCAGGTCCGCGCGGAAGGTCTCCCGGGAGAAGGTGCCGAACGGCGTCAGGAAGTCGAGGACTCCGCCGGGCCGGTTCTGCATGAACCGGAGGAGCTCCTGGTCCGGGATGCTGTCGTTCCCCACGAAGCTTACCCGCGCGATTCGGACCCGCTGGGCCTCCTGGATGTCGAAGCGGACAGTCACCGTGGTCTGGTCCACCCGAATCAGCTGCGACTCGACCCGCGCCAGGTAGTATCCCTTCTCCCGGTAGAGGTCTTCGATTCGCCGCACCGACTGCCGGATCAGCGACTCGTCGAGGATCGCGTCCTCCCGCAGGGGGATCGCCTCCAGGATGTCGTCGTCGCTCACCCGGGAGTTCCCCTCGATCACGATGCTCCGGATGGAGGGCTTCTCCACCACCTCGAAGAGGAGCACGACTCCGGCTTCTCCGGGCCGGGCCCGGACGACCACGTCCGAGAAGAAACCGAGACTGTCGACGCCGCGGATCGCCTCGGAAATCGCGCGATCGTCGATCTCGTCCCCCGCGCGCAGTCGCGCAGCGCGACGCACGGCTTCCGGCTCCACCCGCTCCGCCCCGCGGACCTCGATCTCCTCGATGACGATCCCACTGCCCCCTTGCGCGAATGCACCCGGGGCCAGCAGCAGTACCATCAGCAGCGCCAGCGACACGAGCCCGCGCCGTGCCCATGCCGCCGCGGTGAGGGCGTCACTGGCGGTCGCGCCCGCACCGCCTCCCCGCGCGCGCATCATCCGCGGATCCTGAACCGACCCATGCATGGAGTACCTCACGCGCCGACCTCCCCGGCACCGAGCCGCTCCACCACCTCTTCCTCGTCCTCCACCGGGAGCAGGTGCCCGTCCCGCATCATGTACTGGCGCTGCATGGACCGGGCGAGCACGAGGTTGTGGGTCACCACGACAATGGTCACCCCGGTTTCGGCGTTCACTTCCAGGAAGAGGTCGAAGATGGCCCGGCCGGTGGCATCGTCGAGATTGCCCGTCGGCTCGTCCGCCAGAATCAGCTTCGGCTGCATCACCAGCGCCCGCGCGAGCGCCACGCGCTGCTGCTCCCCGCCGCTGAGTTCCCCGGGCCGGTGCCGCAAGCGATCGCCGAGCCCGACACGCTCGAGGTAGTGCGACGCGCGCTCGTTGGCTTCGGCACGCGGTATTCGCGCGATGATCGCCGGCATCGCCGCATTCTCCAGCGTCGTGAACTCGGGAAGCAGATGATGAAACTGGAACACGAAGCCGATGGTCCGGTTGCGGAAGGCCGAGAGTTCCCGGTCGGACAGGGCGAACACGTCGCGTCCCTCGAACTCCACCCGCCCCGACGTTGGCCGATCCAGCGTCCCGATCACCTGGAGAAGGGTGCTCTTGCCTGCCCCGGATCTCCCCATCACGCCGATCAGATCCCCGCGCTCCATCGTGAAGTCCACCCCGCGGAGCACATCGATGGACTCGCCTTCCATCTCGAAACGTCTCGTCAGATCATGGACCTGCACGAGGGGTTGGTTGGGGTTCGATTCACGCAAGTGTTGTCCTCAGTCGTACCGCAGACCCGCGACCGGGTCGAGCCGCGCAGCTTGCACGGAGGGATAAAGCGTTGCAAGGACACTGATGGTCACCGAAGCCAGCCCCACCGTGACCGCCTCCGACGTGCGCAGGGCCACAGGCAACCGGTCGATGTAGAAGACCTCGGGGTCCAGCGGAAACCCGAAGACCTGGAGCGACGCCACGACCCCGAGCCCGAGCGCCATGCCGGCCAGAGTTCCCGCCACCCCAATCACCCCGCCCTCCACCAGGAAGATCCGAAGCACCCCGGCACGCGACGCCCCCATCGAACGAAGGACAGCGATCTCGCGCGACTTCTCGATCACGATCACGATCAGCATGCAGACGATCGCGAAACTCGCGACCAGAATGATGATGCTCAGGATCAGGAACATCACCACCTTCTCCAGCGCGAGCGCCGCGAAGAGGGTCTCGTTGAGCTCCTGCCAGTCGCGAATCTGCACCTCCTCGACCCCGGCCTCCTGCAGCGCCGACCGCGCCGCGCGAGCGACCTGCGGAGCCGCCGACAGGTGAGCGGCGCGCACCTCGATGCCACTGGCTTCACCCTCCGGGAGGTTGAGGAACCGTGTCGCCTCCTCGAAGAGCACGAACGCCATCCGGTTGTCGAACTCGTACAGCCCCGAATGAAAGATGCCGACCACGCGGAACGGGCGGCTCCGCGGCACGGGCCCCGACGGCCCCATGTCCCCGTCCGGAGACACGACGTTGACCAGGTCCCCCACATCGACGCGCAGGGCCTCCCGAAGCTGACTGCCGATGATGATTCCCGGCGCCTCCCGCCGCGCTCCGGGACGTCCCGGCGCCTCGCCGGCTGGGCCATCGGCGCCGTCCCGTTCCATCGCGCGGGGAAGCGCAGGCATGCCGTGGTCCTCCGCAGCCCCCGGAAGCGCAGGCATGCCGTGGTCTTCCGGGTGCACCTCAGCGGGCTCGTCGAGGTCGAGCGGGAAGGCCGAAGTCGGGGATTCCCCCTGTTGCTCCCCCCTGTCCCCCTCCCGGGCGTCGATCGCGCGCAGCCGGTCCAGCAGGCGATCCCCGTCCCGGTCGCGCTCGCCGAATTCGTCGTCCAGCATTCGTCGGGTGATCTCGATCTCCGCCTCCAGCTCGGCGGTCTCGTCGAGCAGTCGTCGGATCCGGTCCTGCAGTTCGCCGTGGTCCATCGATTCGCCAGGCTCCCGGTCCCTCAGCTCCCGCGCTGCCGCGGGGGTAGCCAACCAGTCGAGCTGGCCCCGGATCAGGTTCTCCTCGAGGTCCGAGGTGGACCGCACCCGCCCGAGGTCGATGCCCCGCAGAATCATGCCACTGTAGTTGGTCGGGGAGGAGACCAGCAGCTCGCTCTCGATGAAGGGGGCGGCCCCCACGACGCCGGGCACGCGATCGAGGACATCCAGCACCTCGCGGGGCGAGGGCAGCGGCTGCTCTCCGGGTGCCGTCACCCTCAGGTGGGCCTTCGTGCCGAGAATCTTCTCGCGAAGGTCGCCCTCGAAGCCACCGAGGACCGCGAGGACGACCAGCAGCGTCGCCACGCCGACGGCGACGCCCCCCATGCTGATGACGCTGATCAGCGAAGGCACGGCCGCCCTGCGGGTGCTGCGCAGGTAGCGCAGCCCGATGAGCCACTCGTATCTCATCGTCCCCCTGGCGACAGCAACCTCATGAGCCGGCCTGCTCCGGCCTCATGTGCGGGAACAGCAGCACCTCGCGGATGGACTCGGTTCCGGTGAGCAGCATCGTGAGCCGATCGATTCCGATGCCCTCGCCGGCGGCCGGCGGCATGCCCACCTCGAGGGCCCGGATGTAGTCCTCGTCCATCGGCATGGCCTCGTCGTCGCCGGCTTCCCGCATCGCGAGCTGTTCCCGGAAGCGGAGATGCTGGTCCTCCGGGTCGTTGAGCTCGTTGAAGGCGTTCGCGATCTCCCATCCGAGGACGTAGAGTTCGAAGCGGTCGACCACCTCGGGGTTCTCGTCGTTCCTCCTTGCGAGCGGCGACACGCTCGCTGGAAACTGCGTCACGAAGGTCGGCTGCAGGAGCCGGTGGTCCACATGGTGCTCGAACACCTCCATCAGGAGCTTGCCTGAGTCCAGCGCTTCGATGCCCTCCAGCCCGATGCGCTCGGCCTCCGCCTCCAGCCACGCGCGCTCCGTGACCTCCTCCGGTGTGAGGGTGAAGTGCTCGGCCACCGACTCGGCGACCGTCACCCGGCGCCACGGGCGCGTGAGGTCGATGGTCTGTCCGCCATGCTCGACGACGACCCGCCCGTCCGGGCGACGGCCGTGCAGTTCCACGGCGATCGACTCCACCAGCTCCTCCGTCAGGTCCATCAGGTCCTCCACGGTGGCGTAGGCCTGATAGAACTCGACCATCGTGAACTCGGGATTGTGCTGCCGGCTCAGCCCCTCGTTGCGAAAGTTGCGGTTCAGCTCGAAGACACGCTCGAAGCCGCCCACGAGGAGCCGCTTCAGATAGAGCTCCGGCGCGATGCGCAGGAACAGCTCCATGTCGAGCGCGTTGTGATGCGTCCGGAATGGCTTGGCTGCGGCCCCCCCGGGAGTGGGGTGCATCATCGGCGTCTCGACCTCGAGAAAACCCCGCGCGTCGAGGAACTCGCGCACGCGCTTGACGATCCGCGCGCGAGCCCGGAAGACCCGGCGGCTGTCCGCGTTCATGATCAGGTCGACATACCGCTGCCGGAATCGCTGCTCGACGTCCGTCAGTCCCCGGAACTTCTCCGGAAGGGGTCGGATGCTCTTCGTCAGGAGAGTCACCTGCGAGGCCTTCACCGAGAGTTCCCCGCGGCGCGTGCGCATCAGGGTGCCCTCGACGCCGACGATGTCCCCCAGATCGAGCCCCCGGCAGAAGGTGAAGGCCTCCTCGCCCAGCCCGTCCAGCGACAGGAACACCTGCTGGAAGTCGTCTCCCTCCTCTTCGTCGCCACCGGGCGCCACGCTCCCGCTGCTCCCGTCCTGGAGCTTGAGAAACGATGCCTTGCCCATGCGGCGATGAAAGCGGATCCGACCGGCCACACGGACCTCGACCGCCTCGGTCTCCAGTTCCTCGGCGGTGCGCTCTCCCCAGCCCGCCTGGATGTCGGCCGCGCTGTGGGTGACCTCGAACCCGTGAGCCCAGGGGTTCACCCCGGTCCGGCGCAGCGCTTCGGCCTTGCGGAGCCGCTCCACGAAAAGGTGGTTGTCCTCGAGCCGATCGCGGTACGCCGCCGCATGCCCCTTGCTGTCTTCCGTCGTCATCGCCTCTCCTCGTTCACCCGCGACTCATCCCTGGGCCGCCGGCGACTGACTGTCCGCGTACTGCAGAAGGTACGCCTCGATGAAGGGCATCAGCGCGCCGTCCAGAATCGCATCGGGATTCCCGCTCTCGTGCGCGGTGCGAAGGTCCTTCACCATCCGGTACGGCTGCAGCACGTAGCTCCGAATCTGGGAACCCCACCCGATCTCCGACTTCGCGTCGTTCGCCGCCTGGGCCTCCGCCTCCCGCTTTCGCCGCTCCTCCTCGTACAGGCGCGCCTGCAGCACCTTCATCGCGCGCGAGCGATTCTTGATCTGCGAGCGCTCCTGCTGGCACTGCACCACGATTCCCGTCGGCAGGTGGGTAATGCGAACCGCCGAGTCCGTCCGGTTGACGTGCTGCCCCCCCGCGCCGCTCGCGCGGTAGGTGTCAACGCGAAGATCCTTGTCCTGGATGTCCACAACGATGTCGTCATCCAGCTCGGGCAGCACGTACACCGAGGCGAACGACGTGTGGCGACGGGCCTGGCTGTCGAACGGGGAGATGCGCACCAGCCGGTGAACACCGCTCTCCGCCCGCAGATACCCGAAGGCGTACTCTCCGCGGACGCTGAAGGTCGCGCCCTTGATGCCCGCCTCCTCGCCATCCTGGTAGTCGATCATCTCCGTCTTCCAACCCTGCTTCTCGCAGAACCGCAGGTACATGCGCAGCAGCATCTCCGCCCAGTCCTGCGACTCCGTACCCCCTGCTCCCGCGTTGATGGATACGATGGCATCGCTGGGGTCGTGCTTCCCGCTCAGCATGCGCTTGAATTCGAGTTCTCCGAGCGTCCCGTCCACCCGCTCGATGGAGGCGTCCAGATCCGCAGCGACCTCGTCCTCGCCCATCTCCGCGCCAAGCTCGATGAACGCTTCCACGTCCTCGAGCTCCTGCGCCAGGGCCGCGAACGCCTTGACCAGATTCTCGCACGCTCCGCGCTCCTGATTGAGCTGCTGCGCCTTCTCGGCGTCATCCCAGAAGTCCGGGGCCGCCATCAGATCGTTCAGCTCGAGCAACCGCTCCTTTCGTCGAACCAGGTCAAAGATGCCTCCCAAGCCCGTTGAGCCGCTCCCGGAGCGACTTGAGCTTTTCCCTGTACATGTCCATGGTGGATTCCTCGATCTCGTGATGTCGCGCACCCACAGGAGCTTCCGTCCGGGCGGTGCCGGCCCCGGACACGGTCCGGAGGCGTGCGCCCGTGTAGTGGTTGCACCGGGTACAGGTCAACCACTAACGCCGGCGCGCTCCGGCCCCCGTTGACCCCCCCGTGACCCGGTGTTACCCGCCAGCGCCGAGTTCCCTCAGCCCCCCGCGGCTCCCCCCCCATCACGACCTCACCCACCCCGCCCGCCATCATGACCCATCGACTGCGCTTCGCCCCCAGCCCCACTGGAAACCTCCACATCGGCGGGGCCCGCACCGCCCTCTTCAACTGGCTTCAGGCACGCCACGCGGGGGGCAAGTTCCTCCTGCGCATCGAGGACACCGATATCGCTCGCTCCACCGAGGAGAGCAGGCAGGCCATCCTCGAGGCCCTCGACTGGCTCGGCCTCGATATCGACGAGGACATCGTACTGCAGTCCACCCGCCGCGACGTGCACGTGGCCGCCGCGCTCCGACTCCTCGAGGAAGGCAAGGCGTACCGTTGCTACTGCACGCCCGAGGAACTCCAGGCCATGCGCGAGAAGGCGACCGCGGAGGGCCGCAGCCCGAAATACGACGGGACCTGGCGCAACCGGACCGACCATCCCCCCGAAGGAACCCCCTTCACCGTGCGGTTCGCGATGCCCCTCGACGGCACGACCGTCATCGACGACATCGTCCTCGGTGAGATCACCGTCCCCAACGAGGAGCTCGACGACCTCATCATCCTGCGATCGGACGGTACCCCGACCTACAACTTCGTCGTCGTCTGCGATGACGCCTTCATGGGCGTCACCACGGTCTGCCGCGGGCAGGACCACATGTCCAACACCTTTCGGCAGTTCCACATCTACCGTGCCCTCGGCCACGAGGTCCCCCGGTTCGCGCATCTCCCGCTCGTCGACGGCCTCTCCAAGCGCAAGGGGTCGGCCTCCGTCCAGCACTACCGTGACATCGGCTATCTCCGCGAGGCGGTCATCAACTACATCTCGCGCCTCGGATGGTCCCATGGCGACCAGGAGATCTTCTCCGTCGAGGAGCTCGTCGAGAAGTTCGACCTCGCCGACGTCAACCGTTCGAGCGGCAAGTATGACGAGGTCAAGATGGCCTGGGTCAACGAGCAGTGGATCAAGCGTCTGCCCGCCGAGGAACTGGCCGTCCGTCTGCTGCCCTACCTGAGTGACCTCGGTGTCGAGACTTCCGCCGACGAACGCCTCGTCTCGCTCGTCCGCCAGCTCCAGGAGCGCAGCAAGACCCTCGTCGACATGGCCGAGGGAGCCCGCTTCGCCTTCCAGCGCCCCACAGCCTTCGACGAGAAGGCCGTGAAGAAGTGGATCAAGCCGGCGTCGCGTGCCGCCTTCGAGGAGATCCTCGCCGCCCTCCCCGGCCTCGATGCCTTCACTCCGGATGAACTCGAGGCCGCCATCAAGAGCGTCGCAGAACGCCACGAGCTCGGACTCGGCAAGGTCGCCCAGCCCATCCGCATCGCGCTGACGGGCACCTCGGTGTCACCGCCCATCTTCGATGCCATCGCCATCGTGGGACGCGAGGAAACGGTGCATCGCATGCGCGCTGCGCTGCATCTGTACGACGACGCGTGAGCCCAACGGGTCCGCACCTCCGCCGTCGTCGTCGCCGTCCCGCCGCACCGCTCAGGACCACGACCCCCAAGCCCGGATCATCCCATGGCCTCGCCCGCCCTTCCCGACGAACTCCTCCTCGCCCTCGAGGGCACCAGCCTGAAGCTCCGCGAGGCTGGCGATGCAGTCGAGGTGACCGGCGGCACCGGCCTGCAGGCGCGCAAGGCGATGCTCACGGCTTCCAGCGTGCGAGAGGCGCTCGACGGAGCCACCCTCGACCGAAGCGCCGCGGCGGGTCTCGCGCGCGGCCTTCAGGCGGTCCTCACCGAACCGGCGCGCAGCAAGGGCGCTGACCTCGACTTCACGACCGCCTCGGCCAGCCTGCTGCTCTCCATCGAGCATCCACTCTTCGCCGCGGGGTGCACCCTCGCTGGCGGCGAAGCACCCTACACCCAGCCACTCGGCAGCGACCTCCTGCTCACCTTCCACATCGAACTCGATCAGGGCTACCGGGTCGTGCCGCAGAGCCAGGTGGAGCGCTGGGACGTCCACCCGGAGCGCATCTACCGGGCCGCCCTCTCCGTGCTGTTCTACCGAAGCGGCTACGGCGAAGCCGAACCCGTCGAGGGTTGCCCAGGCGTCACGGCGTGGCGGATGGGTGACGGTTTCGATGCGGCCCGGATCCTCGTCCTCGATGCGGTGGACTGGCACCGGGCGCGGAAGGGACTGCACGTGGCCTGTCCGTCTCCAGACGTGGCGCTGGTGGCGGACAGTGACGACGCTGCGGCCGTGGAGGCGTTGACGCGGCTGGTGCATGATCGGCACGAGAGCGCGCAGCATCCCCTCAGCCCAGCCGTTCATCGGTACGAGAAGGCGAAGTTCGTTCCGGCGAGCGCAGCGGGCTGAGATCCGCCAACTGCGAACGGCGCCGCGTCATTCACAGACACAATCGCGGATCTCGACCTGCCCGAAGTTGCCGGAGGTAGAGGTCGTCTGACCGGGCTGGACCCGACGCATGCGGGTCGCACGGAGAAGGCAGCCATCGTCGAGACCCACGAGCCGCAGGCGCACGGTGATTTGCACCCCGTCGCGGCGCCAGGTCGGGGAAAGTGTTCCGGTCGAAGCCAGCTCCTCCGCCTGGGCGGCCCCGAAGCGAAAGGGCATTTCCTGCTGGAAGGCGCCGAGCGCTCCGTGCAGGCCCTGCATGCACTTCGGGTCCGGGTTCTCGATCTGCGCCGGGCCCGAGAACGCGCCGAAAGACCAGGCGAGGGCCAGCATCGGTAGCAGACCCAGCAGCGGCAACAGCAGCTTGCCGTAGAACCACAGGTCGGAGGATTGCCTGGCCCTCTGCTCCATGTCCCAGATGGCCTCGTCGAACTCACCTTCCTGAACATGTCCGAAGCACCGTGCCCAGAGCTCGTGGTCCTCCCGGATGGGGGCCAGCGCCTTTCGGCCCGCGTCATGGAGCTGATCCTTCGGGATTCCTCTGGCCTCCAGCCGGCGCACGTTGTCGACAGCCTCCCGAATCCGCTCGTTCCGCCTGCGCTTCATCACCTCGCCTCCTCTCCCCCCTGAGACCCGGAACGTTGCCCGGGCCGTTCGCTGCTACTCGCAAACGCAGTCCCGCAGCACAACGGACCCGAATTCCCCACGCGCCCCCTCCCAGCGCTGTCCGAGATCCCGCCGGACCTGCCAGGCCACCAGACGACACTCCCCGTCGCCGAGGCTCAGCCGGTAGTGGACCTCCACGGGAATGCCGTCGCGGAAGTACCCCAGAACGACCCGCCCCTGCTCCATCAGGTCCGCCACATCCGCCCGTCCGACATCGTAGTGAAAGTCCCGGGCCTCGGCGTTCGCGACGAGACCGCGCTCCAACTCGTCGGCACAGTAGCGTCCCGCATTCGAGACGGTCACCGGCTCGGATCCGGGTCCGAGACTCAGCAACAGGAATCCGACAACGAACAGCACCGTCAGGAGTTGAGCGCCATAGAGCACGGTCAGGAAGAGCTTCATGCTGCTCTGCTCGCGGAGCAGCGCCAGGGCCGCATCCACATTCCGGACTTCGAGCAGGGACCGGACGTTGCGCTGGAGTTCCGTATCCGGCCTCAACGGCTCGAGCACCGTTGGAATGATGCCGCGGAACGCATCATCCGACGCCTCCTCACCGCCGATCTCCCAGACCTGCTGCTCCAGAATCCGCCTGGCCTCTTTCGCCCGCCGAAAGCGGACCAGTCTCGTCCACATGGTCTCTCCCTGAACCACAATCCGGCCCGTCGCTCCCGGTGGGGCGCCAGCTCACGCTCATGTCCTGTGCTCACCCACGGGCACGTGGCATCTAGAACCGCCGACGAACGTCGACAAGTGGAAGTGTGGCGGTCAGGTCGTCCACACGTGCGGTCCAGGGTCCGGCCTTCTGCCACTCGTTCCGCGGATCGGCGTTCGTCTCGACGGCGCGTCCCGGTTTGGACGTTGTGCCCAACGGTGGCTACCCGGCGGACATGGGCAGCGGTCACGGCCTTGCGTTGCGCTCGCCTCTCTCCAGTCCGCGGGCGGCCGGGACCGATCCGGGAATCTCTCCCTGACCGGACGCCCCGTGCCGGAAATCTCGCGCACCGGCGCCGGTGGCGTGCCCCCATGGATGCATCGGCATCACGTGAGGAGGCACGTGCGTGTGACCGTTCGAGCTCGATCGTTCCGTGGGCACCACGATCCGCCTTCGCCGGCCCCGGGATGAATCTCCCGTGTGCGACTGGCGTCTCAGACAGGGACCGCAGTCGAGCGGCCTGTCCTCGACATTCTTCGAATACGACGCTTGCCACAACCGGAGAATCGGTCCCTAATCGTCGCGTCCCGTGTTCCCCTTTCCGGAGTCATCCATCATGCGCACTCTTCGTCCTGCCCTTCTGGTGCTGGCCCTGGCGCCTCTTCTGGCCGTCGCTTCGATGGCCCACGCCGAGACGGCGCTGGTCCTGGACAGCGAGCGCTCGACGATCACCTTCACGAGTGACGCGCCAGGAGAGCGGATCGTGGGGACGGCGCCCACGGTCTCGGGCACGCTGTCGGTCGACCTGGACAACCCCGAGACGGCGAGCGGCACGATGCAGTTTCCCGTCAACGGGATGCGCACCGGGAACCGGAGCCGGGACCGGCATCTCGCCGGTCGGGAGTGGCTGAACGCCTCGGCGAACCCCAACGTGACCTTCACGCTCGAGCGGCTCTCTGACGTGACGCGCGAGGTGGAGGGCGAACGCATCACCATCCGGGCCCGCGCGCACGGGCAGGTCGAGGTGAATGGTGTGTCGGCGCCGGCCGAAGCCCAGGTCGAGGTCATCCTGCTGATGGACCGGCGGTCCGCGCGAATTCAGCCGACATTCGCGATCCGGCTCGCAGACCACCAGGTGCGTGGTGCACGCGGCGCGATCGGCGACACCGTGGGCGAGACCATCGACATCGAGGGTCTGCTGTACGCGAGCTGGGACTGAATCATGGACAACGCAGCAGCCGCTCCCCCCCTGCGCATCGTGGCACTCGCGCTGTGGGGCCTTGCCGTCGTCATGCTCGTGGTCTGGCTGGCCACCGGACGGCACTTCGTGACGCAGTACCAGGTGGCGGTCGAGGTCGTCGTCGAGGACGAGTTCGGCGATGCGATCACGACAACCGAGCTGCGGGACCAGTTTCGACCCGGGTTGCTGCCCGATCGCCCGTGGGATGGCCTGGGCACCAACGCGCTCCTTCTCGTCGTGCTCGGTGGCGGCCTCCTCGTGGCTTCGCGCCGTCGCCGTGCGCAGTTCCCCCCCTCCCCCGATCCCCCGCCCGCATGACCGAACACGCTCCCCCTCCCGATTCCCCCGGACGCCGGCGCTTCCTCGCCGCAGGGCTCGGCATGGCGGTCGCCTGCCCGGCGCTCCAGGGCTGCGAATTCGTCGAGGTCTTCGATACGCCGATGGCTGCACCCGGCGAGATTGTGAACTTCGACGTCGCCGCCCCCGAATACGCCGCGCTGGACAGCGTCGGCGGCTCGGCCTGCCTCGTCGTCGGCTCGCTCGACCTCATGCTCGTGCGCGTGACGGACGACGAAGTCATCGCCTACGAGCGGATCTGCCCGCACGAGAACCTTCCGCTCAGTGGCTGCGGCGGCCGCGGTCCTTTCCTCGACTTCGACGCCGCGCAGCAGCGAATCCGTTGCCCATTCCACAACAGCATCTTCGACCGCGACGGCGCGCTCGTCTCCGGACCCGCACCCCGCTCGATCCGCGCCTTCCCGGCGTCCTTCGACCCCGAAGCGGGGACCGGTATCCTCCGGGTGGATGGACCGCCGGCCGAAAGCGCCACATCCGCCCCGGGGGCTTCGGTCGTGGACACCGGAGCCGGTTCGGAGGATGCCCGATGACTGCCGGCGCGTCGTCCTCGTCGTCCCGCGCTTCCGCATCGCGCCGCACCGGATCGCACCGTCGGGCTCATCGTGAAGCCGGTGGTTGGAGTCATGCGGTGCGCTGGAGTGGTCAGCTCGGCCAGCGGAGGTCGAGGGGGCCGTGGAGGCTCCTTGTCCTGTCGCTGACCGTCCTGCTCGGGCTCGTGCTGCCAGGGGCCCGCGACGCGCACGCGCTGCCGCACATGAGCCTCCTGGCCGGAGCCCCCTGCGCGACCTGTCACGTGAACGAACAGGGCGCAGGGATGCGCACCAACATCGGTTTCGGTTCGATGTCTCACGTGGGCGCGCTGCAATGGGAAGACGTGGGGCTGCCGTGGCTGTCCGACCGGGTCAGCAACGAAGTCGTGGACTATCTCGTCTCGGTCGGGATGGACGCCCGCATTCAGACCGCGCGTATCGGCCGCCCGCTGCCCGTGGTGGACGAGGCAGGCGAGCTGACATTCGAGCAGCCACCACGCGAGACGTTCCTGATGCAGCTTCAGCCGTACCTGGCGGTCACGCCACACGACGTGCTGACGCTTTACGGGACATGGAACGCGGGCAGGGAGACGTTCCGGGAAGGTGATCCGTGCGACACACCCTATCCGGGCCAGCAGTGCTTCGAGGCCATGGCCATCGTCCATCCCGGGCACAGGATGCCCGGCGTTCGCCTGGGCATGCTACAGCCGAGCGTGGGCATTCGACACGACGACCACACGATGAAGATTCGCCAGGAGGCGTACAACACCGTGGTTCGTCGGCCGTTCCCGGTGATCCCCGCGAACTATGCGGAGTGGGGTGCGGAGGCGTTCTGGCAGCCCCGTTTCGATGTGCGGGCGGAGCTCGGCGTGTTTCATGCCCGGGGTCTGTCGGAAGGGGTGGGCGACCCGTCGGTGGTGGATCCGGATGACGTCGCGCTGGCGATTCGACTGCAGTGGATGCCTCAGTTCGAGCTCGGGTCCACGCGGTGGACGAGCTGGCTGGGGGGATCGGTGTATGGTGGCGGTGACTTCCGGATGGACAACGCGTTCGCGGGGCTCGGGTGGATGGATCGGGGTGCCCTGATTCTCGAAGCGGCGCACATGCATTTCGGCAGCGGTACGGACCGGCGGGCGCGCAACCTCTCCGCGCAGCTGACGGTACAGACGTGGGAGTGGCTGCTTCTCCAGGGGCGCGCCGAGCAGGCCTGGTCGCGCGACCTCGGTGACCGCTACAACACCCTCGCGTTCGTGGGCGGCGTCCAGTTCTTTCCGCTGCCGTTCATCGAGATCCGGCCGGAGTACCGCTGGGAGGAGACCGACGTCTATCGCACGGGCCAGTACACGGTACAAATGCACTTCTTCTACTAGGACCTGCGCTGCAGTTGCTCGACCTTTCTCCACCTTCCCCGCCTGGCTCGCGGGTGGGGTTGACGGGCCATCCGCTTCGGCGCGCCTGTAGAGATGTGGAGGGTCGTAGGGCGATCAGGTGTCCGCGGCGGGCTCGTCGGCATGATGTCCGCCGGACTCTCCGGGAGCGGGGTTCTTGCCGGACTCGGAGGATGCGACGTGTTCGGGGGTCGGGGATCGGGGATTCGGATCGGCCTCCGATGGGGATGGGGTTGTCTGCTGCGCGGCGTGCCTTTTCGCCCCAGCAGCAATCCGGGCGTCCTCCACGATGCCCCCGCCTTCATGCAGCAGGTTGATGACGGGCTGGGGGTTCCCGTCGCCCTCGAGATACTGCTCGGCGGCGGCGACGATCTCGGCGAGCCGTTCACGGTCATCGGGGGGAATCGGCAGTTGGTCCACTTCGGGATGGCGCAGTCGTTCGAGGTAGGCGCGGACGGTCTGGTGGGATTCGATTCGTTCGCGGGCGGCGAGGTCGCTGCGTCGCTGACGCTCTGCGGAAGAGACGATGCGTTCGACCTCGTCTCTCGGCAGTTCGCTCGCTCCGCGGATGCGGATGCGGGCGGAGCGATCCGTGGTGGTCTCGCGGGCGCTCACGGAGACGATGCCGTTGGCGTCGATGTCGAACGAGACGTCGATGCGGGCCTGCCCGCGCGGACGTCTGGGGATGTCGCACAGTTCGAAGCGCCCGAGGGAGCGGTTCTCGGCGGCGAACTCGCGTTCGCCCTGGAGGACGTGGATCTCGACGGTGTGCTGGCTGTCGGCTGCGGTTCCGAAGGTCTTTCGTGCGCGCGTGGGGATGGTGGTGTTCCTGTCGATGAGCCGTGTGAAGAGGCCCCCTCGGGTTTCGACGCCGAGGGAGAGCGGGGTGACGTCGAGGAGAAGCATGTCGACGTCGGCTCCGGCGAGCACGGCCCCCTGGACGGCGGCGCCGAGGGCGACGATCTCGTCGGGGTTGACGTGGGTGGAGGGCCGGACGCCGAAGAGGGCCTCGACACGCTCGCGAACGAGGGGGATGCGGGTGGATCCGCCGACGAGGATGACGTTCCGGATGTCGGAGGGCTGGAGGCCGGCGTCCTCGAGGGCGCGTTCGCAGCAGGTGATGGTGCGCGCGACGAAGGGTCCTGCGATCTGTTCGAGCTGTGCCCGGTGCAGCGTGGTGGTGAGGTGGAGGGGGAGACCGTCCTGCTGGTGCAGAAAGGGGAGATGAATCTCGGTCTGCGAGTCGGAGGAGAGGCTGATCTTGGCGCGTTCGGCGGCGTCGCGCAGGCGCTGGTCGACCTGTCGGTCCCGCTGGAGCGGCTTGTGGTGCTGGCGCTCGAACTCGTTGCAGAGCCACTCGACGAGGGCGGCGTCGATGTCGTCGCCTCCGAGGCGGGTGTCTCCGGCGGTGGAGAGGACTTCGACCATGTCCTCGGCGATGTCGAGGAGGGAGACGTCGAAGGTTCCGCCGCCGAAGTCGAAGACGGCGACCCGTTGCTCGGTGCTGGTGTCGAGTCCTGCGGCGAGCGCGGCGGCGGTCGGCTCGTTGAGGATGCGCTTGACCTGGAGTCCGGCCAGTGCACCGGCCTGTCTGGTGGCCTGTCGCTGTGCGTCGTCGAAGTAGGCGGGGACGGTGATCACGGCGTCGGTGATCTCCTCGCCGAGGACCTGTTCCGCGGCGTGTCGGAGCTTGGCGAGGATGTGGGCCGCGACCTCCTGGGGGGTGACCTGGAGATCGAGGATCCGGAAGGCGGCGGACCCGTCCGGGCTCTCGGTGAGGGTGTGCCCACCGGCGTCTTCTTCGAGGTGCGGGTCGCCGAAGCGTCGGCCGATGAGCCTCTTGGCGCTGGCGACGGTGGTCTCGGGCCTTGTGATCCGCTGTCGTCTGGCCGAGGCGCCGACGAGGATCCGCCCATCATCGAGCCAGGAGACGACGGACGGGGTGACGCGCTGTCCCTCCTCGTTGAGGAGGACGCGTGGACCGGAGCCGTCGTGGACGGCGACGACGCTGTTGGTGGTGCCGAGGTCGATGCCGAGGATGGTGGGCATGGTTTCCGGGGAGTTGGGAGGAGCGGGCGTGGTTCCGGGGGTGCGGGCCTGTGTTCGCGCCCGTGATCGCGCCGAGGTCGGGCCTGTGGTCGCGCTGTTGTTCGCGCCCTGGTCGGGCCTGTGTTCGCGCCCATGATCGCGCCCTGGTCGGGCCGGTGACGCGCCTGTTCGTGTCACCGGGTGACGGTCTGGCGGGCGGCCGGGAGACATTGCGGATGCGTGCGGGGCTTGCAAGGGGCGGGGACGCCCTTTAGCGTTGCGCGGCCCTGCCCCGGCGGAGAGCGCGCGGCGCGGCCGGGGCTTCCGGACCCTGCCCCCTGTGCACGCGCTGCGGAGAGAGACCATGGCCGACCATCAGCTTCGTCTGTACGACACGCACAACCAGCTTGTCGGTGAGGTGGAGGAGACGCCTGCGAAGGATGTGATCTTCCCGCGGGAGGACATTCGCTGGACGTGGGTGCTGGATGCCCGCCATGCCCCGTACGACGGCATGAGCCGCGAGGAGTTGCTGCATCGTGCGGAGCATGTCCGGAAGCTCTACGTGCTGGTGGCGGAAGAGGTGGAGGGCGAGACGGATTCCTGATTCTGCGGCGTGGTCCTGGGCGTCGTCCTTCGGGGTGAGCGTTCGGGCGAGGTCGCATCACTGGCCGCGGAAGGGGGGACGCGGTGTTCCCCCACGGACTGGAGACAAGCGCATGACGATTTCTGCATTGACGGAGCTGACGGAGGACGAGCAGTTCTTCCAGCAGACGGTGGCGGGGTATGCCCGCGAGAAGATCGGTCCGCTGGTGCACCGGATGGATCAGGAGGCGGCGATCGATCCCTCGTTGCTTCCCGGCCTCTTCGAGATGGGCCTGATGGGCATCGAGATCCCGGAGCAGTTCGGGGGTGCGGGGGCGACGTTCATGTCGTCGATCCTCGCGATCGAGGCGCTGGCGACGGTGGATCCGAGCGTGTCGGTGCTGGTGGACGTTCAGAACACGCTGGTGATCAACGCGCTCATCAACTTCGGTTCGGACGCGATCCGGGAGAAGTACCTGCCGCGCATGGCGCGTGAGTGGGTGGGTTCGTACTGTCTGAGCGAGTCGGGTTCCGGTTCGGACGCCTTTGCGCTGAAGGCGCGGGCGGAGAAGCGGGACGGCCAGTGGGTGATCAACGGCGAGAAGCTGTGGATCACGAACGGCAACGAGTCGAACCTGTTCATCGTGTTCGCGAACATCGACTTCGAGCTCGGGTACAAGGGAATCACGGCGTTCCTCGTGGAGCGCGGCACCCCTGGCTTCACGATCGGCAAGAAGGAGGACAAGCTCGGCATCCGGGCCTCGTCGACGTGCACGCTGTCGTTCGAGGACTGCGCGATTCCCGAGGACAACGTGCTGGGCGAGATCGGGAAGGGGTACAAGATCGCCATCGAGACGCTGAACGAGGGTCGCATCGGGATTGGTGCCCAGATGCTCGGTCTGGCCCAGGGGGCGTTCGACTATGCCATGGGCTACGTGCAGGAGCGCGAGCAGTTCGGCAAGCCGATCGGCCAGTTCCAGGGCGTGCAGTTTCAGTACGCGCGGATGGCAATGGACATCGAGGCCGCGCGGCTGCTCGTCTACAATGCGGCGCGACTCAAGGACGAAGGCAAGCCGTTCGTGAAGCAGGCGGCGTTCGCGAAGCTCTACGCGTCCGAGGTGGCCGAGCGCACGGCCTCCATGGCGGTGGAGCTCTGTGGCGGCGTGGGCTTCACGAAGGAGTATCCGCTCGAGAAGTTCTTCCGTGACAGCAAGATCGGCAAGATCTACGAGGGCACGTCCAACATGCAGCTCCAGACGATCGCGAAGCTGTTGCTGAGCGAGTACGGTCGGAAGCGCTGACGATCGGCGTTCAGGCCGGATCAACGAACGCCGCATGACGGGGTCATGCGGCGTTGTCTTGTCTTGCGATCGAGTACACCCGACAGGATTCGAACCTGTGACCTTTGGCTCCGGAGGCCAACGCTCTATCCAGCTGAGCTACGGGTGC
>REDH01000194.1 GCA_007693585.1 Deltaproteobacteria bacterium
GGGGTCTGCGTCGCTCTCGATCCGCGGCCCGGCGGCGGCGCCGCGCGCGGCGAGCGCGAGGGCGATGACCGCGGGGGTGGCGGCGCCCGCGTCCAGGGCGAGCGTGGCGTCCGGGCCGGCGGCGGCGATCAGGGCGCGGAAGTGATCGACGTGGAACGCGAGCGGGCCGTCGGGGCCGCGGCGTCCGGCCGCATCGGGATCGCGGCCATCCCGGGACGTGCTGTAGAGGCGGAGCCGGAAGGTCTCCGCGCCGAAGCGCCGCGCGAGGCGGATGCGCCGGCTGACCTCGCGGAGATCCGGCGCGTCGATGGAGACTTCGATGGCCCAGGCCCGGCCGGGCGGGCGCGAGAGCGGCAGCGGGTGACCGTCGGCGACGGCTTCGGGATGGTCGGGGGTGACGAGCGGCTCCCAGCGCAGATCATCCTCGAGGGGGGTGCGCAGCGCCTCCGGTCCGCGGGAGCGCGGGTCGCGCTCCAGCAGGGCGCGCCACTCCTCGAGGGGGACGGGGTGCCAGCTCTGGCTCAGGGGGGGCGTGGTCTTGCTCATGCCGAGATCCTCCGGTCGCGCGCTCGGGCGCCCGAGGGTGTACCGGAGCGAGGCGGGGCGGGCAAGGGGCGGTGCTCGACGACCGTCAGCGGCCGCACGCGTTGCGGACCGCCGGAAGGGGCATGCGGCTGGTCGGCGTGTGGCAGCGCGCGCAGGTCGGGGCGCCGGCGTCGAGCATGCGTCCGCAGCGGGCGACGAACCCCGAGCCGTGGGGGCTGATGTCGATGTGGCAGGAGGCGCAGGAGTCGCCGGTGTGGCAGGAGGCGCACTGGAGGATGTCGCGCCGTGCCTCCGTGGCGTGGTTCACCGCCGAGGTCGGGTCCGTCCAGCCCGCGGGATGGATCGGGGTGCCCGGATGCGGCCGGCCCGGCGGGCGAGGCACGGTGCGGGCCTCCAGGTGGCAGCTCTGACAGAACAGCGTGGGGGCATGGCACGAGGCGCAGGAGCCGGTGTCGTGCAGGGCATCGCTCCCGTGCAGGAGAAGGTACCCCGGTGGGTGCAGGTGGATCGGGGCGAGCTGGCCCGCATGGCAGTCGCTGCACTGCTGCTCGGTGTGGCATGCGGCGCAGGGCTGCTGGCCGGGAGCGCCCACCGCGGCGCCATGCCGCGCGAGGAAGTCGGGGGTGTGATCCGGGGGCAGCGGGCGCTCACCCGGGCTGGGCGGGGGGCTGCGCAGGCCGTCGAGCAACCGCGGCGGAGGGGTCTCCCCGGCGGAGAAGGCCGGCACCGGCCATCGGGTGGGGACGGGCTCATCGCCGAGAAGGTCTGCGGCGGTGGTGTCCGCTGCGGCGATCGCGACCGCGAATGCGAGGACGACGGCGGCACACGCGCCGCACACCAGCAGGGCGAGGCGGCTCATGGTGCGATCCCGGGGAGGCGGAGGTCGAGCAGGGCGATCGCGCGCAGACCGAGGTCCCCCCGGTGGTCAAGACCCGCATCCATCCGGGTCAGCACGCTGCTCCCCCCGCCGAGATGGAAGGTGGCTCCGGTGCCCCCCCAACCCGCGCCACCGACACGGTCGCGCTCGCGGGCCCGGCGGGGCTCGTGCCACTGCAGCAGCGAGATCGTCGCGTGCAGGTCCGGACCCCGGGGCCCGACCCGCCAGGTGCTCCGCGCGAGCGCCGTGGCCCGGTGCCGGTCGCTGCGGCCGGTCAGCCGACCCTGCACCCCCCACGTGCCCGCGCGACGCGTCGAGCGGACATGAACGCCCGCATGGACGCCGAGATCGGTCGCGTCGCGCAGCACGATGGGTGTCGCCGTCTCCTCCTCGGCCTGGGCGGTGGCCAGGACCGAGCCGTCGAGGCGCACCCGGTCGAACGGGCGGGCATGCCCGCCGAGCGCGAGCTCGCTGCGCGCGGACAGCGGAAAGACCGAGAAGATCGAGTCGAGCGGGAACACCGGGCGGGCGAGCAGTCCGCCGGCGTGAACCCCCGCATCCGCACCCAGCGGGATCTGCCCGCGCACCTCCGCGCGGTCGACGAGGTCGAGCAGCGGCGTGTACCGGACACTGGCGCGCGCATGGGCGCGCCGCTCCGACCCGAACCGAGCCCCGAGGTGGAGGCCGTCGGCGTAGCGCGTTCGGCCGTCGGCCGCCGGCTCGATCCGTCCCCCGACATCAAGGGCGAACCGCTCCTCGACCCAGCCCGCCCGGGCCTCCAGGAGCGCACCGGCTCCGCCGAGGGCCCGACGACCCTCGGGGTCCCCGTCCGGATGGTGGGACCAGTCGTCGAGCTGCCAGCGCGCCAGGTCCGGACGCAGGCCCGCGGCCAGGGCCAGGAGGACACCCTCGCCGGGATGGAGAAGCAGGCTGGCGCCGTCGATCCGGGCCAGCCCCAGGGGAGAGGCCAGCAGGTGACGACCCGCCGTGACCCCCACGGGAGAGAAGGGCCGCCACTGGACGTGGGCCTCGTGGAGCGTCGGTTCGAGCTGCCGCTCGCCGAGCAGGGGATCCTGCACGTCCCCCGGAAGCCCGGCGTCGAACGTGAACGCGCTCCGGACCGTCCCCCGGAGCGGCGGGCCCTCGGGACGGGTGGCGTGGAGCGTGATGTCCTGCGTGAACCGGCGGCGCTCGGCGCGCTCGCCGTCGGCGGTGCGGAAGGCGTGCAGGTCCACGTGCACCGTGCTGCGCGCGGACCACCGTGGTCCGGACTCGGCCGCCGCAGGGAGGGCGCCTCCGAGGAGCCCGAACACCAGCACGACCCCCGCGGCGGAGACCGCCCCGGAGAAGGGGAGCGCAGGGAGAGAAGGACAGGGGCGCATCGTGGGTGAGCCGGGCGCAGGGCGGAGCCCGGCACGCCGGGCACGATGCGCAGGGTGACACACGCGGGAAGTCCGTTCAACGAGGTCAGGTGCGCAAAAAGGTCATGGCTGTGTCGCTACTCGTTGCGTGATCACCGGTTCTGCAGCGGGTGAAGGGCCCGGGATCCGGATGTTTGCGGAGTGGCGTGAATCGTGCATCAGTCTCCGCGTGCATCCGTCAGCGACCCCGCCCGGCGCGGCGTGGACGGCATGGCGAGCACGGCGCCATCGGCATGGCGCTGGCGGCACGATCGACCCTCCGGCACGGATCCCGGAACCAGGACGTGGAAGGCATGGCATGAGAACCGAAGGACATCGAGGAAGACGGAGGGCGGCGCGCTCCACAGCGGGTTTCTCGCTCGTCGAGCTGATGGTGGTGGTGTCGATCATCGGCATCCTCGCGGCGATCGCCATCCTCGTGCTGAACACGCGGAGCCCCTCGGCGGATCTGCGCAACTTCTCGCGGGACCTCCTGGATGCCCTCCAGACGGTGCGCGAGAGCACCCTGGAGGACGGCCTCCCGCGGAGCGTCACCCTCATCGACGAGGGGGAAGGGGTGGTCACGATGACCGTCCGCCGGTTCACCGAGGACTTCGGCATGGGGGGCGACATCTTCTGTGGCGACCTCGGGACGTCCACGGTGGAGGCGGACCTCGGCCTCGAGATGAACCCCGATGGCAGCGCGGACACCCCGACCGGAGCGTCCCTCGCGTTCACCGCGCCTCGCGGCGCCGGAGGGACCGGGTTCGAGACCGGTTGGTGCTTCCTTCCCTCGGGTCGCATCACCGGACCCCAGTGGGGTCTCCCCATTCCTGCACCCCCCGGCTTTCCGGCCGGGGTGACCGGAGGACGGATCTACCTCGAGGCCGCTGCCTTCGACTGCACGAGCGGCGACAACTGCATCCCGTCCACGGGCGTGCGCACGACCTTCGTGGTGGAATCCAACGGACGAATCGAACGCATGCCGGCCGGCTACAGCGTGGAGCGCGGACTGGATACGGGCAGTGGCGACGGAGGCGGAGATGGAGATGGTTGAAGTGACTCCCGTACAGCGGCCCGCCGCCCTCCAGGGCGGATTCACGATCCTCGAGGTCCTGCTCGCGCTCGTCGTCGTCACCATCGGCGGGGTGGCCGCCGTCGCCCTCCAGGCGGTCTCCGCCCGCGCCCAGTACCAGACCACCCAGCGGTACGAGGCCGGACACCTCGCGGAGACCCTGCTCTCCCGGGTTCAGTCCGACGCCACCGCCTGGGTCGTCGGTGCGCCCGACCCCGCCACGGCGCTCGTCAATGCCGAGGCCCTCGACCTCAGCGTCGACGACGAGGACCGCTGGCGCTACCCGGCGCTGGCGGCAGGTTCGGAAGACACCGATCCCGTCAACCAGCACGGCGTCGCGCGCGTCGCCGCCGACACCCCCGACAACGACCGGGTCGCCCGGGAAGGTCGGACCTTCTGCCCGGAGTACAGGCTCGACCCGCTCACCGGCGTCGTCGGCGAGGCCTCACGCACCGTGCGGGTCCGCGTCTACTACCCGCGCGTGCCCGCCGCCGAGGCCCTCTTCGCGGATTGCGACGGGGACGAACGCGAGGTCCTGCGCGAGCTGGCCGCCATGGCCCCCGGCGACGCCGCCATTGGCGGCTTCACCTTCGGGCAGGTCGGCATGGTCCAGGTCAGCGGCGTCATCCGCGCCTCCCGCCCCATCGCTCCCGGAGCCGGACTGTGAACGCACTCCTCACCCCACGACGCCCGCGACCGCACGGCTTCACCCTCGTGGAGCTGCTCGTCTCCCTCGCCCTCGCGTCCCTCGCCATCCTCATCTTCTACGCGTTCATCGTGTCCACCGAGCGCTCCTCGCGCGCCCAGACCGACGCGACCCGCGCCGTCGAACGCCTCGACGTGGCCATGTCCATGATCAAGGCGGACATGCGCACCGCCGGCTACCTCGGCCTCCCCGCCGTGAACCTCCCGCCCGCCAACTACGAGGGCGCCAACGTCATGTGCGCCGAGCCGCCCCCCGCCCTCTTCGGCAATCGCGCACCCGCCGCAATCGACGTGCTCCCCGTCGCCAGCGGGGACCCCGTCCTGCCCAGCGCCTTCGCCGGGACAGGCGCACGACGACATGGCGCGCTCCAGCTCACCGGCGCCTTCCGCGTCCGCGACCCCCTCGCCATCCGAGGCAGCGCAGGCAGCGTCATCGAGGTCCAGCCCCCGCTCGAGGTCGACCTCGTCTCCGCGGACCCCACCTCCCAGACCGCACTCTACCGGCGCCTCATCGACGGCGGAATCGCCGCCATCTCCAACCGCATGGGCGGCGTCGTCTACGTCCCCATCGCGCCGTTCACCACCGTCACCGTCGGACAGCTCCCCCTCGCCAACATCGAGACCGCCCTCGCCGACCTCTACGCCGAGGAAGCCGACGCCTTCAGCGAAGTGTGCCGGTTCACCGGACTCGCCCCCGGAAGCACCGCCCTCATCGACGACGGCATGCGCGTCTCCGTCCTCCACACCGTGCGCTATCACGTCCTCCCCAGAGTCGACGTCGAACCCCCCGACGCCCAGCTCGGCGCCGCAGACGTCGCCGAGTTCGTCCTCGTCCGCGACGTCGTGCGCGCCGGCACCAACCCCCCCGTCGTCCTCGACCGGCAGGTCGTCGCCCGCAACGTCGTCGACTTCAACGTCAGCTTCGACGGCTTCACCGGCGACCGCACCAACCCCACCCTCGCACGGGCCCTCGACTCCGCCGACAGCGCCCTCCTCGGCGGGAACTTCGGCGCAGACGGCTGCGGACTCATGGGCTGCCAGGGGGACTCCTCCACCGCCCAGCCCGAACGGGCCCGACACGCCTACATCCTCCTCGCCGTCCGCTTCGATGAAGCCATCGACGGACTCGAGGACTTCGCCCCGTCCGCCGGCCTCTCCGTCCGACGCGCCGTCGAATTCGGCGACAACGACGAGACCACCCGCGTCCTCGTCCACCGCGCCGAAATCCCCCTGACCAACTTCGCCCTCGCCAGCATCCGACCGAGGATCTGAAGCATGAACAAGAACACCCCCCAGCGATCCCGCACGCTCCGCCTCCCCTCCGAGGACGGCGGCGCGCTCATCATCGCCCTCATCGTCGTCCTCGCCCTCACCGGCATCGGACTCGTCACCCTCGCCATCACCGCCGACGCCACCCGCGAGGTCCGAAGGGCACACGTCGAACGCCAGGCCGAGGTCGCCACCGAGGGCGTCATGCTCGCCATGATGGACCTCTTCGACAACCGCGTCATCGCCAGCACCATGGCCCAGATGCTCCGCACCCCCGTCCCCGGCGTGGGACAGCGCGAGCTCGAGTTCCGCCCCGACTCCGTCTACCCCGGCGCCGTCGCCGGTGAAGGCAACCCCACCATGGGCGGAATCCTCCTGCCCAGGGCCGACGGCGTCGGCGACGTCCACCGCAACATGGTCGTCACCGTCCGCAGAGGCTGGCCACCCCGCGCCGTCGCCGGTTTCGAGGTCGGCGACTTCTGCCGCGAACGCTTCGAAGTCACCGGACGCCTCACCGCCGCCACCGCCGCCAACTGGGAGACCGACCGCCAGCGCGGCGACCGGATCGCCGCACGCGAATTCCGCGCCATCGCCATGACCCCGCCCATCGCCTGCGAGGGCTACCAATGAGACCCCACACGATCGCCCCCACGACGAGAGCCCGCTCCACCGGCATCCTCCTCCCCCTCCTGACCTCCGCGGTCCTTCTCGCCCTGCCGATGGGGGAGGCGTGGAGTCAG
>REDH01000053.1 GCA_007693585.1 Deltaproteobacteria bacterium
TCCACACCGGCGAGGAGCTGCGGATGCTGATTCGTTCCGATGAACGGATCTTCGCCACGACCGGAATCTGTGAGTAGGCGCAAGCTCGGCCCGGGGGACAGCGTCAACCGCGCAGCGCCGCCCGCCGGTCGGAGCGATTGAAGCCCTTCGGCCTCGTCAGCGTGAGGGATCGCCTCTCCGGACGTCCGGTCTCGTCGGTGCACTCGTGTGGACGAGACCGGACTCCGGGGAGCGTGCTCAGAAGCGCTTGTAGACCAGGCCTCGGGTCCAGGTCACGTCGGGGCTGTCCGGGGTGAGGTTGAACCCGAAGAGTCCCGGGGGATCGGCCGGGGTGTTTCCGCCGAACCAGTAGCGGTAGAAGCCGAACTGGTTGTCATCGTGGGGGAAGAGGAGCGCCCGCCGGCTGGCCAGATCGTAGACGGCCAGGTTGGACGCCTTGCCCAGGGCGGCCCGGCTCGTGCCGCCGATCGCCTGGGCGCTGCCGGAGCCGCGCATGATCAGCGTGGTTTCGGTGGCCAGGAAGGTGGGTGCGGTGGGCACCGTGCCCGACTGGAACCCGTATCCCTGCAGGTCGTAGAAGCTGTAGTGATACGCGTGGTACCACGCGTGGCGGAGGTCCACGCCGGGGTCATCCTCGGGGGAGTCGATGTTGCTCGTCGCCGTCGGTCCCGCGTACTCGTCGATGTTGCCCGTGGCCCACTCGGCATGGGCCAGCGGCTGATCGCCGGTGCTCAGGTCGATGGGCAGGAACATGTGGCGGGTTCCTTCGCGGCGGGTGTCGGTGCCGGCGGTGGCGAACGAGAAGTTCACCCGGCTGGCGTACTGCGGCAGCGCCCACAGGATGCGGCCGTCCGGGGAGAGCGAGAATTCCGTGAAGCCGAACCCGTAGAGGGCGCCGTTGATGCCGAGGTTGAGGCCCGAGGTGCCGCTGTAGTCGATGCGTTGACCGGTGGCGGTGTCGAAGACGGACACCTCGGTGCAGACGCCCTGGAAGAGCAGGGTCCGTCCGTCGTGGAACGGCGCGACGGCGAGGCCCGCAAAGCCCTTGTCCTCCTCGATGCAGGGCACGTCGAAGACCTGCGTGCCGATCCGCGTCGGGAACCCGCGGTTGAAGTTCTGGCCCTGCCAGATCCGGAAGTCGCCGTCGTCGGGGGTCACGTCCGGCCGTCCGTCCGTGCCGATGGGCGCGACCATGACGTTGTGGCGGTCGAGGGTGAACGCCGGCGCGAAGTTCTCGTGGTCCTGGCTGTTGGGTGACAGCGACAGGTAGAGGATGCCCTCGTGGGCGGCGAGGTTGCCGATGCCGACGCGAAGGATGTCGTCGGCGTTGCGGTCCAGGAGACCCGCCGTGATGTCGCCGGCGCCGAGGTCCGAGACGTTGGCATACCAGACGCCCTCGCGGGGGGCGTCGGCCCCGTTGGCCTGCGCGTTCGTGGCGAAGAGGAAGCCGGCGTCGTCATGCTCGTGGTAGATGGCCCGGCAGGGGTTGGTCACCTGCGTCACGCCGGGGGGAGGCTGCGGGAAGAGAACCCGGTTGCCCCCGTGGAGGGTGCTGCGCGCCTCGACGTCGTACTGGATGGCGAATCCGGCCAGTGTACGGCCACCTTCGTAGAGCACCCAGACCGTGTTGCCGGGGCCGTCGACCAGGCCACAGATGGCGCTTTCGAACGCTTCGTTGTTCGCGTCACGCGGCATGAACTCGTATTCGGGGCCGAGGAATCCCTCTTCCGAGAACAGTTCCCAGGTGCGCAGGTCGATGAACCGGAGCCCCGACCGCGTGGCGACCACGACGGTCGCATCCTCGACGGGGCGCTCCGGCGAAAGATCCCGCTCGTGGAAGTGGCGCAGGAAGATGTCTCCCAGGTCGGCGGTCTCATTGTCCACCAGCGTCACGGAGACGGTCTGGGGCGGGAGGTTGCCGTCGGCGTTGCTCTCGTTGGCGGACATCATGATGTCCCACTCGCTGACGACGCCACCCCAGGCGGTCTCGCGGGTCTCGAATCCGCTGTTCCAGGCGAATCCGGCGTCGCGGCTGCGGCGGTGATCGAGAAAGATCATCACGAGATACTCACCCGCCGGCAGGTCGCCGACGACGGTGGTCGGGCCGCTGCTCGGCTGAATCAGCGGGAAGCCTCCGCCGGCGGTTCGCTCCTCCGTCGTGACCTCCCGGATGAGGATCGGCGACGCGCAGGTGGCGTCCTCCGTCGCGCAGAGCATGAAGACGAGGGGCGAGTCGCCGTCCCACGCCACGCCCTGCACGACCTGTCCGCTCCACGGCGATCCCTGCTGTACGTTGCTGCCGAAGAGTGAACGCCACTGCAGGGAGGCGTCGCCCGTCGGGGGGGGCTGCGTGCTGGTGGGCGTCTCGGAGGTCTGCGGTGTCTCGGAGGTCTGCGGCGTCTCGGAGGTCTGCGGCGTCTCGGAGGTCTGTGGCGCCTCGGAGGTCTGTGGCGTCTCGGAGGTTTGCGGCGTCTCGGAAGTCTGCGGCGTCTCGGAGGTGCTGTCCATGGAGGACGAGTCATCCGACGCCACGGGGGTGGAGTCGCTGTCCCCGCATCCGGCGGTGCCGAGCGCGAGAGCGAGAAGGGTGAGTGCAGTCCAGCGTGTTGCGTTCATGTGGTTCGTATCCTGATGTATCGAAGACGGGCGAACGGCGTGCTGCCGATCGGCGTTCTGGCGTTCCGGTTTACGTCTTTCCTCCTGACCGAGCCTCGGTGGGTCGCGCTGCGCGCGTTCGAGGTCTCGCCCGCTGACATTGAAGGTCGAATCGGGTGTGCTTTCGCGGCACACGGATTCCGTCTGGCGTTCCGGTTTACGTCTTTCCTCCTGACCGAGCCTCGGTGGGTCGCGCTGCGCGCGTTCGAGGTCTCGCCCGCTGACATTGAAGGTCGAATCGGGTGTGCTTTCGCGGCACACGTTTCCCGTCGGACCCGCTGGATTTCCCCCCCCAGCTGGTTTGGTGATGCTCTTCGGCCCGTGCGCCTGTGCGCAGGTGGGGCGCTGTTCCGGAACCGGCCACAGGATGGGCCGATGGATTCACGTCCCGTGGGGACCCTCGGAGCGACGCCGCGCGTCATACAGCCCGATTCGTGCGGAGGCAAGTCCATTGTTTCGACGGACGAGTCCTGCTCCGCCGCCGCTCCGCACGTTCCATGGATGCCCTTCGGCGACGCAGGCGTTCGCCTTGACACCCGCGGGTCGCGGGGTCATTCTCCCTTGTGGATCCACCGCGTGCGGTGGCGCCGTGTCGCGGGCTTTCGGCCCGGGGTGTTCCGACGCGGGCCGGTTGTCCGGCCCGGAGAACGTTCCGGGTCCCCGTGTCGCGGGCTTCCGGGCCGGGTGTTCGGTCGCGCGTCGGTGGCCGCGGAGCCGTTTCGGGGGGTCTGTCGGAGGATGGAGTCCTTTTCGCGGGTCCGGTGATTGCCGGACGAGTCGAGCGCCGCTCATGATGCAACCCACCGTCCATCCCGGGCATGTCCTTCCGCTCTATCGGCGGGTGGATGCGCTGCCCGATCCGCTGGCGCTGTTCGCGACGCTGACGGACGGGGGCAGGAGAAGGGACACGCTGCTGCTGGAGTCGGCGGACGCGGCGACGGGTGCGCACGAGCGTTCGGTCCTCGTTCCGCGCGCGGCGCTGCGTGTGGAGTGCGTGGGGGATGCGGTGCATGTGCGGGCGCTGACCACGAACGGGGCCGCGCTGCTTCCGTGGCTGGAGGGCCGGCTTGTCCCGCGGGGGTTTACCGTGCGCCCGCTGCGTCGGGCGCGTGCGGCGGGCAAGGATGCCGCCGGGGAGCGGGGGGAGCGGGAGCGCACGCCCACCGAGGAGCTTCCTGCGGTGGATCCGGAGGATTCTCCGTCGAGGACCCAGATGATCGGCCCGAAGCGGGGTCGGGATCCCCGTCCGGGCCGGTCGACCGAGCAGCTCGATGCGCTTGGGGCGTCCCCGGGCGAGCGGAGTACGTTGCGGATCCGTCCGTCGGCGATGCCGCGGGAAGAGCGCGATGCGGAGGCCGGCCTGCCGGCGCTCGAGATTCTGCCGCCGCCTTCTCCCGCCGGTCCGCGGGACGAGGCGACGCGACTGCGGGAGCCTTCGGTCCTTGATGTTCTTCGAACGCTCGTGCTCGGGGTACGGTGCATCTCGGCGCCCAGCCCGATGGCGCACTTCGCGGCGGGCATCCTCGACTATGATCTCATCGATCTGTGGGAGGTTCTGCCTCCGGCCCGCGACGCGCACGGCGCGGAGCGGCGGTTCGCGTTCTGGATCCCGGAGACCTGTGTCCTGATCGATCACCGGTCGGGCAGCACGACGGTGCTGGCCAGCGTCTTCGGTGGCGACGGTGCCGAGGCGGCGTACCATGACGCCACCCGCCAGGTGGAGCAGCTCACCCGCGCCGTGCAGGCGGCGCCGGCGGCGGGAGACCCGGGCGGCGGCCGCCGGGCTCCGGAGGCCCCTTCGGATGTGGAGACGGACACCCCCGACGAGGTCTTCGAGGAGAAGGTTCGTCAGCTCAAGCGCCATATCGTGGCCGGCGACGTCTTCCAGATCGTGCCCAGCCGCTCCTTCCGGACGCCCTGCCCGAACCCGCTCGCGGCGTACGGCGTGCTCCGGCGCACCAACCCGAGCCCGTACATGTTCCTCGTCCACGAGGGCGATGAGGTGCTCTTCGGCGCGTCGCCCGAGACCTGCGTGCGGGTGCGGCAGCCGGAGCGGCGGATCGAGATCTGTCCCATCGCGGGGACCGCGCGGCGCGGTCGGACCGGGGACGGGTCTCTGGACCCCGATCTGGATACCCGCCTCGAGGCGGAGCTGCGTGCCGACACCAAGGAGCTCGCCGAGCACATGATGCTCGTGGACCTTGCCCGCAATGACGTGGCCCGGGTCAGCGTCCGCGGGACGCGGCAGGTCTCCCGGCTGCTCACCGTGGAGCGCTACTCCCACGTGATGCACCTCGTCTCGGTGGTCGAGGGGGAGCTTGCGCCCGATCTCGACGCACTCCACGCCTATGCGGCGTGCATGAACATGGGCACCCTCGTGGGGGCGCCGAAGATCCGAGCGGCCGAGCTGCTGCGGCAACACGAGACGAGCCGCCGCGGGGCCTATGGCGGCGCCGTGGGGTTCCTGACCTTCCGCGGGGAGATGAACACGGCCATCGTGATCCGCTCCGCCGTGGTGCGCGACGGGGTCGCCACCGTGCGGGCCGGGGCCGGGGTCGTGCACGACTCGGTGCCAGCACGCGAGGCCGAGGAGACTCGGCGCAAGGCAGCGTCCGTTCTCGCGGCCATCACCACCGCGAATCTCGGCATCCCCGATCCGGGAGACGACTGATGCGCGTGGTCTTCATCGACAACCACGACTCCTTCACCTGGAACCTCGTGGACGAGTTCGCCCGCCGTGACGCGGAGGTCGAGGTCTGGCGCAATGACACCGATCTCGCCCATCTCCTCGGTCGGGTGAACGGCGACGGGCCCGTCCTGCTCGTCCTCTCTCCCGGCCCGGGCGCACCCGCGCAGGCCGGGGTATGCATCGACCTGATCCGCGCCGTCGGCGATCGCGTGCCGATCCTCGGTGTGTGCCTCGGGCACCAGGCCATCGTCGAGGCCTACGGCGGGCTGGTCGGCCCCGCGGGAGAGATCGTGCACGGCAAGAGCGCCCGCGTTCGCCACTCGGGTGGGCCGGTACTCGACGCGCTGCCGTCTCCCGTCACCGTCGGCCGGTACCACTCGCTGGCCGCCGATCGGGTGCCGGACGATCTCCTCGTCACAGCCACCCTCGATCGGGACGACGATGGCCCGCCGCTCGTCATGGCCGTCCGCCATCGCAGTCACCCCGTCCTCGGGCTGCAGTTCCACCCCGAGTCCATCCTCACCCCGGAAGGGGGGCTGCTCATCGCCGCGGCCCTGTCGTGGGCCGGGACCGTCCACTCCTCGCCCTCCGCCGCCGAAGCGCGCCCATGACGCAGGATGCAGCCCGCACCGTCGCCGCCGCCCTCGACACCCTGGCTGCGCGAAACCTCTCCCGCGTGGAGACGCGAACGCTCTTCGGGAGCATCATCGCCGGCGAGCTCGCCGAGGTGGAGATCGCCGCGCTGCTCGGCGCGTTCAAGGCCCGCGGCGAGACGCCCGACGAGATCGCCGGCGCAGCCGAGGCCCTGCGCGAAGCCGCCACCCCGTTTCCGCGGCCGGACTATCCCTTTGCCGACACCTGCGGCACCGGCGGGGACGGCGTGGGCTCCCTCAACATCTCGACCGCCGTCGCCATCCTCTCCGCGGAGATGGGCATCCCGGTCGCGAAGCACGGCAACCGCAGCGTGTCGTCGAAGTGCGGCTCCGCCGACGTGCTCGAGCAGCTCGGCGTCCGCCTCGATGCCCCGCCCGCCGTCAGCCGGGCATGCCTCGACGAGACCGGCCTGTGCTTTCTCTTCGCGCCACAGTACCACCCGGGCGTCCGCCACGCGATGCCCGTGCGGCGCGCCCTCCGGACCCGAACCCTGTTCAACCTGCTGGGCCCCCTCGCCAACCCCGCCACCCCGCCGATCCAGCTCATGGGCGTCTACGACCCGGCTCTGGTCCGGCCCATCGCCCACACCCTCGGAAAGCTCGGGTGCTCCGCGGCCCTCGTCGTCCACGGCGCCGGCATGGACGAGATCGCGCTGCATGACGTGACCACCGCAGCGATCTGGCGCGATGGATCGGTGGCCGAGCTCGAGCTCACCCCCGAAGAGGCCGGGGTGCACCGTCGCCCCATCGACGCCCTCGCCGGCGGGGCGCCCGAGGACAACGCCCGCTGGTTGCGTGCCGCCCTCGCCGGCCAGGCCCCGGTGGCTCATCTCGAGGCCATCGCCATCAACGCCGGCGCCCTCGCGTGGATCGCCGGCCTCGCCGAGGATCTCGGCAGCGGCACCACGCTGGCCCTCGAGACCCTGGCGGGTGGCGGGGCCGCCGAGCGCCTCGCGCGATGGGCCGAGGCGAGCCAGGCCCCCGAACCGGAGCGGCCCGATGGCGCTTGAGGAGATCCTCGCCCACAAGCGTCGGGAGGTGGACGAGCGCAAGGCGCGCACCCCCCTCGAGGCGCTCCTCGCGCGGGCCGCCCCGAGCGATCGCAGCCTGGAGGCCGTCCTGCGGCGTCGGCGCACCGGGTTCATCTGCGAGTGCAAGAAGGCCTCTCCCAGCCGCGGCCTCATCCGCCCCGACTTCGACCTCGAAGCCATCGCCCGGGCCTACGCGCCGTTCGCGGACGCGGTCTCGGTGCTCACCGACGAGCAATACTTCCAGGGCCATCCGGGCTTCATCCAGCGCGTCCGCCGGATCGTGCCCGGACCCGTGCTCTGGAAGGACTTCGTCCTGGAGCCCTGGCAGGTGGCCGAGGCGCGCACCCACGGCGCCGACGCAGTCCTCCTGATGCTCAGCGTTCTCGACGACGAGGGCTGGCGCGCGTGCAAGGCCATGGCGGACCGCCTGGAGGTCGACACCCTCACGGAGGTCCACTCCCCCGAGGAGGCCCGTCGCGCAGCGGCGCTCGGCGCGCCCGTCGTCGGCGTCAACAACCGCGACCTCCGGACCCTGCGCATCGACCTCGACACCACCGCCCGCCTGCTTCCGCTCATTCCCGAGGACCGGGTGGTCGTCTGCGAATCCGGTATCGAGAGCCACGCAGACGTCCAGTGCTACCGCGACCGGGTGGACGCCTTCCTCGTCGGCACCAGCCTGATGCGCGAGCCGAGCGTGGAGCGCGCCATCCGGCGGCTGGTCTTCGGGCCGGTCAAGGTCTGCGGGCTGACCCGGCATCAGGGGGCGGAGCGGGTGTGGTCCGCGGGCGCCACGATGGGCGGGCTCATCTTCGCCCCCGAGTCTCCCCGGGCGGTCAGCCTCGCCCAGGCCCCGAAGATTCAGGCCGGGGCACCCCGGCTGCGCTGGGTGGGGGTCTTCGTGAACCACGACCCTGCCGCCATCGGACGCGCCGCCGCGCAACTCCGGCTGCACGCGGTCCAGCTCCACGGAGAGGAGTCCGCCGCGGATATCGCCGCCGTGCGCGCCGCGGTGCCGGAGAGCACCGAGGTGTGGAAGGCCGTGCGGGTGCGCGACCACATCCCCGAGCCGGACGCGTTCGGCGCCGACCGTCTGGTCCTCGACACCTGGCGCGAGGGGGTCCGCGGGGGCACCGGCGAGACCTTCGACTGGGGTCTCCTCGACAGCGTGCCCGACCGCTCGCGCCTGATCCTGAGCGGTGGCCTGCGCCCCGACAACGCCGAGGCCGCCGACGCGCTCGGCTGCCACGCCCTCGACGTCAACAGCGGCGTCGAGAGCCACCCGGGGCTCAAGAGCCCCGACCTTCTGGGGGATTTCTTCACCAGGCTCCGTGGTCCCGGCCGCGCAGCCGTCCCTCCCGAGAACGCGACATGAAGCTCGATGGTCGATTCGGTTCCTACGGCGGCACCTACGTGCCGGAGATCCTCATGCCCGCCCTCGAGGAGCTCGAGGCCGCCTTCCTCGACGCCCGCGAAGACGAGGACTTTCACGAGACCCTGCAAACCCTGCTGCGCGACTTCGCCGGCCGGCCCACCCCCCTGTGGCGGTGCCGCAACCTGTGCGCCGACACTCCCGCCCGCATCTGGCTCAAGCGCGAGGACCTGCTGCACGGCGGAGCCCACAAGACCAACCAGGTCCTCGGCCAGGCCCTCCTCGCGCAGCGCATCGGAAAGCGGCGCATCATCGCCGAGACCGGTGCCGGGCAGCACGGGGTGGCCACCGCCATCGTCGGCGCCCTCTTCGGTCTCGAGACGAGGATCTACATGGGGGCCATCGACGTCGAGCGACAGCACCTCAACGTGCTCCGCATGCGGCTCATGGGCGCCGAGGTCGTTCCCGTCGAGAGCGGGGACCGTACCCTCAAGGACGCCATCAACGAGGCCATGCGCGACTGGGCCGCCTCCTGGGAGACCACCCACTACCTCCTGGGCACCGTCGCCGGCCCGCATCCCTTTCCCACCATGGTGCGCGACTTCCAGCGGGTCATCGGGGAGGAGGCGCGGCACCAGATGATCCAGCAGGCCGGCCGCCTGCCCGATGCGGTCATCGCCTGTGTCGGCGGAGGCTCCAACGCCATGGGCATCTTCGCCGACTTCGTGGACGAGGAAGACGTGGACCTCATCGGCGTCGAGCCCGCCGGACACGGGCTCGACTCCGGCGAACACGGCGCCACCCTCCTGCGCGGACGCGGCGGGATCCTCCACGGCGCCCACACCCTCCTGCTGCAGAACGAGGACGGACAGGTGTCGGATACCCACTCCATCAGCGCCGGTCTCGACTACCCCGGGGTGGGCCCCGAACACGCCCACCTCGCCGCCACCGGACGGGCCCGCTATGTCGGCTGCACGGACGACGACGCCTTCGCCGCCTTCCAGCGCCTCTCCCGCGAGGAAGGCATCATCCCGGCCCTCGAGAGCGCCCACGCCATCGCCGAGGCCATCCGGATCGCCGAGAGCGCGGACACCGAACTCGACCTCCTCGTCAACCTCTCCGGCCGGGGAGACAAGGACATGGAGACCGCACGACGTCTCCTCGAGAACGCCTGAATCCGCCGCCTCCCCCAACCCCGAGCGCCCCATGGACCGCTACGCCCGCATGTTCGAACGCCTCGCCCTGCAACGGCAAGGGGCGTTCATTCCGTTCGTCATGGTCGGTGACCCGGACATCCCCACCAGCCTCGACATCATGCGGGCCCTCATCCGGGGTGGGGCCGACGCCCTCGAACTCGGGCTGCCCTTCTCCGACCCGGTCGCCGACGGCCCGGTGATCCAGGCCGCCGCCGTGCGCACCCTCGCCGGTGGCGTCCGCATCTCCGACTGCCTCGAAGCCTTGCGGACCCTGCGCGAGGAGCACCCCGACGTGCCTTTCGGCCTGCTCACCTACGCCAACCTCGTCTTCCACGACGGCATCGCGTCCTTCTACCAACGGGTCGCCCGCGCGGGAGTCGACTCCGTGCTCGTGGCCGATGTGCCCGTGCGCGAGGCGGGACCCTTCGCCACCGCCGCCGCGCAGGAGGGGGTCGCTCCGGTGCTCATCGCCACCCCGAACGCCGACGCGGAGCGCCTGGCGGCCGTCGCAGCCGCGTCCCGAGGCTACGTCTACGTGGTCAGCCGCTCCGGGGTCACCGGAGCGGAGGAGACCGTGCGGCACGAGCCCGAGGCCGTGTTCCGCCAGCTCCGGGAGATGAACGCGGCACCCGGTGTGCTCGGCTTCGGCATCTCCACGCCCGCCCAGGTTCGCGCCGCCCTCGCGATGGGGGCCGCCGGCGCGATCAGCGGATCCGCCATCGTGCGGCGCATCGCCGACGGGCTCGGGGACGTGCCGGCCCTGCTCGGCGACCTCGAGACGTTCGTGCGGGAGATGAAGGCGGCGACCGCTCCGGAATACGACGTCGCCTGAGATCGCGCTGGCGTCCCGGTGCCGCCGGAGGGCCAGGCGAAAAGGCGGCCGCTCGGTCGTCAGGGCATCTCGACCCCGGCACACGCCTCGAACGCCGGGAAGCAGTTGCTCTGCTGACAGGTCTGGCAGGCGGAGCTCCCGGCGTTGATGCACTGGAACGCGCAGCGGTCGATGGTGCACTGGCCGACGGACCCGAAGCAGTCGCTGCAGTCGCTCGACAGACCGGTGTCGTCCTGCACGCACTGGCTGATGCAGGCCGCCCCCTGGCCGAAGCAGCCCATGGAGCAGCTCCCCACGGTTCCACCCACGTCGTCCGAGGTGCCGAGGATGTCCAGGTCCGCCGCGTTGTCGCAGGCGCCGGCGCCGCTCGGCGGGGGGCCGGTGGAGCCCGGCTCTGCGGGGCCACCGTCGTCGAAGGGGAGGACGTTGGTCTGCAGACCCATGCGATCGTTCGGAACGAGGTTCGCCGGCGGTGCCTGCGCATGGCAGAAGACGCACCCGAACGGCTGACCGGCGTAGGTGAGGTGGGTGGCGTCCTCATCGGCCGCGAGTCCCTCGAAGTCCGCGATCCAGCCATCCAGATCGTCCAGGCTCGCCTGGGCGAACGCCCGGTAGGGCCAGGTGTCGTGGCCTTCCGCGTTCAGCGCCGCGGTCAGATAGTCCTCGGCGCGATCGCGGTTGCCCACCCGGGCGAAGGCCTCGCCGAAGTGGAACGCGAGGCCTGGCTGGGCGTAGGGGGCCCGCCAGGTGTTCTGCGTGCAGAAGTCGACCCCGACACAGTCCCACTCGTCCAGTGCATCCACGATCTCCTGCGGCCATCCGGTGTTCATCGGCATGCCGATGGCGACCCCGGAGATGGAGAGGATGTTGCCGAGCGGGCAACGCTCGACGTTCTCCCAGATGCGCGAGTGCATGGCCTGCATCGCCTCCGTGTTGCCGGTGTTGTGGGCGATGATGAGGTCGATGCTGTCGAGAAAGCTCGGGATGATGGGATTGGAGGGGTCGAGCTCGAGCACGCGCTGCATGTCGGCGCGCATGTCGGTCATGACGTCGAAGCGCCCGTGCTCGAGCATGATCGCCATGAGAAGCTGGCCGCGCAGCGCGTGCATCCGCGCCAGACCCAGGGTCTCGATCTCCCCGCCTGCGTCGATGACCGCGGTGAGCTGCGCCACGGCCTCCCAGCGCTGATCCAGGTGATCGCGCAGGCCGTGCCAGAACCAGTGCTCGGCGCACTGCACCCGGGCAAGGCCCTCGAATGTCATGCAGTCGGGTGGTGGGGAAGGGCCGGGCTCCTCGGTCAGCATTCCGTCCCAAACGGCGCAGAACATGTCCGCCGGATCGATCCCCGAGCTCTCTCCGGAAGGCTGTCCGGAAGGCTGTCCGGAGGGTTGCTCGGAAGGCTGTTCGGAAGGCTGTCCGGAGGGTTGCTCGGAAGGCTGTTCGGAAGGCTGTTCGGAGGGTTGCTCGGAGGGTTGCTCGGAGGGTTGCTCGGAGGGTTGCTCGGAGGGTTGCTCGGAGCCCGTTCCGGCGCCCGGGCCTGTGGTGTCGTCGTCGCTGCAGGCCGCGAGGAGGCCGAGCAGCAGGGCAAGCGCAGTGATGCGCAGGGTGGGGGAGCGAAGGGGCATGAGTCCTCTGGGTGGTTGGGGACGGCACCTGCGTGTGCGGAGGTGCCGTGGATTCCGGGGCGGTGCGGGCGCGCTGGCGCGCGCTGCGCGGGCTCGAGCCATGGTGGACGTGACCGGTACGCTTCGGTGGGCTTCCCCCCCGGGGGGCGCCGCATGGTGAGCGGTTGCGCCCCGAGCGTGGCGTTCGGGTGTATACCTACAGGGGTTCGGCGAGGATGGGAAGTGTGTTGAGTGCGCGCTCACCAGGGGCCTGTCCGACAAAGTGGACCTATTGCGTCCATGTTCCGCGAGGACTAGAGCCGCGATGGAGCGGTGGAGGGGGTGGGTTTCCGGATGGCGAGGATCAGATGACGACGAATGGAGCAGCCCCCTTGCGGGGCGAGGTGGTGCGGGGCGACTTTCCGATCTTCGAGGTGGGGGAGGGGGAGCGGCCGCTGGTGTATCTGGACACGGCGGCGACGTCGCAGAAGCCGCAGGTGGTGATCGATCGCCTGGTGCGGTTCTACGGGCGGGAGTACGGGACGGTTCGTCGGGGGGCGTATCGGTTGTCGCAGGAGGCGACGGCGATGTACGAGGGGGTGCGTGCGCAGGCGGCGGCGTTTCTGGGAGCCCGGTCGGCGTCGGAGATCGTGTTCGTGCGCGGGGTGACGGAGGGGATCAACGCGGTGGCGCGTGCGTGGGGTGGGGCGAACCTGTCGTCTGGGGACGAGGTGGTGATCACGGCGATGGAGCATCATGCGAACATCCTGCCGTGGCAGCGTGCGTGTGCGCGTGCGGGGGCGCGTCTGCGGGTGGCGCCGATCACGGAGCGGGGGGAGGTGGATCTGGAGGCGTTCGGGGCGTTGTTGGGTCCGCGGACGCGGATGGTGTCGTTCGTGCATTTGTCGAACGCGCTGGGGACGGTGAATCCGGCGTCGGAGATGGTGCGGATGGCGAAGGCGGTGGGGGCGACGGTGCTGCTGGACGGCGCGCAGAGCGCGGCGCATGCGGAGGTGGATGTGGCGGCGCTCGGGTGTGACTTCTTCGTGTGTTCGGGGCACAAGATGTTCGGGCCGAGCGGGTGCGGGATCCTGTACGGCCGGGAGGAGGTGCTGGCGTCGATGCCGCCGGATCTGCTGGGTGGGGAGATGGTGGATCGGGTGACGTTCGAGGAGAGCACGTTCGACGATCCGCCGCACCGGTTCGAGGCGGGGACGCCGCCGTTTGCGCAGGTGATCGGTCTGGGTGCGGCGCTGTCGTACATCGAGTCGCTGGGTCGGTCCCGGATCGCGGCGTGGGAGGCGGAGCTGTTGCGTCATGCGACGGGTCGCCTGCTGGAGGTTCCGGGGGCGCGGATCACGGGGACTGCGGCGCACAAGGGGCCGATTCTGGCGTTCACGCTGGAGGGGGTGCACAGCTTCGATCTGGGGACGCTGCTCGACGAGCAGAACATCGCGATCCGGGTGGGTCAGCACTGTGCGCAGCCGTTGATGGATCGTCTCGGGGTGCATGCGACGGCGCGTGCGTCGTTTGCGCCGTACAATACGCTGGAGGACGTGGACGCGTTCATCGAGGCGATCTACACCGCACGGGAGCTGCTGGTCTGACGCCGGTGGCGGTGCGTTCCTCCGGGACGCGCGACTTCCTCTGAACCACGCGAGCCATGAGCGCAGAGACCATTGACAGCCGGACGACCGCCATCGTGTCGGAGTTCCGGGAGCTGAGTGACTGGAAGGCGAGGTATCGCCGGATCATCGAGGCGGGGAAGGCGTTGCCGGAGCTTGCGGAGGAGCGCCGTGAGGATCGGTATCGGGTGAAGGGGTGCCAGAGCCAGGTGTGGCTGATTCCGGCGTTCGAGGGCGGTCGGGTGCGCTTCGAGGCGTGGAGCGACGCGGCGATCGTGCGGGGGCTGATCGCGCTGCTGTTGCGGGTGTACGACGACCAGCCGCCGGAGGCGATCCTGACGACGCCGCCGACCTTCGTGGACGAGCTCGGTCTGAGCGAGCACCTCTCGCAGTCGCGGGCCAACGGTCTGGCGTCGATGATCCGTCAGGTGCAGCTCTACGCGACGGTGTATCGCGCGATGGACCAGCGGGAGGGTGCATGACGGGCCGCGGGGGGAAGCTGCTGCGTGGAGTGCTGTGGGGGAGCGCGCTGGCCGGCGCCGGTGCCGTGGGCGCGATCGGCTGGGCGGTGGGGACGGTGGTGTGGCCGAACCCGGCCCGGGCCTTCCGCCGCTGGGGAAGTCCGTCCGACCACGGGCTGGCGTTCGAGGAGGTGACCCTCTCCGAGGGGTCGGGGGCGTGGTACGTGCCCTGCGAGGGTGCGACCCTGACCGCGGTGGTGGCACACGGGCGCAGCCGGGATCGCTCGTGGATGCTGCCGCTCGTGGCGGAGCTGGCCAGTCGGGTGAACGTGCTCGTCTTCGACTTCCCCGGCCACGGCACCAATGGGTACGGCCGGACGACCATCGGCCTGCGCGAGGCGCGGACGGTGCACGCGGCGATCGACTGGGTGGCGGACCGGGGCGTGGGGCCCGTGGTCGTCGCCGGGACATCCATGGGCGGAGTGGCCACCCTGCTGGCCCTCGGCGGACGCGACCGCCCGGAGGTCGTGGGGGTGGTCGTGGACGCGGTCTTCGACGAGCTGACGTCGATCCTCGAGCTGGGGGCTCAGCGGATGCACTTCCCCCACGCCCTCAACAAGGCGGCGATCCGCATCTCCGAGTCCATCGCCGGCTACAGCGTGGCGGCGGTGCGTCCGGTGGAAGCCATCGAGCGGGTGCGCCCACCGCTGCTGCTGATGCACGGGCGGCAGGACGAGATCGTGCCGGTGGCGTGCGTCCACCGCCTGGCCGAAGCGGCCACCGCGCCAGTGCGCACCTTCGTCTACGACGGGTTGCACGACGAGCGCGACCATGTGGAGCGCAACCGGGCGGTGCTCGACTTCTGTGTCGAGCGGGCGGAGGCCGTTGCCGGAGCGGGTCCCGACCGAGCGAGGGCGTCGGACGCGGGGTGATCGATCGTGCGCCGCCGGTCGGCGGCGGGTCGTGCAGGGCGGTTCTCGACCGCGGGCACTCCTGCTGCGCACCGTGATCGTGTGTCACCGGTGGTGTGGCTGGCTGAGTCGGGTGCCCCCCCGATCGCAGGGGGCCGTCGTCCGCGGCATGATTGTGCGGGGCCCACCGGACGTGTCGTGATCGTCCGTTGCCGCCCGGCGTCCTGTCGTTCGGGGTGAACCCTGTTCCGCGGGAACGCGCCCGCCGCGGCGCGGTCGTGCGGCGCTCGCCGGATGGGCAGCGGAGCGGGGTTGGCCCGGAAGTTGCTCTCTTTTCGGGTGGATGATCGGCCTGCCCTGTTGTCCGCGCCTTGACCAGGGCGCTGGACGCGGGAGCGGGCACCCCACTGGAGAGTGATTATGAGAATCGGAATTCACACGGACTTTCCGTCGGTTGCCGTCCAGTCCGGCCCGGCGATCCACACCCGCTTCCTCTTCGAGGGGATGAGTGGGCGCGGGCACGATGTGGTCCTGATGGGCCCCCAGTCCGACGGTGCCGCTCCGCCGAGTGGAGCAAGCGTACACCTTTTTCGGGGTGTGCCCTATCCATCTCACCCGAAGGTCCGCGTGGCCGTGCCGTGGCCGCCGCAGCAGCTGGTGAACCCTCCTCGGCTGGACGTGATCCACGGGCAGGTGAGTGGACACAACATCCACTACTCGACGTGGATGCGGAAGATGTGGGGCACGGCGGTGCTCAACACGCACATCATCCACCTGCCGACGCACAGCCACTTCCTGGTGTCCGACGGGCTCTACGCCAATCCGCTGGTCCGCGAGGTGCTCCGGCACAACGGGGAGAAGATGGAGCGGAGCTTTGCCCGCATGTACAATGAAGGCGACGCGTTCATCGTGCAGAGCCGGCACATGGTCGACTACTGGCGGGAGCGGGGGGTCACGGTGCCGATCGAGGTCGTGGGGCGGCCGATCAACCCGACGGTCTTCTCGCGCAGTCCCGGGGCGGATCCGTTCCCGAAGCACTTCGTTCATGGCAAGCGGCTCCTCGTGGTCTGCCGTCATGATCGGGAGAAGAACCTGGATGACCTGCTGGATCTCTTCGTCGAGGCGATCGCGCCGGCGGACGAGGAGGTCACGCTGACGCTGGTGGGGGGCGGATTCCACCACGACAATCTCCGCGCCCGGGCCGAGGCGAGCGGGTACGGCGATCGCATCCATTTCCCGGGCGAGGCGCGTCACGAGGCCCTCGTCGACTGGTACGCCCACGCGGACCTCTTCGTCTACACGTCGATTTCGGAGACCTTCGGCAATGTGGTCAACGAGGCGCTGTGGACGGGCCTGCCGGTGGTGGCCTATGACGATGGCATGGGCGTGGCCCACCAGGTGGTTCATGGCAGCAACGGCCTGCTCGTGCCGCACAACCGCACCGACTCTCACGAGCGGTTCGGGTCCGCCGTGCTCGATCTGCTGCAGAACCGCGAGCGCCTCGCCGACATGGCGGGCAACGCGGCGACCCATGCGCGCCGTGTCTCCCATCCGGACGCGGTGCTTTCCCGCTTCGAGCGCATCTACGAGGCGGCTTGCCGTCACTGCGCGCGCGCGGTACCCCGACCCCTGAGCGGCGCCGGCCACCGCGAGAAGGCGCGGGCCTTCGCGGCCCACATGGGCCAGTGGGCCTTCTGGAGCGGCGCGCTGCTCGCGGTGTCGGGCACGGCGTTCCGGCTCGGCGCGAGCCGGTCCATCGAGCAGGACACCAGCATCGTCCCGGAGGCGCTCCCGAAGGTCGAGGACCTGGAGATTCCTGCGGAGCTGGACGGGCGCACTCCGGCGGCGCGGCGCGCCCTGCGCGAGGAGCTGGGGACGGCGCTTCGCGGCGAGCGGGTGGGTCCGGGCAATCCGGACCGTGCCGCATTGCACCGCTGAAGCGGCGGGTATCCGGGCGGCTCGGTCCCCGTGCCGCATTGCACCGCTGAAGCGGCGGGTGTCCGGGCGGCTCGGTCCCCGTGCCGCATTGCACCGCTGAAGCGGCGGGTGTCCGGGCGGCTCGGTCCCCGTGCCGCGCTTCACGGCTGACGGTGCGACGGGTCCCGGCAATCGGGCCCCCGTATGCGCTTGCTGGACGGCTGAGGCGGCGCGTGCCGGAGCGATGGGGTCCGTGGCGCGCTGGACCGCTGCCCCTGGCGCGGCGCTAGAGGGTGCGCAGGACGATCACGCGCTGTCCGCCTTCGGGGACGGTGACGGTGAACTCTCTGGCGCCGCTGGCCCCGCGGGGCTGGACCCGCACGGTGTGTTCGCCGGGGGTGACGGGGATTCGGCCGACGTGGATGTGAGCGGGGAGGGTGGTCCAGCCGCGGGTGTCGGGCCGGTCGGCGGCCTGCATGCCGCCCTGGACCGCGGCGCCGATGAGCCAGCTCGCGCCGGGGAAGAGGGCGTCGTCGACGCCTGCGGCGCGTCCGCCGGCGCGCACGGCCTCGCGGGCGACGACTCGGGTGATGGCGCGGGTGATGGCGGCGGCGGCGATGCCGCCCTTCTGGCGGTCCCACTCCTCGAGGGCGAAGCTCTCGATGTCGGCGAGGTGGTCGAGGGCGCCGGAGTGTCCGCTTGCGGAGACGTCGAAGCCGCGCACGCGGTTCTCGACGCGGGTGAGGATGGGGTAGTTGACCCAGGTGAGCAGGCCGTCGGCCATGATGCGGTTGTACTGGGCCTGCTGTTCGGAGGTGAGGGCGACCCCGTCTCCGGTGGCGATCCAGGCGTAGACGACGCCCACGGGGAACCGCTCGGCCTGTCGTCTGGGGGCGAGGCCGCTGAAGCCGAGGACGATGATCTCCTCGCGGGCAGCGGGCGGGGGATCATCGGGTCCGAGGCCGAGGTGCTGTCGGGCTTCGAGGACTTCGGCGGAGCGGGCCTGCGGGGTGCCGTGGGAGAGTCGCACGAGGGACTCGGCGAGTCCTGGGGCGGGGGCGACGCGCCAGGCGTCCCGGTAGAAGAGCAGGGCGGACGAGCGGTCACCGGCGACTTCCGAGGCGACGCCGATGAGGTAGTTGGCGGCGCCGATCATCGGATGGTCGGCGAACTCCGTGCTCTGGAAGAACTCGATGAGGACGCGGGCCCGCCGGGCCTCGACCCGGGCCGATGAGGTTCGTCCGAGGTGGAGGAAGGAGCTCATGGCCAGGAGGTTGATCATGAGCTTTTCGTAGACCGGTGGCCGGTAGAGCGTGAGGTCGTCGCTGAAGAGGTAGCGCGCCGCGGCGGAGAAGCCGTCGGGCGTCAGGTCCAGCATCTCCATCATCTGGTCGGCCGCGGTGAAGTCCTGTACGGCGGCATCGTGGTTCCCGGCGGCCTGGAGCAGGGCCCCGCGCTCGAGCAGCAGCAGCGGGAGGTCGTGCTTCTCGGGGGAGCGTCCGTCTTCGGCGCGGCCGACGAGTTGGTCGATGGTGCCGAGGGCCCCGCTCACGTCCGCGCGGTCGACGCGGTCGTGCACGGAGGCCATGCGCTGTGCGTAGCCGCCGCAGGCGCCGAGCTGCAGCGCGAGGAGCACGAGCAGCAGCGCGAGGCCGGGGGACAGGCGGTGTGGGAGGGTGCGCGGCATGGAGGCGGGTCGGGTTCTCGCGAAGCGGTGTCGGCCGGGAGGTCGCGGTCGGATTGGCGTGCGCTGCCCGTGCGGGGCGCGCCGCCCTCCGGGGGGGAACGCTGCCCTCAGAGGGGAACGATGCCCTTGGTGAGGTCGGCCTGATTCTGCCAGACGATGGCCCCGGTCTCGACCTCGAGGGCCTGCATGAACATGAAGTACTGGATGCGGCGGGCGTTGGCGGTTCGCTCGGAGGCGTCGACGACGCGTCCGGTGAGGAAGTACTGCACGCCGAGCTGGCGTCCGAGGTTGAGGGCGCGCGCCTGGTCGAACTCCTCGCCCTGGGCGGTGTAGAGCTCGTCCATGAGGCGCTCGCGGAGGGCTGCGGCGATCACGGTGAAGACGCCGCTGTTGACCATCTCGGTCTCCATCATGCCGAGCAGGGCGTGGAGCTGCGGCTCGATGTGCTCGGTGGTCCAGTTCTCCATGGTCATGATGGCCATGGTGGGCGGCGGGCCGGTGAGGTTGGCCTCGGAGCGCTGGAAGAAGCGCGAGGCGAAGAAGGAGTCGAGGTTCTCGCGGGTGAGCTGCTGCAGGTCCCGTCGGTCGAGGCCGAGGCCCATGGCGGGGTCGTCGATGCCGGGCAGGTCGGACCCGCGGACGTAGGTGGGCTGGGGCTGGCGGCACGCGGCGACGAGCAGGGAGATCGACACGGCGAGACCGATCAGGAAGAGGGCGTTGCGGCGCATGGGAATTCTCCTCGGCGGGGGCGATGCCGCGGGGCGGCATGGGCTGGGTGTCTCGGGAACCGGGACGGTGCGAGCGGAACCGCGACCGTCCTAGAGTGAAGCGCCGAGCCTTGCAAGGCCAAGGGATCGGCTGTCGGAGGAGTGGACGAGGGCGTATCGGGTTCTGTTCACCGGCCCCTGCCGTGGCTCCCGGGGCACCCGTTGCGATGCGAGCGGCCATCCCTTCTCCTTGCCCCCGCCCCCGCACCCCCGTATCAACGGGGATGCGCCCGCCGCGGCCCGGTCCCGGCGCCCCTGTCGCTCCCGGAGCCTGATCCCATGCGTTCATCGCCTGTCGCCTTCCTCGCCGTCGCCTCCCTGCTCCTGTTCGCGTGCGAGGTGCTCGACGATCCTCCGGCGACCGATTCCGGGGAGAGCGTTCCGTCGGAGTCCGGCTCCACCTTCGTCCCGGTGTTCCCCACGGACTCCGGTGGCGTCACGGTCGACTCCTCGCTCCCTCCGCTCGTTCCCGACTGGGATGACGCCGCGGTGGCCGAGGATTTCTTCGCCGCCCCGTGGCCGAGCGACGAGCGGGTCACGGAGCGCGGCACGATCTCCATGGCGGGCTTTCCCCGGTCGAACCGCGGGCTCGTGGCGGACTACCGCCGGGTCTTCGAGGAGGAGGTCCGCGGGTTCAGCGGGATGCCGGTGCTCTACGTGCGCATCCCCGGACTGGCCGAGGCCCTCGATACCCCGCCGGCCCCGGCCGACTCCCTGCGCCGGCGCGCCACGGTCCAGCTCGTGGAGCTTTCCCGCGACCGGTGCGGGACGCTCACGCCCCTCGAGGTCATCGTCCGCAGCCGCGCCGATCGCTATGCGCCGGCGGATCTTCTGGCCGCCTCTCCGGTGCACGGCTTTCCGCTGCGCCCCGCGACCCGGTACGCGTTCATCGTGCGCGCGGGCCTGACCGCCGACGCGGGCCTGCGCATCGCCCGCCCCGCCGCGCTCCAGCGCCGCCTCGACGACGCGGACCCCGAGGGGGACGGCCCGTGGGACGCGCTCGTGCGCTGTCTGGACCGCGCCTCCCTGGCGATGGAAGAGGTGGCGGTCGCCACGGTCTTCACCACGGGGGAGTCTGCGGCTCTCCTGCGCACCGTGCGGGACTTCGCCATGGATCCCGACCAGCTGGACGACCCCGCGCTCCTGTCCCTCGAGCAGGAGGAGGGGCTGACCCGTGACGGGCGCGTCTTCCACGCCGGCGTGGTCGAGCTGCCGATCTTCATGCGGGGCACCACGCCCTACGGCAACAGCGGCGGCGCCATCGAGCTCGACGGGGAGGGGCGCCCCATCGTCCAGCGCCTCGAGGAGGTCGCGATCGGCATCATGCTCCCCGAGGGTGCCACCAACCCTCCGCTGCTCGTCTGGAGCGACGGCACCGGCGCCACCCTGCGCAGCCCGTTCAACAGCCGAGTCATCCGGGAGCTCGTGGAAGAGGGATTCGCGGTCCTGAGCTGGGTGCCCCAGTTCCACGACGGCCGCTCCGGCCCCGGCGCCGACCCCGAGATCAGCACCTTCAACTTCCTCAACCCCGAGGCCGGCCGCACCATCTTCGTCCAGCAGGCCGTCGAGGCGAGCCTCATGCTCCGCGTCGCCGCCGTGCTCGACGGACACCCGGACATCGGTCCCCTCGACCGCTCCCGCCCCGTCTTCGGCGGCCACTCGCAGGGCGCGCTCATCGGCGCCCTCGCCGCCGGCGTCGAGGATGGCTACGTGGCCTGGGGCCTGCACGGGGTGGGCGGCTACCTCGCGAACACGATCATCGAGCGCAAGGACCCCATCGACTTCACCGCGCTCATCGGAAACATCCTCAACGTCGGCGGTCCGCTGGACCGCTTTCACCCGGTCGTCCACCTCGCCCAGCTCGGCTCCGATCCGGTCGACCCCGGCAACTACGCCGCGCTCTGGCGCGGCACCCCGGAGCGCCCCGCGGGAACCCACGTCTACATCATCAACGGGCTCCTCGACGACGCCGTCCCCTTTCGCAGCGCCGACCACCTCGCGCTCGCCGGTGACCTCCCCCTGCTCCAGCCCGCCGGCTGGGACCCCGATCCCTTTGGCGTGTGGAGCACCCGCACCCACCGCGGCACCGCCTCCGGCAACCAGGAGGCCGTCGACGGCACCCCCCTCACCCTCGCCACCTGGCTGGACGAGCGCGAGGGCCACTTCACCATCTACCGCCAGGCCGGGGTCCGCCGGTCGTTCATCCGCTTCCTCGTCTCCGCCCGCGAGGGCGTCCCCGAGATCCCCATCCCCGAACGCTGATTCCGCCATGCAGGTCCACGCCGTCAACGTCGCCAGCTTCCACCCGCCCTTCGGCGCGCCCGCCCGCCACGTCGACGGCCGCGGCTTCCTGAGCACCCGCGCCCTCATCGTTGCCCTGGGCGACCGCGTCGTGCTCGTCGACAGCGGCTTCGGTCCCGAAGACATCGCCAGCGCGCGCCGCCGCCTGGGCCTGCCCTTCCTCGCCCTCGCCCGCCCCCGCCTCGATCCGGCCGAGACCATGGTCGCCCGCCTCGCCGCCCGCGGCCTGCGCCCGGACGACGTTACGGACATCCTGATCACCCACCTCGACCTCGATCACGCCGGCGGCCTCGCCTCCTTCCCCCGCGCCCGCCTGCACGTGCACCTCGCCGAGATGGAGGTCGCCCGCACCCCGCGCCGCCCGTCGCACCGGTTGCGCTACGTGCCCGCTCACTTCGACCACGACCCGGTCTGGGCGCCGTTTCGCTTCGGCGAGGACCGCTGGCACGGCTTCCCCGTCACGGCGCTCGACGGCGTCCCCCCCACGTTGCGCATGGTCGCGCTGCCCGGACACGCCGCGGGCCATTGCGGCGTGCTCGTCGAGCGCGGGGACGGCGACCTCCTCCTGCACGCCGGGGACGCGTTCATGGAGGTTCAAGAGGTCACGACACCCGGCCATCGGCCCTCGGTGGCCACACGGGTGCACCACGCGACGTTCGACGACGATCCCTCCCGCGCCGCCGCGACCCGCGCCGAGCTCCTCGCGCTGCTGACGGGCAGCCCGCCGCCGGGTCTCACCGTGGTGAATGCCCACGACCCGCACGTCCGTCGTCCGGACGGGAGCGTCGAGCTGGAGGACGGCCTGGACGCCGCGCCGCCCTGAGCTGTCGACTGGCCCGGCGCCGGTTCGGGAGTGCACGGCGCGGACGTTGCCCGGGGATCGTCCGCGGTCGTGTGGGGTGTGCCGTGGCGGTCGATGATGACCGCGGACGTTGCCCGGGGATTGTTCGCGGTCGTGTGGGATGTGCCGTGCGGTCGATGACGACGGCGGACGATTCCGGTCGGCCCGTCCTCCTGTCCATCCTCCTGCGCGTCCTCTGGTCGGCCCGCGCCGGGTTGGGGTTCAGAAGGTGGCGCGGGCGGTGTTGTCCCAGCGGTCGGTGAGGGTGACGGTGACTTCTCCCGGGGCGGGTTCGGCGAGGGTGATGTGGATGCGGGAGGTGCCGCGGACGTCGTCCCCGGTGCGGGTGATGTCGACGGTGGCGTCGAGCGGTGTGCCGTTGGCGTCGGTGACGGTGACGGTGTCGGGGCTGGCGGTGTCGAGGTCCTCGGGGGGGAGGGGGGTGAGCTGTCCGGGGCGGGTGTGGGGGTGTCGGAGGCGGAAGTGCCCGGTGGAGACGGCGCGGTCGTCGAAGCCGGAGTCGCGGTCGAAGACGCGGGTGAGTTCGAGGCGTTCGTAGGGGGGGTAGTGTGCGGTGAGGGAGAGGGTGTCGCCGTCGCGGGAGCCTTCGAGGACGAGGGTGTCGGTGGGGGTGAGGGTGAAGGGTATCGAGGTGGTTTCGTAGGGGGTTCGGCTGGTGCGGTCGTTGGCGGTGGTGGCGTGGTGTCCCTGTACGCGGAAGCGGTAGGTGCCTGCGGGGAAGTCGCGCAGTTCCTCCCATCGCACGACCCACTCCCAGCGGTCGGCGTTCTGGCGGACGCGGGTCATGAACCGGTATTCGCGGTTGGTGTAGGTGCGTCGGCTGGCGAGCTGGACGGGGTTGAAGGTGCCGTTTTCCTCGCGTTCGAGGGTGACGAGGGGGGTCTGGGGGGCTTCGGCGCCGGGGTCGCCGCCGACCCATGCGAACTCGATGGGTTCGAAGCGGGCGACGGAGGTGGGGGGTTCTTCGACGATGGTTCCGGCGAGGTCTGCGGGGGTGGCGTCGATGGGGAAGGGTTCCTCGTCGCGTTCGCCGAGGACGCGGGGAAGGGCGGTGCCGCCGGCGGGCACGTGGTCGGGGTCCTGGAGCATGCGGTAGGCGTCGAGGGCGCGGTCGATCATGAAGTCGCCGTACTTCCAGCCCCAGGTGGTCATGGTCTGGTGGTATCCTCCGCGCAGCCAGGAGAAGGCGAATTCGGGGTATTCGGAGGGGGCGCGGGGGGTGGAGATGCCGGGGAACGGGGGGAGGTCGCCGCCGACGCGGGTGGGGGCGAGGTAGAGGTGGTGGTCCTGGGCGTATCCGACGGTCCAGGTCTGGAGGGGGTCGACGCCTTCTTCCTGTTCGAGGCGCTGGAGGATGGCCCATCCGAGGGGCATGGTGAGCTCGCCGGGCATGGTGAGGAGGGTGAGGTCGCCGAGGGTGGCGGCGGTGATCTGCCCGGTCATGAACATGGTGGGGGAGCGGTTGAAGAAGACGAGCTGGACGTCGAGGCACTCGAGGCGTTCGGTGTCCATGATGTTCTCGAAGTCGGGGTCGTCGTCGTAGCCGGTGGCGGCGCACTGGAGGGCGCCGTAGGTGAATTGGTCGCCGGTGGAGCGGGCGCGGAATTCGCCCGGGGCGTAGCCGAGGGCTTCGTAGGTGAGGGGGAAGCGGTAGGTGCGGGAGCGGAGGGTGAGGTCGTCGGTGGTGTCGATGGCGAGGAGGTCATCGAGGAATCGTTCGACGAAGATGCTGCCGGCGCGTTCGAAGGCCTGGGGGAAGGGTTGTCCGTCGTTGGAGGGGGACATGGAGCCGGAGTTCTGGTTGACGAAGAAGGTGGGGACGACGCGGTCGAAGGTTTCGCCGAGGGCTTCCTCGAGTGCGCGTTCGACGCCGGTCATGACGTCGTTGGAGGCGAAGTCGTCGCCGTTGACGGTGCCGTGGACGCCGTAGGAGACCATGACGGCCTTGGGGATGCCGTCCTCGTCGTCGAAGCGCATGAGGAGGAGGCGGTTGTCGTCGAAGGGCGGGATTTCGCCCCATCGGTCTCGGGCGAGGGCGTCGTCGGTGTCGAAGGCCTCGATGATGGACCAGCCGAAGCGTCCGGGTTCGAGGTCGTCGAGGGCGAGGAGTGAGGCGTCGATGAGGGAGCGGATCATGCCGTCGCGGATTTCGCGGCTGTAGTCGCCGATGCCGAGGATGCCCAGGGGGATGAGGGTGTTGTCCGGGAGGGGCCACAGGCGTGCGGGTCCGGAGTGGGAGTGGGAGGCGGCGATGATGAGGTCATCGCGCCAGTCGCGTCCGGTGGCGTCCTGGAGGGCGCGCGCGACGGCCTCGTGGATGTCGGCGCCGATGAAGATGACGGGGATGCTGACGAGGAGGAGCTGTCGTTCGCCGGTGTCGAGGGCGGCGGCGCGGACGGTCATGCCGTGCATGGTGCCGACGGAGGAGCGCAGGGCGGAGGCGTAGCGGTCGCGTCCGACGAGTCCGGAGGAGCGCTCGCCGTAGCCGCCCAGGGGCACGCCGATGGGGTAGTCGATGAGGGTTTCGCCGTAGCCGGTGTGGACGCGGGTGCGTTCGCCGCGGGTGGGGGTCCAGGGTTCGAGGGTGCCGTCGAAGGGCCGGCACTGCCCGAAGTCGGTGCAGCTGTTTCCGGGGAGGCAGTGGTCGTCGGTCTGGCAGACCACGCGGCAGCGCTGGTCGAGGCAGGCGCCGCGCTGTCCGAGTCCGGCCTCGAGTTCGTCGAGGGGCCGCACGCAGCTTCGCCACTGTTCGATGCGTCGGCAGGTGGGTGCTTCCCGGCACCGTTCGGCGGCGCAGACGAGGTCTTCGGCGCAGTGTTGCTGGACGGTGCAGGGGAAGCCCAGGGGGCGGTTGTCGGTGGGCAGGGCGTCGGATGAGAGGTCGGGCACGCTCGGGAGGCCGTCCTCGCTGGACTCGGGTGCGGTGGCGTCGCCGGGCGGGGGCATGTCCGGGCGCAGTTCGGGGGCGCAGGCGGTGGCCACGAGCGCGAGGGTGGCGACGAGAAGGGCGGGCAGGCGCAGCGGGGTGCGGGGCGGAGGGCAGGGGTTCATCGGGGAGTCCGCGGCAGGGGGAGGGCATCGGATCGGCGCTTGTGGCGCCGGTGGCGCGCGCGAGTGTAGCCCGTCGCGCGCCGCGCGGGAAGCGCGGGGGTGCGGTTGCGTTCGGCGCGGTGCGGCACGGGAGCGAAGGGCCGCGGGAAGGTTGTGCGGTCGGTCCGGGTGCATTATCGAAGCGGGTGCCGAGGTGCTCGATGAGTGCCCATCCTGTGCGATGGGCACGGCGACGCCGGCACGCCCCGCAGCGGCTGCGCTGCGATTCGCCCTGTCCGGTGGCGGAGATTCCGCCCACCGGCTCGTTCCTCCTGCTTCGATCCGGATCCGTACTTCCATGTCCGCCGCCACCGACATCGATCGCTCGCCGCATCTCACCGCGAAGTCGGCGCTGTTCATCCTCGCGCACTTCTCACCCCTGCTGCTGATCTGGATCGGGTTTTCGTGGCAGGGCGTCGCCCTGTGCATCGGCAGCTACGCGCTGCGCATGTTCGGCGTCACGGCCGGCTACCACCGGTACTTCTCGCACCGCTCGTACAAGGCGGGTCGCGTGATGCAGTTCCTGCTGGCCTTCCTGGCGCAGACATCGGCCCAGAAGGGCGTGCTGTGGTGGGCGTCGCACCACCGGCACCACCACTGGCACTCGGACAAGCCGACCGATGTCCACTCGCCGAAGCAGCACGGTTTCTGGTGGTCGCACGTGGGCTGGGTTCTCTCGGGGGCGTGGGACGAGACCGATCGCGAGCGGGTGCGCGATCTGACGAAGTACCCCGAGCTCGTGTGGCTGGATCGGCACCACCTGCTGCCGCCGCTGCTCTATGCGGCGGCGCTGTTCGCGATCTGGGGCTGGGCGGGGATCGTCTGGGGCTTCCTGATCAGCACGGTGCTGCTGTGGCACGGGACGTTCACGATCAACAGCCTCAGTCACGTGTTCGGCCGCCGGGTGTACGACACCACGGATACGTCGCGGAACAACTGGCTGCTCGCGATCATCACCCTGGGCGAGGGCTGGCACAACAACCATCACTTCTTCCAGCGTTCCACGGCGCAGGGGTTCCGCTGGTACGAGTTCGACGCCACCTACCTCACCCTCAAGGTGATGAGCTGGCTGCGTCTCGTGAGCGACGTGACCCGGCCGCCCCGCCACGTCATCGAGAAGACGATCCAGAACATGAAGGGGCATGCCGAGGGCTTCGAGCGGTCGATTCGCGAGCGCGCGCAGGCCATCGAGCGCAGTGTTGCGGCCCGCGCCGACGCGCTGGAGGCGAACGTCGCCCTGTGCGCCGAGGAGATGGAGGAAGATCTTGGCGCGCTGGGGGATCGAACCGCCGAGATGCTGCAGGAGGGCGTGGACGCCCTCGACCAGACCGCGCCGAGCACCGCGCGTCGCTGAACGGAAGCGCTAGGATGGCACGGACGACTGCATTGTACGGTATGGCCCTGGCGGCCGCGTTGGTGTTCTTCGTGCCAGCGTGCGCCGAGGACGGAACGGCCGGAGAGTCGCTGCCGGAGCGGCCCGCGCGACCGGATCGGCCCGACCGGCCGGACCCGCCACCCGGTGCCTTCGAGAGCGAGTCGGATCGGCCGGGGACGATTTCCGGGGCCAGCGGTGACTCCCGCTCCGGGGCGACGGACCCCGGGGCCCCGTCGGGTGTCTCGGGCGGTACGGAGAGCGGTTCCGCGCCGGGCGGTACGGAGAGCGGCCCCGCGCCGGGCGGTACGGAGAGCGGCCCCGCGCCGGGCGGTACGGAGAGCGG
>REDH01000197.1 GCA_007693585.1 Deltaproteobacteria bacterium
GGCAGAACTGCGGCTTCACGAACCGCTCCGGCGGCGGCGGCGGCGGCGGCGGCGCAGGGGGCGGCGGTGGACGTGGCGGACAGGCCGGAGGCGGCGGAGGCGCATCCATCGGCATCATGGTCATCGACTCCAGCAACGTCGTCATCCGCAACAACGCCGGCACCATCGGCAGCGGAGGGCGCGGCGGTGACGGCGGAGCAGCCGGCGACGGCGGACAGGGCGGAGCAGGCGGCGCCGGCGGCAACCCCGAAAACCGACGCGGTGGCGTCGGCGGACGAGGGGGCAACGGTGGAGCAGGCGGCCGCGGCGGCGGAGGCTCGGGTGGCGCAGGCGGCATGGCCGCCGGCATCTTCCGCGTCAACAGCAACAGCATCAACATCGCCTCCACCAACACCTGGGCCCTCCCCACCGCCGCACAGGGCGGCAGTGGCGGCAGCCCCGGCGGCGCCACCGGCTCCACCGGAATCGTCGGCGGCACCATCACCTTCTAGGTCCATCCGACCACCGCCCGGCGGCCCCTCAGCCCGCCGCCGGGCACGCACCCCACCGGGACGCGACTCTCGGCACGACAGGCCTCCGGCCCGCGCCCATCGCGGCCATGCGGCCGAAACCCGCCACATGGCTCGCCTCCACCGGACGCGACCCGTCGCACGAGACACCCCCGCCGCGTCCCCACAACGGCCACTCGGCGCACGGGGCGCCTGCGTCAGTCGAACGCACCCCACAGCGCAAAGAGCGCCACCCCCGCAAGTGCCCACAGCACCCAGCACAGGCTCGCCAGGAACGCCAGCCCCGGCCGGCCCGCCACCCACGCCGGAATCGCCAGCCCGAACGACGCCATCAGCGACAACGGCCACAGGGTCGTGATCGCGATGAACGCCATCACCGTGGCGCGCTGCGCCGCAGGTGCAGAGCCCGCGGCGTCGAGTCCCGCAAGTGCCATGATGTTGGCCAGCAGCACGCCGAGCCACGGCAGCAACAGCAGCGCTCCGACGCCCAGAGAAACGACCGTGCAGACCTTCAGCAGCAGGGGCACCTCAGCCGTCCCCGATGCGCACGCACACCTTCCCCACGTGCCGCCCGCTCGCGAGGTGCGCGAAGGCCGCATCCGCCTCCGCGAAGGCAAAGACCCGGTCGACCTCCGGCCGGTATCCATGCGCGTCGATCGCCCGGTTCATCGCCTCGAACCCCTCGCGATGCCCCACCAGAATGCCCTGCACGCGCACGTTGCGCATCAGGATGCTCGTCAGCTTCAGCGGCTCCGCCACACCCGCCAGGATCCCGATCAGGCTCACGTGACCGCCCGTCCGCACCGCCACCAGCGACTGCTCCAGCGTGCCCGCACCGCCCACCTCGATCACCTGGTCCACCCCCCGCCCGCCCGTCCACTCCTTCGCCGCCCGGCCCCAGGCCTCCACCTCCCGGTAGTTGATGACATGGTCTGCGCCGAGCTCCCGCAGGCGGGCTTCCTTGTCGGCGCTCGACGTGGTCGCCACCACCCGCGCCCCCGCCATCCTCGCGAACGCCAGCGCGAACACCGACACCCCGCCCGAGCCCTGCACGAGGACCGTATCCCCGGCGCGCAGGTTTCCCATCGTGAACATCGCGCTCCACGCCGTCAGCGCCGCGCAGGGCAGCGTCGCCGCCTCCTCGTCCGTCAGGTGCGCCGGAACCGTCACCACCCCGTACGCCGGCAGCACCATCTCCTCGCACAGCGTCCCGTCCCGCGGGCCGCCGAGGGTCTGGCGGATCGTCGCCGACTCGGGATCCCCCGCCTGCCACTCCGGCGCGAAGCACCCGGCCACCCGATCCCCCACCTGCACACGCTGCACCCCCGCCCCCACCTCGACCACCTCGCCGACCCCGTCCGAGCACGGGATGAGCGGGCGCCGCATCCGCGGATTGTAGCGCCCCTTCACCATCAGCAGATCGCGGTAGTTCAGCGACGCTGCCCGCATCCGGATCCGCACCTCGCCCGCCCCGACCGGAGGTGATTCCACCTCCTCCAGCACGAGGTTCTCCATCCCGAACTCATGAAATCGCCATGCCTTCATCGCTCCGACCTCCGCGAACGAGCCCGAGCTGCCGCCCGGCACTGCTGGTAGCGCACAGCGGGGGCGGTGGGAAGGGGCGGGACGACCTCTGCCTGCCTGCAGCCAGCGCTGGTGTACGGGTCACGCGCCTTCCCTTCTCTCCGCGAAGGCCTTGAGGAAGCCGCGAATGTCGTCGACGGCATGCCGGAAGGACGGGTCCGCCTTGCCCGCCCGGAAGAGATCCATCGCCGGCACGAGCTCGGCTGCAATGTCCAATGGGTCATTGAGTACGCGAACACCAGCCTGGCGCAGGGCCGCACCCAGCCAGGCCTTGTAGGCGTCTCTTCCGGCCCGGGCAGGGCGGGGCGGGAGCTCCGCCCCGAGCACGGTGCGGAGTGCTGCCGGATCGGCCGCGCACCACGCCTCCACATGCGGGTCGGGACAGGCCACGATCGTCATCGAATAGACGTCAGGCTCGATCACCGCCCGCAGCTCGGCCTGCCTCTTGCGGTGACCTTCACCATTGGCATCGATCAGAACCAGCAGGAGGTCTGCGCGGCCAATGCTCGCGCGCACCTTTCTCTGCCAGGCCTTGAGCTCCGTCAGGGTTCGGCCCAGACCGCCTCTCGTCGAGCGCGGCTGGATGATCGGCCGCCGCGTTCCCTCATCGGCTACAAGCCGCTCGACCAGGGCCCTGGCGAAGAGCTCGTGACCGCCATCCTCGCAGAACAGATCGATTTCCGGGCGCCTACTCATCGAGCCATCCCCGTACCAGGGAGGCCTGCACGAGATCGGCATCCTCTGCTGCCACGAGAGCTTCCCGAAGCGCCTGCTCCTCGAAGAGCGGACCCGAGCAGGCGAAGGGCGTGATCCGCGTACCGTCGGGGGTCGAGGAACACTGGAGGATGCTGACCGATTCCGCGTTCACTGTGCCCGAGCGGACCATCTGGACCACCTGCCCCACAAGGAGTGGGGAGTGCGTGCTCACGACCACCTGCCGCTCCGCCGATGCGTTGCAGAGCAGACGGGAGATGACCTCGATCCGCCTGGGATGTACGCCGTTCTCCGGCTCCTCGAAAGCCAGAAGGCCCCGCTGAAACGGATTGGCCATCATCGCGCACAGGGCCAGCACACGCAGGGTGCCCTCGGACAGGACCCTGGCTGGCATCCACTGACCATCCTGCCGTACCGAAAGGTCGATCTCTCCCCTGGAAGGCACCAATTCGGTCCGAATGTCCTCCACATTCGGAATCACCGCACGGGTGGCCCGAACGATGGACCGGAAGTCCTCCCTGTGCTCCGTGCTCGAGCGCAGCCGATGGAGGAAGGGGACAAGAAACTCCCCCCTCTCACCGATGTCCTGGACCTCGCGCGGAGGCTGCGACCGGCGCATCACGTCACGCGGATCCAGGTACACGAGTCGCCATGCACCAAGCTCGTCCCGCAACCGGTCGAAGTCCGGGTAGTGAGGGCCGGCGTACTGCAGGTTGGAGACCACCGTGTGGCCGAGGCCGGGCTTCTCCCGGAAGGGATGGCTCTGCTTGCGCTTGCGCCGGATGCGGATCTCGCCCTCCACCAGCTCGATCACCGGGTTCCCCGACGCGCTGCCCCTCTTCGTGAGCGGGCAAAGATACTCGTCGGCCAGACCGACCTCTCCGGTCTCCGGGGTCATGATGACGCCGACCCGATACTGCAGCCGCCGCTGATCCCGGAGCATCAGCTCCGCCTCGAGCGAGAGCCGCAGCTGGTCGCCTCGGGCCGGGCCCGTGAACGAGAACGCCTCAGCCGGATAGCCGCGAACGGCGGCATCGAAGGCGTCTGCCAGCGTCCGCTCGCGAACCAGCTTCGACAGCAGCAGCATCGCCTCCAGCAGATTGCTCTTGCCGGCGGCGTTCGGGCCAAAGACCACGACAAGGGGCGCAAGATGCACGTCGGTGTCGTACAGCGACTTGAAACCCCTGACCGATAGACGCTTGAGCATGACCACACCGTACTTGAGGCGACACGGCCGCCAGACACGTTCCACCTATCGCACGGAGGTGGTGGTGGGAAGGGGCCGGCGCCTCGCTGCCGGACAGGTTGGGGCGATGCACGCGTCGTCTCCGCTCTGACGGCACCCGAACCGGATCGTTCGAGCTCCGGCCGCCCCTACATCGCCGCCCGCCGTACCCGGTCCAGGAGCGCCGCGCCGAGTCCTTCCTCGCTGCAGGCGAGCACGTCGAGGCGGGCGACGCCGGCTGCGCCGGCCTCCCGAAGGACGCCGTAGAGCGCGACGGCGGTGCGTGTGAGGTCGCCATCCTGCGCGGGCGCGATCACGCGGGCGTAGTCGGTGGCCCACGCCGGGGCGGGTCCGTCGAGCACGAGCAGCCACGCCGCCCCGACGGGGCCGCCCGGAGCGCCGACGTGCTGCGGCAGCAGCGCGACGGGCACCCCCGGGGCATAGTGCCGCGCGAGCTGCCCGGGGGCCTCGGGGCGGTCGAGCACGGCGGGTCCGGTGGTCACCTCGCCGAGGAGCGCGCGGAGTTGCTCGAGGGTGACCGCCCCGTGGCGCAGCACGCGGGGGACGGGGGCGCGGAGGTCGAGGATGGTGGACTCGAGGCCGACCGCGCACGGCCCGCCATCGAGGATGAGGTCCACGCGATCCCCGAGCTGGTCGGCGACGTGAGCGGCGGTGGTCGGGGAGACGAAGCCGAAGGGGTTGGCGCTGGGCGCGGCGAGGGGCTCGCCGAGGGCCGCGAGCACGGCGCGGAACACCGGGTGGGCGGGAACGCGCACGGCGACGGTGTCGAGTCCGGCGGTGACGATATCGGGGACTTCGGGGTGGCGCGGGAGGACGAGGGTGAGCGGGCCGGGCCAGAGGCCGCCGGAGTCATGGGGGGCGGTGAGGAGGTCGATCCGCCGGCGGAGGTCCCCGTCCGGGGGAAGCTGCGCGACGCGCGGGAGGTCCGCGGAATCGGCGAGATGGACGATGAGGGGGTCGAAGGCGGGGCGTTCCTTGGCGGCGAAGATGCGGGCGACGGCGGTGGGATCGAGCGCGCGTGCGGCGAGGCCGTAGACCGTTTCGGTAGGCAGGGCGACGAGGCCGCCGGCGGCGAGGACCCGGGCGGCGCGGGCGACGGTGTCCGGACCGGCGGGCAGGATCGCGGCGCGGGCGGTCATGGGGCGTCGCGCAGGCGGAAGCTGTCGACGAAGTGGGCGACGGCGCCCTCGTGGGCGTCCATGACCGGGGCGGGGCCGGTGCACTTGAGGAACCACGGATCGCCGGTGGCGGGGGCGAAGACGGCGCCGATGAGGGCCCAGCCCTCGCGGCGGACGATGGGTCCGGTCATGGGGGGGTTCTGGTCGAGGTAGGTGCCGGCGACCCTGACCATGGAGACCGGGACGCCGGAGACCTCGCGGGTGGCGCGGAAGGTGTGGGCGTCGTTGGCGGAGCCGTCGGGCTGCTCGAACTGGGCGATCCAGCGCAGGAGGTTGCTCTCGGGGTCGCCGCCGCCGGGGAAGTGGAAGAGGACGCACTCGCCCGGGTCGAGCCCGTCGTCGGCGAGGAGGGTCCACTGGGCGACGCGCATGGACGAGGTGGGGGGCTGCTCTTCCCAGTGCTCGGGGGTGTCGACGGTGATGCGCTCGCGGGCGGAGCGGGCGGCCTCGGCCGGGGGCATGGCCACGCCGCCGGTGTCGACGGCGCGGGGGGCGGGGGCCTCGGGGTCAGCGAGGCGTGGGGCCGGGGGAGCATCATGGGAGCGTGTGGCCGGGTCGGCGGGCGCAGCAGCGGGGGGGGCGGGAGCGGTGGCGGCCTGGTCGGGGAAGAGATCGTCGGTGGAGCGATCGCAGGAGACGGCGAGGACCAGGAGGCCGCCGAGGGCGGTGGCGAGAGGGAACGTGCGAAGCATCGTGCGCAGGGGGCAGGGGAGGATGGGGCGGATGGGGCGATGATCCCATCGGCGCGGGGCGTAAGGCTGGTCATGACCGTGCGCCAGCGGGATGGACCAACCGGGCGCCGGGCTGCCGGGCCGGGGAGGAAGTGGAGAAGCCGGGCGACCCCCGTCGCCCGGCTTCTGCGCCTCCTTGCGCCCGGAGGCTGGATGGGAGGCGGACGCGCGCTGCGCTGCAGAACGCTGCGCGCGAGCTCTGGTGGTCAGCCTGCGGTCACCACTGTCCGCTGAGGCCGGCAAAGAGGAGGCGAGGGGCGCCGGGCTGGATGCCCTGGGGGCGCCGACTGGCCACGTAGGCCTCGTCGAGGAGGTTGTTTCCGGAGAGGTAGAGGGTCAGTCCGCTGGGCGCCCAGGTGTAGGCGACGCGGGCATCGAGGAGAGTACGGGCCTCGATGAGACCGTTGAGGCCGTCGGGGGTGGGCTCGCGGGTCTCGAGCCGGTCATGGAACTGCTCGGCGGTGTGGTTGACGTTGACCATGAGGCTGAGGCCGATGGGGTGCTCGAAGCGGAGGTTGGCATTGATCAGGTGCTCGGGCGCGTAGGGGAGACGGTTGCCGGCGATGTCGTCGTTCCAGCCGTCCCCGAACTCGGCGTGCACGAAGGTGTAGGTGAGGGTCAGGGGGAGCCGGAAGCCGAGGTC
>REDH01000028.1 GCA_007693585.1 Deltaproteobacteria bacterium
GACGGCGCGGGGGCGGGGGTGGGTGCAGGGGCGGGAGGTGGGGCGGGGGTGGGCGCAGGAGCGGGGGGTGGCGTCGGCGCCTCGGCGGCCACATCGGCAGGCGCAGGGTCCTCCTCGAGCGCGGCGGCGGGGGGCTCGTCTTCCGGCTCGGTCCCGGGGTCGCCGCTGGGGTCGGGCTCGGCGGGGTCGGCGAGGGCGGCGGCGGCCATGCGCTCGGCGAGGTCGCGGGCCTGCTCCTCGACGGCGCTTCCCGTGTGTCGGGCGGCGGGCTCCGGGCCAGCGTCTTCCTGCGCTTCCGGCGTTTCGGTTCCGGAGGGGGCCCAGGCCTGCCGCGGGTCCACGTCGACGGGGTCGCCGTCCCCGGGCAGTGCCGTGGGCGCCTCCACGACGGGCTCGGTATCCCCGGCGGGGGCATCGCCGTCGGTGAACACCCACAGGGCGACGCCACCCACGAGCATGACGGCGATGAGGACCCAGAGGAGGGGCGAGACGCGGGCGCGAGCGGGCTCGTCGAAGAAGGGGTCGTCCTCCCCTGCGAGGACGGTGCGGGTGGGCATCTCGGCGCGGGCGGGACCCTCGACCAGCACGCTGGGGGAGCCTCCGGCCACAGCCCGAGCGCCGGTGGGCCGGTCGGTCCGACGGCGGCGCGGTCGATCGGAGGTCGACGGAGCGCGTTGCCCTGCCGGCACGGCGGCGGCGTCATCGTGGTCCTCGGCCGAGGAGCGCTCCTCCGGTTCATCGGCGGCGTCCTCCGCGGCGGCGTCCTGCAGGTCCTCGTCGTCCGGTCGGGCGAAGCGGTTGGTTTCCACGGCCTCATCGGGCACGGAAGCGCCCGTCGCCGCAGGATCGTCCCCGGACGTGGCGGCGGCGGGAGCGGCGGCGTCCCCGGACGTATCGGAATCACCCGCGGAGGCGGATGCGGCTGCCGCGGGTGCGGCTTCGGTGGCGGCCGGGTCGAAATCGGTGGCCGGGTCGGGCGCTGCGGTGGGACCGACGGACGCGGAGCCGTCGGTGATCTTCTTCCAGTCGCTGGTGGCGGCGTGTTCGAGGGGGTCGGGGGTGTCGTGGCGCTGGCCTCGCGGTCCCTCCGTCGTCGTCGGGCTGGTTTGTCGGCCGGTGGGGGGTGGCTCCTCGACCTCCGCGGCGCTGAAGGCGCCGGAACGGTGTGCGATGAAGGAGTCGGTCCAGGCGGTCTGTCGACCGGTGGTGGCCTGCGGCGGTGCCTGGGGGGAATCGTCCGCCCAGGGGCTGGCGAGCACGGGGAAGGGCTCACTGATGGCACTGTGCCGTCCGGGGTGACTCGTCTCTGCGGGCTCATCCGCGGGGGCGGAGGCGGACTCGGTCGCGGGGTCGAGCACCTCGGGATCGACAGGAGCGGGCAGACCCTGATCGGTGTTGCGGCGCGGGACGGGAAGGCTCGGCTCCGTTCCCCGGCGGGGAACCGGAAGGCTCGGCTCGGTCCCGTGGCGCTTGGGGACGTTCGCGCTGGCCGGCTCGCGGAGGGTGCGGGCGAGCTCCTGCGCTTCCCGGCGCAGTCGCTCGGCGCGGGCGAGCTCCGTGCGCGACGCGGCACGGGTGGCGGCGGTGGGCCCCTCGGCTTCGGACGGCGGGACGGGCGAGGGGGCCACCGCCGCCGCTTCGGCGCTTCCAAGGCGATCGAAGTCGCGGTCGTCGGCCGCGGGTGCACTCGGCTGGTCGAGCTCGATGAGGATGTCGTGCTGCACGAGGGCGCGCACAACCTCGAGGGCGACGAAGTCGGGCACGTCGGCGAGGGCGACGGCCTCGCGGAGGGTGCGGAACCCGTCGAACATGCGGATGACGACGTTGGTCTCCGGGGGCAGGTCCCCGAGCCGGGTCGCGAAGGAACGGTAGTCCACGGTGAAGACGCGCCGGAGGTCGCCCAGGGGGGCAGCGCGGGCGGCGAACTCGGCTTCGTGGAGGATGGCGGCGTTGAGCAGCACGTCGTGGTCGCCGCCGAGGGTGACCTCGCGATCGACGGACTCGCCGAACCGCAGCTCCCAGGTGCCCTCGTCCCAGGTGAACAGGCGTTCGAAGGCGTCGCGGCCGCGATCGCGACCCGCCGCGGCGTCGATCAGCCGTCCGTCCCGGAACCACAGGGTGCCGACGAGCGCGCCCGCGGTCAGCCGGATGGCGCCGGTGCGACGGCCGTCCTCGATGGAACGCACGAGCTCGAGCAGTGTACCCGGGGAGAGCGGGCCGTGCCGATCACGGTCGAGGTCCGCGCTGCGGCGGGCGAGGACACGCTCGCGCACGAGCCGGATGCGGGCCACCACCTCCCGCAGCAGCAGCGGCTTCTGGATGAACTCGTCGATCCCCGCCTCGAACAGCTCGAGCTTGAACGCCGGGTCGCGCACATCGCTGAGGACGAGCAGCCCGGGCGGTGGCCCCTCGCCATCCTCGACGAGGGAGAGCACCTCGCGGACGCCCCCCACACCGATGGACGTGTCGGCCACGACCACCGTGGGGAGGGCGGAGGCGAGCAGGTGGTATCCCTCGCCAAGGCTGCACGCGTGGCGCACCGTGAGCCCCGCGGTCTGCAGGGCGTCCTCCAGCAGCGCCGCCGAACGCTCTTCGGCGTCGACCACCAGAATGTCGATTCCGTCTGTGCTCACGGGGCTCCACGACGCCGGCGAATGGCTCGCCCCGGCGGGCGATGCGCGACGGACACACCATCGCCCCGCCCGGGGCGGACTGTCAAGGCGCGGCGCCCGGGGGGCGGAGCTCACCAGCCGCCACACCCGGAAGCTCCGGCAGCAGCCGGTGGAGCGGGGCGTCGTGGTCCGGCAGCGTCGCCCGGGCTCCCGCCTCCGCGAAGACGGCCCGCACGGTCTCCCGCAGCTTCGCCCACCACGGGACCACCGTACGTCCCACCAGGGGGTTGGCCCCCTGCCGGAGCAGCCGCACACCGATGGCCCGGTACACCCGGGCGGCCACCCGGATCGCCAGCCGAGTGCGGCGCGGAATGTAGCGCATGCCCGCCTCTCCGCTCGCGTAATAGCGCTCGGCCACCGCCAGCAGCTCGCGCACCACCGCAGACACCCCCACCGGATCGGCGCGGCCGGCGAGCACCTCCTCCGGTGTCACCCCATGCGCCACCAGCCGCGCAGCCGGCAGGTAGACCCGGCCGCGCGCGGCGTCCTCCTTCACGTCGCGACAGATGTTCGTGATCTGCATCGCGATGCCCAGGTCCACGGCGAAGGGCGCGGCCTCGGGCTCCTCCACGCCGAGGATCCCGCACATCAGCAGCCCCACCGTGCCCGCCGCCCGGTAGCAGTACAGCAGGAACGCCGCGTCGTCCGCCATGCGGACCTCCCCAAGATCCGTCTCCATCCCCGCCACCAGCTCCTCCGCGGCCCGGAGCGGGAGCACCCGCCGCGCCGCCATCGCAAGAAACGCCGCCGTCAGCGGATCCGCCTCCCCGTCCCCCCGCAGCATCGCACGCGTGGCCGACAGCGCCGCCGCCGCCTCGTCGCGATCCGTGGCCTCGTCCACCAGATCGTCCACGTGACGACACCAGGCGTAGAGCAACGCCGCGTCATCCCGAGCCTCTGGCGGCAGGAAGAGCGCACCCCACGAGAACGAGCGGGCATGGGTCTGCAGCACCAGCCGGCTCGCCTCCAACACCGTCGTGTCCGCCTCCGCCACCGCCTCCAGCGGCACGGGCAGGTTGTCCCGCGCTCCCCCCATCGCCCTCACTCCGCCGCATCCCGCGTGCCCGACGGCACCGGCAAACGCTCCTCCGCGGACAGCTCCGGGAGCACGCGCATCGTCGCCTTCGCCGAGGAGATGACGCCGGGCATGCCGGCGCCCGGGTGCGTGCCCGCTCCCACGAAGTAGAGCTGCTCCACGTCCTCCGACCGGTTGTGAAACCGGAAGTACGCCGACTGCGTCAACCGCGGCTCCAGACCGAAGGCCGCACCGTCCACCGAGCGCAGCGTCCCCTGGAAGTAGTCCGGATCCACCACCTTCTTCACCACCAGGTTCTCCTTGAGTCCCGGAAGGTGCGTGCGATCCAGGAAGTCCAGGATGCGGTCACAGTACTCCTCGCGCAGCTCGTCCCAGTCCAGCCCGCTCCGGTTGTTCGGCACCGGCGAGAGCACGTAGAACGCCTCGTGCCCGTCCGGCGCCAGCGAAGGATCCGTGCGCGTCGGCGCGTGAAGGTACAGCGAGAAGTCCTCCGCCAGCACCTTCTTCTCGAAGATGTCGTCCAGCAACTCCCGGTAGCGCGGCCCGAGGATGATCATGTGGTGCGCCAGCTCCGGCCACGTCTTCTTCGCCCCGAAGTAGATCACGAACAGGCTCATCGACTGCTTCTTCCGCGCGATCGCCCGGTCCGTGTGCTTCCGGCGATGGGCCGGATCGATCAGCTTCGTGTACACGAACGACGGATCCGCATTCGACACCACGATGTCCGCAGGAAGAAACTCCCCGCTCTCCAGCCGAACCCCCGTGGCCCTGCCGTCCTCGACCGGAATCTCGGCGACAGGGGCGTTGCACCGCACCTCCACGCCGATGTCCGCGAGCAACCGCACCAGCCCATGCACGATCGAGGTCGTTCCCCCGATCGCAAAGTGAACCCCCCACTTCCGCTCCAGCCAGTGGATCAGCATGTAGATGCTGGTCGTGTTGAACGGATTGCCCCCCACCAGCAATGGCTGGAACGTGAACACCTGCCGCAGGCGCTCATCACGGATGTAGCTCGAGACCAGCCCGTACACCGTCCGGTGGCTGCTGAGCTTCATCATCTGAGGAATGATCCGGATCATGTCCCACGCCGAGTCGAAGGGCACGTCCACCAGCTCCTCGTACCCCACGGCGAAGATGCGACGGGCATGGTCGGCCAGCCTCCGGTACCCCTCCACATCCGCCGGGTTGAACTGCTCGATCTGCTCGAGAATGCGCTCCTCGTCCCCCACGTAGTCGAACGTCGACCCGTCCGGGAAACACACCCGATAGAACGGATCAACCGGCACGATGTCGAAGTAGTCCGAACGCTCCCGACCCACCAGCTCGAACAGCTCGTCGATCAGGTACGGCGCCGTCACCACCGTGGGACCCGCGTCGAACGAGAACCCCGCCTCCCGGAACACCGCAGCCCTCCCCCCCGGCTGGTCCATCGCCTCCACCACCGTCGTGTCCCAGCCCGCATGCCGCAGCCGCACCGCAGCCGCCAGTCCACCGAGCCCCGAACCGATCACGATCGCCTTTCGTGCACTCATCGCCGTTCTCCAGGCCCGCCACGCAGGCCACCATGGGGGCAGCATGCCCCGTGTTCATCGCCTCTCCATCCGGCCGCCGACCACACCGGTCGACACGCCTCATCTTCAGACAAGCGCCACCAGGGTGATGTCGCGCACGCCCTCTCCCGACTCCCGCAGCCACGGTCCCAGCAGCGACGCGATCGGCGCACAGCTCATCACCACCAGATCGCGAGCCAGCCGCCGCAGACCCGGGTGCGCCTCCATCCGCGGATCGCCGAGCACCTCCACCGTCTCCCGACGAATCTCGCCGAGCACATCGTCCAGTGTCCCCGCCTCCCGAAAACGCCGCGCCACCTCGCTCACCTCGGCCGCGCTCACCGCACCCCGATCCGCCGCCAGGACGCCCCGCAGCCACGTCTCATCCCCCGGCGCCCGATCCAGATGCGCCACAACCAGCGCGCTGAACTTCCCCTCCTGCAGATCGCACCCGACCTCGCCGCGACCCTTGTCACCATAGAGGTCCAGCACGTCGTCCTGAAGCTGGAACACCACCCCAAGCCGCGCAAAAAGTCCACCGAGCGCCGCCGACTCCTCCGCCGACAACCCCGCCATCAATGCCGCCCCCCGCACCGGAAGCGCCATCAGCGCACCGGTCTTGCCGAGCGCCGCCCGCCGCCACGCCTCCCGAAGACTCCCCGGAAGCTGCGCAAGCTCCGTCTCCAGCGACTGCCCCCGCACCGTCTCCGCCGCATGCGCCGCCACCGCCTCCAGCAACGCCGCACGCACCCCGGCCGGCTCCTCCACGTCCGACACCGCCAGAAAAGGCAGCATCAGCATCAGGTCACCCGCGTTGATCGCCTGCGGCACCCCGTGGCGCACCCACGTCGTCGGATGGCCCCGACGAACGCGGTCCCCGTCCTGCACATCATCGTGGATCAGCGTCGCGTTGTGCAGCAGCTCGCACGCCGCCGCCCAGCCCACCACACGACCCCGCGCCACCCCCAGCGTCTCCGCCGCCGCCAGCGCCAGCCGCGCTCGAATCCGCTTGCCCCCGCTCTCCAGATGCTCCGTCACGATCTGCCCGAGACGATCCACCGCGCCGCCCGTCGCCAGACGACGCATCACCACCTCCAGCTCCGGGAGCCCTTCCTCGCGCCACAAGGCCGATGACCGCGCCTCCGCAAGCTCCATCTTCTCCCGATTCTCCATCGTGAACCACTGCTGCTGCATGCACCCCTCCCATGGACTCGGGCCTGCGCCGTCCGGCGCCATCGTGCTCCGCATGGGATGACCGAACCGCGGAAACGATGCGCAATCGCCTTCAAGGGGGGGGGGGGGGGGGGGGGGGGGGGGGGGGGGGGGGGGGGGGGGGGGGG
>REDH01000022.1 GCA_007693585.1 Deltaproteobacteria bacterium
TCTCGCGCATTCCACCCATAGTTCGTCTCGTTCCCCGCCTCATCCACCACCCGCGTCACCCGCCCCAGACCGTCCCACTGCATGCGGCGCGCCACCTCCGTGCCCTGGTGCAGCGGGCGCACCATCTCCACGAGCTGGCCCACGGCGTCGTAGCTGTAGCTCGTCCGGGCCTCCTTCGGCGTCTCCGGCGCAAGCACCTCCGCCAGCACCCGACCCACAGCGTCCACCTCGTACGCCATCGTCACGCCGTCCGGGTCGGTGACGCGCGTCAGGTGCCCGGCCGTATCGTACTCACGCACTTCGACGGCGTCTGACCGCGCAACGTGGGTTGGACCTTCGCCGGCGCCCTGCTCCATCCCGGCAGCCCGCAGGAATCGACCCGCTTCCCCTGCCTTCCGGACCACCTTCGATGACCGACCACGCGCTCGACCTTCTCGCTGCTTCTCTTGACGCCACCACGCTGAAGGTGCGTCGGGATGGCGACCACTTCGACCTCAAGGGGGGCTCGGGGCTTCAGGGGCGCTCGGCTGCGTTCACCGGGGCGATGTTGCGCGAGACGCTTGGGGACGTGCCGTTCGACCGTGTGTCGGCTGCGGCGGTGGCTCGGGCACTGGAGGGCGTCCTGACCGAACCGGCGCGCAGTCGTGGACCGGAGCTTTCGTTCGAGGAGGCGGCGGCTTCGATGGGCCTGACGCTGGAGGCGCCGGGGTTCGAGGCGGGGTGTGTGCTGGCCGGGGGCCAGAAGCCGTGGACGTATCCGTTCGGCGATGGTCTGTGTGTGACGTGTCGCATCGAGCTGGACAACGGGTTCCGGGTCCTTCCGGCGGCTCAGGCGGAGCGATGGGGTGTGCACCCGGAGCGCATTTATCGCGCGGCGTTATCGTTGCCTTTCCATCGCACCCGGGCGGGTGCGGCGGAGGATGTGGAGGGCGCGCCGGGGGTCACCGCGTGGCGGCTGGGCGACGGCTTCGATGCGGCGCGGGTGCTGGTACTGGACGCGCTGGACTGGGCGCGTGCGAGCAGCGGGTTGCATGTATCGTGCCCGGAGGCGGAGCTGCTTCTGGTGGCGGACAGCGCTGATGCGGCGGCGGTGTCGGCGCTGGAGCGGGTGACACGGGAGCGTTTCGAGGCGGCGGTGCATCCGCTGCGGCCGAGTGTGTATCGGGTTGAGCGGGCGAAGTTGCGGGTGGGGGGGTGAGGCGTTGCTCTCTGACACGAGGGGCTTGTCGTGACCTGACATCGGCGCTAGTTTTTAAATGGTTTGACCTGCTTCTGCAGGTTTTCTTCCGGAGACAGCCATGAGTCGTCATACGCAGATTTCTGCCACCCTTTCGGAGGCCACAAAGGCTCGGCTTGATCGCTTCACCAGGAGCCGTGGGCTCAAGAAGAACTTCGTGGTGGAGCAGGCGCTGCTCCACTACATGGAAGCGCGTGGTGAGCTACCCGATGAAGCCCTCGTGCCCGCCCGCCTTGTCGTGGCAGACGATGCCTTTGACCGCATCGCCGAGGACATTGCGCATCCGCCTGCGCCAACGCCGGCCTTGCGAGAGTTGATGCGTGGCCGGGACGATTGAGATTCGGGTCCTGGCCAGGGACGATGACCGCAGCGGTTTCTCTTGCGGACAGCGCGACCTCGATCGCTACTTCCAGCATTACGCGGGACAGAACCAGTTCAAGTTTCGGCTGGCCGTCAGCTACGTCGCGCTCGTCGAGGCGAAGATTGTCGGCTTCGCCACGATCGCGGCGTCCTCCATCGAGAGGGACAGCCTGCCGAGCGCTCGTTTGCGCAAGCGCTTGCCGGCCTATCCACTTCCAGTTCTGCGGCTGGCTCGGCTGGGCGTTGACTCGCGTGCACAGGGTCTGGGAGTTGGCAAGGCCTTGATGCGACACGTGCTGGCGCTGGCCGTCGAGCAGCGTGACCGCCTGGGTTGCGTCGGGGTGGTCACTGACGCCAAGCCCGAAGCCGCAAGCTTCTATCGCGGTCTCGGCTTCGTACCCATCGAGAACGTTCATGAAGGGTTGCTGCACGGCGAGCCTCAGCCGATGTTCTTGCCCATCGACACTGTTGCTGCGGCGATCGGAACATGAGGCCGACCACCTCCCCCCTTCACGCCTGATCCCTCACGGAGCTGGGTCCGCGAGTTCCCCCTGAGCAAGACTTGCCGAGCGCGGTGACGGAAGGCGGCCGTGAACTGCGGGGATGCACCTATCCGTGCGTGGCCGTCCTGATCGCTTCTTCGACCGCCAGTTCGAGGGTATTGAAGTCCGCGATTTCGCGAAGCTCCGAGACGCTGTCTGGTGCCAGGCGCGCTGCAAGGGACAGCAGTGCTTCGCGGGCCAGGAACTCCCGCTCTTCGTCCAGAACTTCCTTGCGGAGCTCCCGCCTCAGCCGCTGGTAGACGCTTTCCTTCTCGGTGCCGGTGTGGGGAATCTGGTTGTCCATGAGGGCCTCCATGAGCTGCTCCTGATAGAGGATAGGAAGTTTGGGGTCGTCGAGCAAGCGGAGCAGGCGCTCGCGAGCCTGCTCCGGGTTCCTGGCCCGCCCGGCCCAGGACCAGAATGCGTAGCCGTCTTCGGCGCGAAGCTCGCCGGTGTTCAGAAGAACGAGCCCGCCGTGATCGAGATCTGCGCTGCACCAGACGCCAGAAGCGTCCGCGGGTTCCAGCGTGGGTACCGCGTTCGCCACGTCCTCCCGCAGTCGGTCGGCAACCACGACGACGAGCGGAGGTCTGGCGGTCTCTCGAAGCAGCTGAAATCCCTTGACTGACGAGGCGCGCGGCTGGACGCGCTTCCAGGCGAGCCAGACCTGGCCCACCAACGCGCTTGAAAGCGCATGGCGCGCGAGCGGGGCGGACTCGTGCTCGAAGATCACGAACCGGTGGCTGCACAGAGACGAGAGGGCACCGAACCACAAGGGCGCTTCGTCAAACCGGTATACGAGGTCCAGCCTACGCATCCGGCGGGGGATGGAGAACTCCTGCGCCACCTCGCAGTCCCCGGCGACAAAGTGCATGAGGGCGGTGAAGCGGTCTTCATGGGGGGTGTTGGACATGCGCGAACAAGGTGGGTGAGGGTGAGAGAGAAGGCATGGCGCCGGGCGGGAAAGTGCGGCATGCGCACTGTTCGCCTGTTCATGTGGGATACCTTGCTCGGCTGAGCGGCCGAGTCAAGGGGCGAAGTGACTTTGTGGTCGCAGTTGGTGACGGACGCGTCACACCTCGAACGGCACAGCGGCGCCATTGTACGCCCACGTCCGCGACACCGGCCGCCACAGATCGCCCATCCCACCCGCCAGCGCCACCACCGTCGACTCCTCCACCCGACCCACGGCGTCGTACGTCAGGCGCTCCTCGCCCCGGGCCGTGCGCACCACGCCAGGCAGGCCTTCCCCGGAGTGCTCCAGGCATTCGGTCACCAGCTCCGCACCATCCGGGCCCCATCCCCCGCGTCCCCATATTCTACACGATTCTGACCGCGAGGCTCACAGACGACCTTGTCACGCGCTTCGCCTCCGCTATGCTGGTTCCACCGGGCACCACTACGCCCGGCATTCCAGAGATCCTCGCGGACCTGGGCGGCAAGAACTCGGGATCACGATAGACAGGCCCATGCCCCAGCGCAGGTACAAGAAGAACGACAAGCACAAGAGAGGTACCTCCGGTTCGGGTCCACCCCGCTGGTTCCCTTCTCGCGACTCGTTGTGCCCAGACGACCTTGAGACAAGCACGGCGCAGGCTCTTCTTGACGAGGGTGTTGATGGTGCCGCTCCGGATCACCCGGGAGCCAGAGCCGTATACGCCTTGCACGAGGGAGCCTTCTACAAGGCGTACTGTGAGGGAACGGAGGCGGACCCTGTGCTCGGGACTGTTGAGATCTGGCACGGGTACCCCGTGCGCCGGGAGCTGGTCCCACGACAGGTCCCTTGCCGGGTGCTCAGAGAGTTCGTGCGAAAGGGACGGCTTTCGCCTCCAGAGTACAAGAAGCTGCTAGGAAGTTCCAGATGATCCACGGGCGTAGAGAGACCTTTGCCATTGAGGTGCGACCACTTTCTGGCCCACCGCCTGAAGGAGACCCGGCAGCCGCCGCTACCTGGGCGGCAATGCGGATGTACGTCGCAGGCCGCAACGTCTTCCGAAACGTGCGCCGGGAAGACCGCACGGTCTCTGACGACGTGAACTGGCCAGCGATCGGGCTTGCAAGATGGTTCGTGCGCTCCTGGACCGCTCTGTTCCACGCGGGTTCGTGGGGCCGTCCGTCGCTTTCTCGGAACAGCCGCGACTTTGCCGCGCAGATGGACGACCAACTCGCAGAGAACTTCGACGCACCAGATCACGAACTCGATGAGCGAGACCACTTTGTGGCTACGCACTCCCTACGCGCAGCTGCCGGAGGCGCCGCATTGCCGGACCTCTGGTTTGCCCGCGACGGGTCGATCATGAGCGTGGCCTGGCACGACAGCATGGACGGCGAAATCTTCTTTACCCTTTCCAGGCGAGAAGCTGACCTGCCGGCCAACGATGTGGCCGATGCAATCCGTGGCTTTGTGGAGTGGGTCAGAGACACTCTGTCACAGACGCACGATACTGATGTCGACGAGGACCTCGACATGCTCACCGAGTGGCTTGAGCACTACGCGACGCCTGAAGCAGCGATTGACGGCATCCTGTCAGAGGCCGCCCTCGGCGACGACCGCTGGCGCAGGCTCGCTCGCTCGGCCGGGGTGTCTGACGAATCGCCTGTTGAACTCCTGGGGCTGGGCCCGGAGGTGCTGACCCAAGGGACTCTTGCTGGAGCAGAATCTTCGACCATCGCGATGGCGTTCCGCTGTGCGGCTCCGGTCCTGAGCGACGACGAGCTTGTAGCCCTTCGTCGTGTCATTCTCGATGCTCCTCGAAACGAGGCTGCTTTCGTCGAAATCAAGAGGCTTTCTGACCGGGTGGCACAGCCAGCAGCTACACTCTACGACTTCACGCGTGGGTATCGGTTGGCCCGAGAGATTCGTCGATTGCTGGGCAACGAGACGGAGCACCTCGACGTCGAGGAACTTGTTGACCATCTAGGAATTCCAGTTCTCGATGTAAAGTTGGGAGATCCCGAGCTTGACGGGGGCTGTGTCTGCGACCCCGTGCACGGTCCAGTCATTTTCGTGAACAGCAACACCAGCCGAGCCGCAGTCCCCTGGGGACGTCGTGTAGTGCTGGCACACGAACTGTGTCACCTCCTGTTCGACCGCGACTATGGGGTCGGCCTTGGCGTCGTTTCCGGACCATGGGCACCGCCGAGGATTGAGCGCACCGCAAACGCTTTCGCCATAGAGCTTTTGTTGCCGCTGGCCGGCATCGTGGCCAAGGTTGGGAGGGCATGGGAATCCCTGACCGACGCGAAGGTGAACACCTTGATGAAGGAATACGAGCTTGGCATTACAGCCGTGACCGAGCACGTCCGCAACATGGCGGACGCCCGCAATCGCGAGGCATAGCCACTGAGCGGTCGCTGAATCCGCGCAAGCCGACCCAGACCGTCGTCACTCCACCATCAACCACTTCTCACCTGCCCACTTCGAGTCCCTTCACCAACCCCTTCCCCTCGCCGCGTGACCCCATAGCCCGACTGTCCGAATTTCTTGATCCAGTCCACGTTGAGGCCGACGGCACGCTCCTTTCTGTGCATCGAACTCCTGGGAGAAGCCCGGGTGCCGGTTTGCGGCACGTAGCCGAAACAGTTGATCGGGACGCCGAGGTTGGAAGCGGGGGGATCCAGTGACTCCTCGCGATACCTCCGCTCTTCTGACCGAGGTCCGGGCACTCCTTCATGCCGCGCGGGCGGCCGCCGCTCGACAGGTCAACACCCTGCTGGCGCTGACCAACTACGAGATTGGCCGGCGGATCGTCGAGCACGAGCAGGGCGGCGAGAAATGGGCCGAGTACGGTGCGGCCGTGCTTGAGACACTTTCGGCTCATCTGACGGAGGAGTTCGGGCGTGGTTTCTCGGTCGATAAACTGACGCTTATGCGGAGGTTCTACCTGGCCTACCGCGGTCGTTTTCCGAGTTCCGAGACACCGTCTAGGATTTCTGAGGAACGGCCTTCACTGGACCCAACTGGTCGGCTGGAGTCGCTGGATGCTCCGCCGGTCTCGGCAGCCCCAGGCGCGTTCTCCCTTGGTTGGTCCCACTACGTCATCCTCATCGGCATCAAGGACGAGGCAGCCCGAGCCTTCTACGAGATCGAGGCCACACGTGGGCACTGGTCGCTCAAGGAGCTGCGCCGCCAGTTCGAAAGCGCGCTCTACGAACGGCTCGCACTGTCCCGCGACAAGGACGAGGTCCGGGCGCTCGCGGAGCGAGGCCAGATCGTCACCCGCCCAGAGGAGGCACTGAAAGACCCCTACGTGCTGCAGTTCCTCGGCTTGGATGAGCAAAGCGCATACTCCGACTTCGCGTCCGGGCACTGGGACACCAGCTCGAGGCGCGGCGAGTACGCGAGCGCCCACGTGACGCCCGAGCGGTCCGTCATGCGCTCGGGATTGCCCAGCCCGTCGAAGTCGTCGTAACTCACCGCGCGCGTCGCCTCCCC
>REDH01000109.1 GCA_007693585.1 Deltaproteobacteria bacterium
CCTGCCGGGCCCTCCTCGGGGGCCCGATCGTCTCCGGCGCCGGGGCATCCGGCCAGCGCGAGGGCGGCGAGGGACAGGGCGAGCAGGGCGCGGCAGCGGACGCGTGGCGCACGCCGCACGCGGTCGGCTCGGGCGGGTGCGGGGTGTCGGGCGGGGTCGCGGGGGACGGAGGGCCGCATTCAGTACCCCGTGATGGAGAAGTGCATCATGTCCTTCGTGGCGCCGGCGATGTCGCCGCCCCACCGCCAGCCGACGTGTTCGGTGAAGACGCGGTGGACGAGGCCGTCGCGGGTGATGGTGAGCCGGGGGTTTCGCACGGGGTCCCAGGCGCCGCCGACGCCGAGCTGGCAGCGTCCGATGGTGTCGGGAGAGACCTCGACGTTGCAGCGCCGGTAGAGGCCGTTCCAGGAGGCGTTGATGTCGATGGCGGTGCCGTAGCTGTGGTTGCTCAGCTCCATGCGCAGGCCGTTCTCGATGCGTCCGCGGGTGCGTCCGGGGCGGTAGCCGACGAGCTCCCGGATTTCGAAGCTGCCGTCGTCGGCGATGGTGCGCAGGGCGTCCTCGAGGGCGTCCTGCCAGTGGACGCAGACCTGGAAGGGGGCGACGCCGGGGATGCCGAGTTCCGCGGGGACGATGGTGGCCTGGTCCTCCTCGCAGACGGTGCAGCGGGGGTCGTCGGGGTCGTGCTCGTCGGGGGCGAGGTCGGCGCGGGTCTGCCGGACGGTGCGGCGCTGGACGGCGCGGCGCTCGACGGTGCTCCAGTGGTACATGGAGAAGGTGCAGGGGTCGTCGGGGCTCGGGGTGCGGGCCTGGGCGTCGGCGTGGTCGTGGGCGTCGCGGGCGGCCTGCCCGACGCGTCGGGCGGCATCTGCGGTGGTGCCGCGCACGCGGGCGCTCCGGGCGGCATCCTCGGCGGCGTCACGGAGCTGTCCGGCGGCGTCCTCGGTGGCGTCGCTCGGATCGGGTGCGGGGCGGGTGGTGGAGTCCTCGTCGCGGGTTTCGTCGGCATCGGGGACGTCCGCGGAGGTCCCCGGGCCTGCGGGCGCATCGGAGGACGCCCGCGCCGTGGGCGCTGCCGGGGTCGGGGCGCCTGCGCAGGCGGCGAGGGTGGCCGCCAGGAGGAGGAGGGTTGCGGTGCGCATCAGTCGCCGGGGAGGTGGTCGGTGATGCTGAAGGGGATGTGGTCTTCGTCGCGCACGTGGGGTCGGTCGTAGAAGTCGAGGTGTCGGCGGGTGTTTTCGTGGGCGACCCAGGCCTGGAAGGAGGCGGCGGTCTGGAGGTTGTAGCGGTAGTCGCCGTTTCGGGGCTTGGAGGCGGAGGTGCGCAGGAGGACGCCGCGCTCGTCGAAGGGGAGGGCGGCCATGTTGATGCGGAATTGCTCGGGGTAGGCCCAGTATTCCTCGGCGTTGGAGATGTAGAAGGCGCGCAGGGGGACGCCTGCTTCGCGGAGCATGGCGGAGAGGGCGACGAGGCTGGTGTCGTCGAGGAGGTTGGAGAGGGTGGGTCGGATGCGTCCGGCGAGGACGAGGTTTCGGACGAACGCGTACTGTTCGGGGTCGGAGACGAAGGTGGGGACGCCGTGGGCGCGTCCCATGCGCTGGATGCGTCCCATGCGTCGGTGGACGAGGTGGTGTGCGCGTTCGAAGACGGTGAGGAGGAGTTGGCGTTCGGCGTGGTCGGCGAAGTGTTCGCGGAGCCAGTCGCGGTTTTCGCGGTAGTTTCGCGCGTGCCAGAGGTCGATGAACGCCTCGATGGTCTCGGCGCGTTCGAAGAAGGCGAGGTAGATGAAGTGGAGCTCGCGGACCCAGGCGTCGTAGTCGGTGGCGAAGGCGAGCTCGGGGCGCATCCAGCCGGCGAAGAGGTAGAGCTGGTCGGTGCCGACGCCCATGTAGGCCCCGCCGAGCCCGTCGAGGTGTTCGTGGAAGAGGGCGAGGTTCTCCTCGTCGGAGTAGAGGTAGTGGCGTCCTTCGAGGTCCTCGCGGGAGGCCTGGAGGACTTCGGGGCGGTCGTCCTCGGGGGTGCCCCAGACGAGGGCGCGGGTGGCTTCGTTGAGGGGTTCGTGGCTTCCGGCGGCGTTGAAGCGGGGGGGCTCCGGCTCCGGCTCCGGCTCGGCTTCGGGTTCGGGCTCTGCGGCGGATTCCTCGGCGGAGGTGGCGGCGCCGGGGGCGGAGCTCTCGTCGGGGCTGGCCGGGGCGGCTTCGTCGGCGGGTGCGGTGGGCGCGTCGGGGGCGCGGTCGCAGGCGGCGCCGAGGAGCAGCGCGGGCACCAGGAGGAGTGTGGCGCCGAGCGGGAGGGTGCGAACGGGGGTGGACGGGCGGGGACGCATGGCGGAGGCCGGGTTCATGGGGTGGTGCCGCGTGCGGTTGCCATGGGGGCGGAGCCGCCGGCGGTCGCGGGGATGTGCTCGGCGGACCTGCGGTCGCGCGGCGGGCCATGCATGGGGTATCGGTCGGCGCGGGGTGGCGTCAAGGTCCGGGGACGGGGACCTGGAAGCACTGGCGGAGGGCGGCGTGGTCCTCGCGGTGGGCGAGGATCCGGACCTGGTCGCCGGGGCGCAGGCAGAGCTCTCCGGTGAAGAGGATCTCGCGGGTGGACCAGCCCAGGGTCTTGAGGAGAAGCAGGGTCACGAGCGGGCTGGCGACAAACATGAGGACAAGCCCGAGGATGAGTTTGCAGAGGTAGACGGCGAGGAAGGCGTTGGCGCCCACGAACTCGGAGAGGCCGAAGACGGCGAGGAGGGCGCCGATGGTGAGGACGGGGTAGAGCGCCTGGATACGCCGACAGTAGTGGGAGGCACTCACCGTCTTCCTCGATGACCCGGCCGTGGCTCCCGACATCAACCTCGCAGCGCGGATGCTTCGACGGATCGAACTGGCGCGCCGTTCCTCCATGTTCGTTCAGCACGACGAACACGTACGTTCAGCACGACGTACCCGTACAAGACATCTCTTTCCTCCGTCCAGCCCGCGGCACTTCGAATCTTCCAGCCGATGCGGTTTCCGTCAGGGTTCCGAAACGGCGTCATGGAGACAATGGAGTGTCAGGATCATTCGGCATTCGTGGCGGAGCTCCTGCTCCTCGAGTCGCAGGGGCAGCCTCCTGTCCGGATGCCTCTCTCCGGCGCGTCGACCACGTTGACAGTGCGAATGGGTCGCCGGTACACTGCCGCAATCCCGCCGTGACGATACGGTATTCGTGCGCCCATTGGGGAAGCTCCGCCAATTTCAGGAGGTCCGGATGAGAGGAACGCGTGTTCACCTGATATGCACTCTGGCTCTGGTAGGAGGATTCGCCTGCGATCGCGGAGGCGACACAGCTTCAAGTGCTCCTGCTGCCGGAGCACCGTCCGCTGAGGCCCAGGATCATCTCGCCACGGCGGACGAGCAGCCTTCCGAGGCCGAGAGCGTGCCGTACCCCGAGCATGTACGGGAGAGGATGGCGGCGGCCCATGCGGGGATTCAGGCGTGCTATCAGGACGCCTTGAGCGACGATGGCGGAGTGGAGGGGCGTGCGAGATTCCGCTTCCAGATTGGTGCTGACGGCACGGTGAACGCAGTGGAAGTCCCGGAGAGTACCCTGCCGGAGGAGGTCACCGCCTGCGCGGCGGACGCCATCCGTGCGCAGACCTTCGATCCCCCGTCCGATGGTGAGGTCTGGGTTGAGCATCCGTTCGTCTTCTCGACTCCCGCTGGTTCCTCGCCGGAGGCGAGCGCGCTCCGGGCGCTGTGCGACGCAGCGGGTGCCGCCACCGGCGACGACCCGGCCGCCATTCAGGCCGCCATCACCGCCGGGTGGGCGGAACGGTGCGCAGGCGACCTCGAGCCGGCGTGCGCAGCGCTGGACGCGCAGCTCGAAGCGCTTGAACCCGAAGACAGGACCGCATTCCTGCGGTCCAGTACCGAACAGCACGGCATCGCGGACTGTCCGCTGGTGCAGTAAGGCGGCGGGCGCGCACGATTGTGCTACGGCCCCTCGTCAAGGGTGGGCTCGGAGGCTGCTGTTCAGGTCTCGCCGAGGCTCCGCAGCAGGTCGAGGTGGGCGGCGAGCGCGGTGGGGAGGGGGGCGGTGAAGGTTCGGCCGTCGGGGAGGTCGAGGTGGTGTGCGTGAAGCCAGAGGCGACCGGGGAAGCCCGGGACGCGCAGGAACTTGCGCGGGCGGTAGCGTTGTTCGCCGACGATGGCGTGGTCGATGCCGTGGAGGTGTCGGCGGATCTGGTGCTTGCGTCCGGTGAGGGGGTGGACGCGCAGCAGGGAGCAGGACACGAAGGTCTCGAGGGTCTCGAAGGTCGTTGCGGCGGCGAGGGGCCGTCCGCGGCGGGCGTCCTGCAGGGGGGTCTCGATGCGGCCGGTCGGTGGAGTGGGGCCGTAGACGAGGGCGAGGTAGGTCTTGCGGACTTCGTCGCGGGCGAAGTGCTCGCCGAGGGTGGCGCGCAGGGCGGGGTCGGGGGAGAGGAGGACGAGACCGCTGGTGTGGCGGTCGATGCGGTGGACGGGGGCGAGGCCCTTCGCGTCGGGCAGGGCGTTGCGGGCCCAGGAGAGGAGGTCGGGGATGTCCGGGTCCCCGGCGGGGTGGACGATCCAGCCGGCGGGCTTGGCGATGACCCAGAGGTCGCCGTCCACGTGGAGGACCTCGGGGGGGGGCGGGGCGGCGGCGTCGGTCATGGGGTGGGGCCGTTCGTTCGGCGTCCGCGGACGTGGTAGGTGAGGAGCGCGGCGGCGAAGATGACGAGCCCGATGATGGGGAGGAAGCGCTCGGCGGTTTCGGTGCCATCCTCGGGGGAGACGACGCGCCAGAGGCTGGCGGCGAGGATGGCGATGGAGACGAGGAGGTAGAGGCCGGGGAGCCAGGGGAAGCCGGTGGCGCGGTAGGGGCGTCGGAGCTGTGGGCGCTGGCGGCGCAGGACGAAGAGGGCGCAGACGGTGAGTCCGCCCATGACGAACATGGCGATGCCGGTGAGCTCGAGGAGGGTCTCGAAGGTGCCCGAGAGGATGAGGAGTCCAGCGAGGGAGCCCTGGAGGGCGAGGGCGCGTGCGGGGGTCCTGGTGCGGGGGTGGAGGTCGCCGACGGCGGTGGGGAGGACGCGGTCGCGGGCCATGGCGCGGGCGATTCGGGCGCCGGCGAGGATGGTGCCGTTGAGGGAGCCGACGAGGGCGAGGCCGATGAGGAGGTTCATGGTCCAGGCGAAGGGGGCTCCGCCGAGGGCGCGTGCGGTGGCGGTGCCGGCCTCGAAGGCGGTGGTGAGTCCGCCGATGCCCAGGACGAGGATGAAGGCGGCGCACAGGACGAGGTAGAAGGCGGTGATGAGGAGGGTGCCGCCGAGGAGTCCGAGGGGGATGTTGCGGTCGGGGCGCCGGACCTCTCCGCCGACGTAGCCGACGGCGTTCCAGCCGGAGTAGGCGAAGTAGATGGCGAGGGTGGCGGTGAGGAAGGCGGCGAGGGGGGAGCCGGCGAAGGGCTGGTCGCGCACGGCGGCGACGGCGGTGTCGTGGGGGGCGGTGCCGAAGGCCCAGAGGGCGCCGGCGAGGAGGACGGCGGTGGGGATGAGGGTGAGGAGGAGCTGGAGGCCGGTGGCCATGCGGGTGCCGGCGATGTTGATGGCGGTGAGGAGGGCGACGAGGAGAAGCCCGCCGAGCTGGGCGCCGGAGACGGGGCCGAGGAGGGGTTCGCGGAGGTCGAGGTCGAGGAAGGGTTCGAGGAGGACGGGGACCTGGAACTGGAAGACGGGGACGGCGATGGTGGCGATGGAGCCGACGAAGATGCCGGCGAAGAGGAGCCATCCGCTGGCGAAGGCGGTGGCCTCTCCGAAGGCTTCGCGCAGGAAGACGTAGTCGCCGCCGGCGCGGGGGAAGGCGCTGCCGAGCTCGGCGTAGGCGACCGCGCCGGCGAGGGCGATGAGCCCGCCCAGGGCCCAGGCGAGAAGGAAGAGCGGGGGGGACTGGATGGCCTCGGCGACGATGCGTGGGGTGAGGAAGATGCCGATGCCGAGCATGGAGCCCATGACGATGGCGAGGGAGCCCCAGGGCCCGATGGTGCGGGGTTCCTCGTCGCCGGGCTCGGCGAAGGGGTCCAGGGGAGTGTCGTCGGGGTCGGGGGTGCTCACGGGCGCGGTGATCGTGTGCGGTGTGCAGGCGCGGGCGTGCGCGTCATGCGCGGCGTCGCGGTGACGCGCACGGGTACCGTCGGGGCCGTGGGGCGTCAAGTTGCGGTGGGGGGGCCGTGGCAGGGCGATCGCAACGTCACGAAGCTCGGGAACGTTTGACCGCGATCATCGGAAGTGAACGTACGATCTCCGCTCGACCTCGGTGGGTTCGAGCGGGAGGTCATGATGACGATGTGCTCGGCCGAATCCGCGAGATGACCGACCCGCTGCAGCGCGTGACGCGGATGGAGTGGGACGCGTTCGGGCGGCTCTCGCAGGTGGTGGACGAGGCGGGCAACGCCACGCACTACGCCTGGGACCTGCAGGACCAGCTCCTCTCGGTGTGGGAAGGACCCGTGAACGGCGCGGACACGTTGGCGTCGTTCTACACCTACACCCAGCTCGGCCAGTTGACGCGCCACACGCAGCG
>REDH01000061.1 GCA_007693585.1 Deltaproteobacteria bacterium
GCCTCCACCGCCACCGCCACCGGGCTGCTGGTAGAAGGTCACCCCGGTTCTTCAGGAGTGGCGCCCCCCCCCCCCGCCGCCGCCGCCGCCGCCTCCACCAGGAGCACCCGCGACACCGTCCTCCCCCGTGGATCCGACCCAGATCCCGTCCTCGATCGTTCCCCGGGCCCCACCGTGTCCCCAATCCCCTCCCGCCCCGGCGGTCCCCACGGTCCCGGAGGCACCGGGACCTCCGTCCGCGCCATCGTTCTGGCAGGACGCGCTGGCGCCACCCCCACCGCCGCTGCCGCCGTTCGGTGCGGCCCCTGCGCTCCCCCCCTGGCCGTTGTTGGGTCCGGTCCGCCCTGCTCCGCCAGCCCCACCGGACGCTCCGCACTCCGATGACGTGCTGCCGGCCCCCGCCCCGGTGGCGTTCGAGGGCTGATTGGACAGGCAGGAGAAGTTGCCGAGAACGCTCAGCGAGCCCAGACAGCCCGGGCGACCGATCGCCCCGTCCCCACCGCGGGCACCGCGCGCCCCCGCGGCACCGGCCAGCCCATCGCCGCCGCGACCGGCATGGACCGCCACGTTGGAGAGGGTCACCGGGGCCCCCGGATCCATCACAACCACGCCATGGGCACCCTGGCCCTCGCCGGCATCGCGGGTGCGCACGGTGAGGGTGTCGAGCACCACGGGCTCGTCCAGCGCATCCACCCGAACGGCCCACGGCGCATCCGCGACGATCTCCACGCCGCGGTCCAGGGTCCTCTCCCAGGTACCGGGATCGTAGCCGCCGAAGATCGACACGCCGCCGGGGACGACGACAGGCCCCTCGTAAGTCCCCGCCGCCACGTACACATGGTCACGGCCGCTCCCGAGCGCCGCGGCGATCGCCTCGGCCAGATCCGCGAGCGGCGCCTCGATGGAACCCTCGGCCCCCGCCTCGCCGTTCGGGCTGACGAGCACCGCCCGGCCGAGGTCGCCGACGATCCCGTCGCAGTTGCGATCCACGAGATCGTCGTCGGGCACATCCTCCCCCTCCTCGGGCACGCATCCCGTGGTCCCCGGACCCGTCGGCTCACCGGAACCACCCGTCGGCTCACCGGAACCACCCGTCGGCTCACCGGAACCGCCCGTCGGCTCACCGGAACCGCCCGTCGGCTCACCGGAACCGCCCGTCGGTCCCCCCCCGGTCACGCCCCCCCCCCGGAACCGGTTGACTCGACCGGAGCCGTCGGAACCGGCTCCCCGCTCCCGGGTCCCTGTCCCGGGGTCGTCGACGGCGGATCGAGCGAATCGGTGCCCGGCCCCACGGACGCCGGCGCGTCGACGCAGAAACCGGCCTCGCACGAACCGCCGTCACAGTCGGCATCGGTCTCGCAGGGCTGGCTGTTGAGCGCAGAACCATCGAAACCGCACCCGGCAACGACGAACAGCATCACCGCCCACCCGGCCACCCGGAGGGACCACGCGAATGTTACACCGGCCTTCCCATTCATATCGCGCCTCGCGTGGGAACCTCATCGCCGCGAACACCCCGCAGCGTCGCTCGAGCATAGCACCCCTGGGCGCACAGGCCAACGCGCACGCCACCGCCAACGCCCGTCCACGTACCCGGCCCCAGCGCACGCCCGAGCCGCCGCGCCACGGGCATCCGCACGGACACCAGACGTTGACGGGGCAGCGGGCTGGACGAGGGCGCCGACCGACCCCAATGCCCCCATGCCACCTGCCAAGGCCACGACCATGCCCAGCCTCCGCGCCCCTCACCTGCTCCCTCCACTCCTCCTCGCCCTCGCGCTTGCAGGAACCGCCTGCGAGGCCCGCGATCAGGGAACCATCCCCGGACACGGCGGTTTGACCTCCGCGAGCGACCGGACCTCCCCAGCGACCGACGAGGAGTCCCCCTCCCCAACGACCGACGAGGAGTCCCCCTCCCCAACCCGGGACGGGTCCGAGGAGCCGACGGCGGGCACCCGGGAGCCGGGACCCACCGAACCCACCGGTGCGACCGACACGCCCGGCGAGGTGACCGGCTCCACCGACACGGCCCCGGACTGCCGCCAGTCGCGTGATGTCCCGACCACACGCAGGGCGCGCGACAACGAACGACTCGTGCATGGACAGGTCGCGGTGATCGGCCACATCATCGACGGCGACACCTTCGACCTCGTCGTGGACGGCGTGGCGTACCGCACCCGTATCCTCGGTCTCGACGCGCCCGAGTGCGAAAAGGAACAGAAGCCCGTGGGCGGCATGATGCGCTTCCGGTGCGTCCCGCACCAGGACAACGACCACTGGGGCTGGGAGTCGTACTGCGAGATGGTCCGTCTGGCGTCCATGGAGGAGGTGGTCGTGTCCTGCGAGGGCACCGTCCCCGGAGAGGCGTGCCCCCTCGATGTCTACGACCGGACGCTGGCGTACGTCGACCGGACGTCCGACGGGGCCGACCTCGGCGAAGCCCTGGTGCGCGCCGGCGGCGCCTGGAGCTTCACCCGCTACGAGAGCGAGCGCCGCGCCACCTACTGCGACGCCGAGGACGACGCCATCGCCGACGGGCTCGGCATGTGGGCCATCGGCCGCGACGCCGTGCTCGCGCGGATGGATGCCGGCACGCGTCGCTGGTATCGCGACCGCGACGCCCGGTGCGAGGACGCCCGCCAGTGAACCGGGCGCAGGCGAGACCTTGCGCGATGCCGCCGTCTGGCTACCCTGTGTTCGCCCCGCCCACCGGACGCGTCGGGCATCTCCCTCGCGCGTATCCGTTCCCGTTCATGAGGAGCACGATGTCGACCCTCGTCAGTGAAGACCTCCGGAAGGCCGTGAAGCTGTTCAACCGCTGGCAGTTCGCCGAGGCCGCCGAGGCCTTCGAGAAGCTCCTTCCGCTGCACGCCGGGACCGATCGGGCATTGCTCGATGTGCTCGGGCTTCTCTCCACGGGGTTCAATCGCATCTGGCACAAGGGCGGCGAGCCGAACGCCCTGGTCAACTATCTGGAAAAGGGCCTCGAACAGCTCGAGCCCCTCGGCACGAACTCCTGGGGCATCGACACGCAGGCCCTCCGGGACAGCGTGGCGCAGTGCATCGAGGAGGCCATGCGGTGGCGGCGAGGCGACGTCGACGTCTACAACCGGGACCTGATCCCCCGGCTCGAGCTGCACGACCCCACCTGACCGCGGGCGCACCGGCGACGAAGCCAGGCCCGCACCCCCATCCGCGACCGGCACAGTTCACTCGGAAAGACCGCGGTCCTCCACATCCGCGTTCCGGTCGCGCCCGAAGCTCGAGCGCGACGCGTGCGAGCCGCCCGCACCCGTCCGGGTCGCGTCCCGAGCGGCCCCGGTCGGGGTCGCCCGGGGCCCCTGACCGAAGCGCGGTCACCTCGTTGCAACGCGTGAATCGATCGGGTAGACGGCGCGCGGCGTTGCCCTCCTTCCCCGTTCCCGAGATCGCGCGATGTACCGAGGATTCGAAGCCAGCGAGCCCACTGCCGATGACCTGAAGGCCCTCGCACAGTCCCGGCGAAACACCGCAGCGGACGTGATCCGGCTCACCACGCTGGCGGGGTCGGGCCATCCCGGCGGAAGCCTCTCCACGCTCGACGCGCTGCTGGTCCTGTACCGGTTCGGACACCTGCGGGGAGACGCTCCCCACGCGGCGGATCGGGATCGGGTGGTGATCTCGCACGGGCACATCTCTCCCGGGGTGTACGCCACCCTCGCGCACCACGGCTTCTTCGACATCCAGGAGGCGTACGCCGGATTCCGCAGGGCAGGTTCGGTCTTCGGCGGACACATCGAGAGCGTCGTCCCCGGGGTGGAGTGGAACACCGGCAACCTCGGCCAGGGCCTGTCGGCCGGATGCGGCTACGCGCTCGCCGCCCGGATCCACGGCCGCGATCACCGCGTGTTCGTGGGGATGGGCGACGGGGAGCAGCAGAAGGGCCAGATCGCCGAGGCCCGGCGCTTCGCGCACAAGTACAAGCTCGACAACCTTGTCGCCTTCGTCGATGTGAACGGTCTGCAGATCGGCGGCGATACCGCGGAGATCATGCCCACGGACCTCGACGCGGAGTGGTCCGCCGCAGGGTGGCGGGTCCTGCACGTCGACGGTCACGACCACACCGCCCTGTACCGCGCGTTCCGCGAGGCCACGAGGGGAGAGACCGGCGGCCGACCCACCGTGCTCCTGCTCGAGACCGTCATGGGCAAGGGCATCCCGTTCATCGAGCATCAGGCGAAGTACCACGGCTCGACCCTCTCGGACGAGCAGGCGGCCGAGGCCTTCCGCATTCTCGAGGTGGAGAACGACCTCGACGTGCTGCGGGCGCTGCGCGCGGAACGCTCGGCCACGCTGCCGCACACGGTGGTGGTCGACCGGGAGATTCATCTGGACACGGGGGCGGCGGCGGAGCGCTCCGCGGACGTCCACACCGACTGTCGCTCGGCCTATGGCGAGGCGCTCGAGGATCTCGCGGCCCGCAACGCCGGGGACGAGGCGGCGTGGCCCGTGGTGGGTCTGAGCTGTGACCTCGAGGGCTCGGTGAAGATGAACGCCTTCCACGCGCGCACCCCGGACCGCTTCTTCGAGGTGGGCATCCAGGAGCACAACGCGGCGGTCATCGCCGGCACGCTCAGCAAGGAGGGAATCGTCCCCTTCTTCAGCACATTCGGAATGTTCGGCGTGGTGGAAACCTACAACCAGCAGCGCCTCAACGACCAGAACCACGCGGCACCGAAGACCGTCGTGACCCACTGCGGGCTGGACGTGGGCGAGGATGGCCCGACCCACCAGTGCATCGACTACGTCGCGCTGGGACGCAACCTGTTCGGCATGGAGGTCTATGCCCCGGCGGATCCGAACGAGACCGATCACGTGATCCGCGCCGTGGCCACCCGCTATGCCCCGACGATCGTGGCCATGGGACGATCGAAGATGCCGACCGTCACGCTGGGGGACGGGCGGCCGGCCTTCGGACGGGACTACGCGTTCACCCCGGGCCAATGGCCCACGGTCCGCGAGGGCACGGACGCGGTCGTGTTCGCGTTCGGGACGATGGTCGGGCGCGCGGTAAAGGCCTCGGAGCTGCTCGCGCCCGAGGGCATCGCCCTGCGCGTGGTCAACGCGTCGAGCCTGCAGCCCTTCGATCGCGAGTGCATCCTCGCCTGCGCGAGGGATGTCGGGGTGCTGCTCACGTACGAGGATCACAACGTGCACACGGGACTGGGAGCGATGGTCGCAGGTGTCCTCGGGGACGAGGGCGTCGCCGCGCGCCTGCAGCGGCTCGGCGTGTCGCGCTACGGCACGAGCGGCAAGCCGGATGACCTGTTCGCCGAGCAGGGTCTCGCGCCGGAGCACCTGGCCGAGGCGGTGCGCGCGATGGTTCGGGGCTGAGGCTTGACCCCGGGCGGGGAAACGGAGGCATCCCTCGGCCGGGCGGCAGGCCTCCTGCTCGTCCTCGTCGTGCTGCTCGTGACCGCGTCCGCGTTCGGGAGGGAACCCTCGGCCGGCGCGGAAGCGGAGGACGGTCTCGGCCGGGTGGAGGGCGACATCGAGCGGTCTCGGGTGCGCGCCGTCCTGGAGGAGCGCGGGCTCCGGGCAACGGAGCCGGGAGATCGGACGATCTGCGCGCTGCACGTGGTGGCGCAGGACATCTTTCTGCCCGGAGACCCGTTCCCGCGCTTCCTGAACGCCTTCCACCGGACCACCCGGGAGGGGACGATCCGGGCCGCCCTCTCGTTCGCGGAGGGCGACCGGTGGGACGAGCTGCTCGTGGAGGCCTCGGAGCGGGAGCTTCGGGGACGGCTTCTCTACAGCCTGGTGGCGATCGTCGCGGTGGAGCACGCGTCTGACCCCGCGTGCATCGGCGTGCTCGTTCTGACGCAGGATCAGTGGAGCCTGCAGCTCGGCTGGGATGTGACGCTCGCGGGAAACGCGCTGACCGATGTGTTCGTGAGCATGCGGGAGACGAACTTCCTCGGACGAAACGTGACCCTCGGGATGGACCTGAACCGCTCCCAGGGGGACTTCGCGCTCGGCCCGTCGGTGTTCGTTCCCTCGGTGGGCGACCGGCGTCTGCGGGTGCAGGCCCGAGGCCAGCTGATCCTCGATCACGGCGGGACGCCGGAGGGGACACGGAGCAGCTTTCGGCTGGAGCAGCCAATCCGCTCGGTGGCGGATCGACACGGCTGGGTGGTGGGCGTGGATCACGTCCACCGGCTGGATCGTCTGTGGCTGGATGGCACGCTGCGCGAGACGACCGTGGAGGTCGACGGGACATCCTGGACGTTCCCCGAGCGGTGGCGTCGCACGTCGCTTTCGGGATTCGGGCTCCGACGCTGGGGGATCGGTGAGCGGTGGCGGCACACGGTGTCGGTGGGGCCGTGGTTCCGGTGGACGGATCGGGCGTTGCTGGAGCGGGACATCGACGGGATACCCCTCCCGGCGGTGGAGGCCTTTCGCGAGGAGCGGCTCCCGGAAGACGAGCGGAGCGTCGGGCCCCTGGTGCAGTGGCAGCTCGTGGAGAGCCGGTTCCTGCGCATGCGGAACGTGAACAGCTTCGGGACGACGGAGAGCTTCCGGCTGGGGCTTCTGGTCGCGGCCTCGGCGGAGCATGCGGAGCCACTCCTCGGATCGAGGGTTCGCACGCTTCGGCCGGCGGCGAGCGTAGGCTACCGGGTCCGGCTCGGTCCGGATGCCTGGGTGCTTCCGGAGGCCCTGACCAGCGTGCGGCTGGAGCGGGGCGCCGAGAACCGCTCGTTCACGCTGTCCCTGCGCGGGGTGTCACCGGAGCGCCTGTGTGGGCGGCTGCACCTGCACGTGCGGCAGCGGCTCAACGGCCGGACGCGATCCGGGGTGGTGGAGATCCTTGGGGCGGACACGGTCCTGCGCGGATACCCGCAGGGCTGGGTTCGGGCGCGGGACGTCGGGGTCGCGCGGGTGGAGTGGCGCAGCCGTCCCCTGCGGCTGTTCGACTCGAGTCTGGGGGGCGTGCTGTTCAGCGACTCGGCGTGGGCGCGGGGAGGCGATCTGACCGCGGACTGGAGCGCGTGGAGCGCCGCCGGGGCAGGCTTTCGGCTGCGGGTGCCGCAGTTCATGGCGACGGTCTTCGCGATGGACCTCGGGTTCCCGCTGCACGATGGCCGCCGGGTGGAGGTGGGTCGGAGCGGCGTGAGGATTCCGGCACCGTTGCTGAGCGCGCATGTGGGCCAGGCGTTCTGAGCGCGGGCGGCGTCGGAGCACCGCCGGGGCCGATCCGGACGCCGCGGACCGCGCATTCGGGCCGGGCGTTCCGAGCGCGTGCAGCATTTGCGCAGCGGGTCGGCACAGGACGTTGACGGCGGGCCGGCGAGCCGGTTAGCCTGCGACGACACGAGGCCGCACGGGCACGCCGCCGCGCGCCACCGCGCGCGGTGCCTGCGGCCTCGTTCCTCCCCCGCTGCTGCGGACGTGCATGCCCCCGAACCTGTCCATGGAACCCGTCGCCTTCGGGCCGTATGTGCTGACGGAGCACCTCGGTCGCGGGGGCATGGCGGAGGTGCTCCGGGCGCGGTCCTTCGGCGCCGCGGGCTTCTCGCGGGACGTGGCGATCAAGCGGATCCTTCCGGTCTTCGCCGAGGACGAGGAGTTCACCGCGATGTTCGTGGACGAGGCGCGCACGATGGTGTCGCTGAACCACCCGAACGTGGTGCAGGTCTACGACCTGGGGGAGCTGGACGGCTACTACTACATGGCGATGGAGTACGTGTTCGGGAAGGACCTGCTGGACCTTCTCGCGGCGAGCTCCCGGGCCCGGCAGCGGTTGCCGCGCGAAATCGTCCTCCACGTCATCTCCGAGACGCTGCGCGGCCTGTCCTTCGTTCACGGTGCGTGTGACATGTATGGCCAGCCGCTGCAGATCATCCATCGGGACGTGTCCCCGTCGAACGTGATGCTGAGCTACAGCGGACACGTGAAGCTGGGGGACTTCGGCATCGCCAAGAGCCGGCTGCAGACCCGGCTCACCGCCGTGGGCACGCAGAAGGGCAAGTTCGGATACATGAGCCCCGAGCAGGCCCTCGGCGAGCCGCTCGATGCCCGCTCGGACCTGTTCGCGGTCGGGGTACTGCTCTTCGAATGCCTGACGATGAGCCGGCTGTTCAAGGCAGACGACGAGCTGGATGCCATGCGAATCCTGCAGGATGCGAACGTCGAGCCGGCCTTCGAGCGCAGGGCCGCCTTTCTCGACGATGCGACCCTTCACCTGCTGCGCCGCTCGCTCGCCCGCGACCCGGCGGACCGGTACCCCAACGCGCTGGCGTTCATTCAGGACATCGACACCCTGCGGGTTCGCGAAGGGCTGAAGATGACAAACGAGCGACTGGGCTCCTTCCTGCAACAGGTCTTCGCCGAGGATCGGGAGGTCGAGCTGCAGCGACGGCGGGACGAGGAGGAGCGCGTTCGGGCCTTCCTGCGAAGGGAGGAGTCCAGCGCCGACTTCGAGGTGCAGGCAGCCGACGGATCCACGGACGGGCCGTTCACCCAGGAGACACTCGAGGCCTATCTCGCCAACCAGGACCATCACGAGGGACTTCGCATCCGGCAGGGGATCGGACCCTTTCGCCCGGTCGAGGAGTTCCGGGAGCTGCTGCCCGTGCTCCGTCGACTGCGCCATCAGGCCTCCGGCAACCACGAGGCCGTGAAGCCGCTCTCCCCGTCCCGGACGCACCACCGTGCCGGACCCGCCCCGAGCGGGAACACGGATCCGATCGCCGCACCGGCTGCGGACCGCCCGCCGTTGGCCCCTGCGGCCCGACCCATCGGGCCGGACGACCCCGGGGGGACCTTCCTGCCACCGGCGAGTTCGGGCCCCTGGGCAGCATCGGCCATCCCGCGGTGCATCGGCTCCCTCGCCGACCATGGTGTCGGGATGCTGCTGGCCCACATCGCCGAACGGCGGGGCACCGGGACGCTCATCCTCGAGAGCGGAGACAGCGCCCGACGGATCTTCTTCCGGGACGGCCAGGTCGTCCAGGCCTCCACGGAGGGCCCCGAGGAGCGACTGGGCGCCGTGGCCGTGGCGCGCGGCATCCTCAACCCGAAGCAGCTGCAGGAGGCCCTCGACCGCGCCCGGGAGGAGGGACGCCGGCTCGGGGACACCCTGCTTCGTCACTTCGGGCTCTCGCCACACAGCCTGTTCGAGCTCTGTGTCGCGCAGCTCGAGCACAAACTCTGGCCCAGCTTCGCGTGGACCAGCGGCGAGTGGGCGTGGCTCGACGGCGATGATGACTGGCCGAACGACATCGAGGTCCCCCTGCCCGCGCTCCGGATCGCACTCGACGGGCTTCGGCGTATGCAGCCCGATACGGTTCGGCGGCTGATCGATGGATGGGCGGACAGCCCGGTCGGCCGCCGCTCCTCGACGGAGAGCCCATCCGGTGTGCCCCTCACGGGGCATGAGCTTCGCTTGCTCAAGCGTCTGGGCGAGGCGGTGGGACAGGGGAGCACCCTGGCTCACCTCGCTGCGAGGGCGCTCGCGGAAGACGAGTCCATCGGGCTGCGCGTGCTGTGGACGTCGTGCGCGCTCGGCTTCCTCACCCTCGACAAGCAGCCACCGCTTCCCGAGGCGCTGGCCTCGGAAGCGGACGACGACGACTGAGGCACGCGGAGGATTCCCGCAGGCGCTGCCTCGGATACGGGCAGAAGCCGAGGCAGGCGCCGCGTTTCCGCAGGCGCCGGCTTCATGCCTGATCGCGCACGGTGACGGCCGAAGCTCGCGGAGCCGTCCCGCATCATCCGCCGGCGGCGCGGACTGGCCTCAGGGCTGATCGCGCACGGTGAGCGTCCAGTGTCCCCGGGTGGAGCCGCCGAAGCTCGTGACCCAGATCAGGTACGCTCCGCCCAGGGTGCTCGTGTAGTCGAACTGTGCGTCCAGGCCGCCACCGCTGTCGTCGTCGCTGGCGACGACGGCGCCGAGGGCATTGCTCATGACGAGGTAGGCGTCGAAGTCGCCGGACCGCAGGGTGACGCGCACGGCCTGCTGCGGCTCGAGCCGCACCATGACCGGGATCGCGGGCCGCATGCGCATGGGGTCATCCAGGCGGGCCTCGGCCATGTCGCCCTCGAGGGCGGAGCCAGGCGAGATCGTGCGCGGCGCGAGCGCCCGCGGCTCTTCCTCGACGGACGAGAGGGTGAAGGCGGTTTCGAGCCGCTGCCGCTGAAGCACGGTGAGCACCCAGGTCCCCGGGAGGAGAAGGGTCGAGAGGCTCGCCTCCCCGTCTTCGGAGTCCATCGCCAGAATGTCGGCCTGCTGGCCGTCGGCGGACGTGAGGACGAGTTCCACCGGGGGCTCGTCGCCGTGGGTCGCGCGGAAGGTGACGGTGCGCGGTTCGTCGAGTTCGAACCGATAGCGCCGCAGCAGGGCCCCGCCTTCGCCGATGGGATGATGGAGGCGCAGTCGGTGATCGACGCTGGCGCCCAGCTCGAGCGGCCGTGCCGCACCGTCCACGGCATCGTGCCGGACGATGCGCAGGGAGTAGGGTCCTGCGGTGGCCTCCCGGCCGATGACGCGCACCACGTACCGTCCGGTGAGGGGAAGATCGAGAACGAGCGGCCCTTCGTCCTCCCCGATCTCTCCACCCAGACCGAATGATTCGTCCAGCATGAAGTCGTCGAACGGAGGATGGTGCATGCCGTGATCCATCCACGGATCGTGGTGGAGCTCGCGCCAGAACGCGTCCCAGTCGATGCCGGGCATCATCCAGGCGCCGCGTTCCTGGCCGAGCTGTTCGCCGTGCGGCAGCATGATCGCGACACTCAGCGGGCTGTCGGCGTCCGTCTCGAGGATGATGCGTTCCCCGGCGCGTCCGCGGAAGTGGTACAGGTCCGCGGGGCCATCCATCCCGAGGTCCCAGTAGGTCGGAGCGCCCAGATCGCCCGTCCGTGTGCGACCGGGGCGCAGTCGGGTCGAGCGCAGGCGATCGGCCCGGTAGCGTCGGGCCATGATGGCATAGTCGGCCTCGTCTTCGGTGTGGAGTCCGGGAGCAAGGTGGATGATCCAGCGCCCGGACTCGAAGAGCTCGACCCCGAAGTGGACCTCCGTCTGGCCCGGTTCGAGGTGAATCTCGCGGGCGACCACCCCGGAGGGGCTCTCGACGCGGCCGATGGGTGCGAAGTACGGTTCATGCAGGCTGCCGAGGGCATCGCTCCGAAGGTGAACCGTCAACACGTCGGCGACTTGCCCGTCCACGCTCCAGGACTGCCCGTGGCGTGCATCACCGTCGGTGATGGTGGCCTCTGTCCACTCGCCGAAGGCCAGCGGACGCAGGGTTCGACGCGAGCCGGACAGGGGCTCGATGTCGACGGTGACATACCAGACCGTTCCCTCGGGCACGGCCCCCGCGGCGAAGTAGAAGAGGTACATGCCCGGGTCGGTGAGCGTGAGCTCACCACCGGCCGAGCCGTAGACCTGGCCTGGCTGGACGACCGGGAGAAGGCCCGGACCCATCAGCCAGCTGTTGATCTGGTGGGGTGCGTCATCGGTACGCAGGAAGACTACGCTCGGCTCTTCGATCTCGAAGCTCAACCCCACGATCATCCGGCCCTGCTCGTCGAGGCCGGCGTCGTCGCCGAAGGCGAGGGGGGTGCGCTGCCCCGGGGTGATCGGGGCGATCGGGGGCGGCCCCGGCCGCATCTCCCGGGCGGACAGCCGGTACGGACCCTCGGACGTGCCGGAGAACGAGGTGACCACGAGGATGTGGGGGCCCGACCGGTCGAAGTGGTGCACGATGAGCGAGTCGAGGTTTCCTCCCCCGTCGTCGTCGAAGGCGAGCATTCTCCCGTCGGGATCGAGCAGGTAGAGGTAGGCGTCGAAGGCCTCGCTTCCGAGGAAGAAGCGCCAGTGCTCCCCGGCTTCGGCCTCGAAGACGTGGCGTCGCGTGACGGTGCGGACGCGCCCATGTCCTGCGTCCCGGTCCTCGAGGGCCGGACCATGGGACTCCGTGAGCACGAGGAGATCCTCGATGATCCCCCCGCGGGGCAGCGGTTCGGCCACGAGGTTGCCCGCCGGGGGCAGCGTGCGGGCCCTGAGCGTGTACCGGCCGGTGGAGGTTCCCCCGAAGGACGTCGCCACGAGGAGGTAGGTGCCGGGCTCGGAGAACGAATGGACCAGTCTGGAGTTGAGCCCTTCCCCGCCGTCATCGTCGAAGGTCAGCACCGAACCGTCCTCGCGAAGCACGTAGAGGTACGCATCGAACATGTCGCTCTCGAGGTCGATGAGCCAGCGCTCTCCGGCTTCCTCGACCCGGAGCTCGTGCATCCGGGCCACGGAACGGCGGCCGTCGAGGGGAGACACGGTGTCCCCGGCTTCGAGCTGATCGTGCAGCGGCTGTCCTTCGAACACGGGTGCGGGGGGCCCCGCCACCCCGAGCGCAGTGGACCGCAATGTGTACGGTCCTTCGCTTCGCCCGCCGAAGGACGTCGCGGCCAGCCTGTAGGTTCCCGGCTGCTCGAACGCGTGCATCAGGCGCGCATTGAGCCCGACGCCGCCGTCATCGTCGAAGGCGACCACCCTCCCCTGATCGTCGAGCAGGTAGAGGTAGGCATCAAACGCCCGGCTCTCGAGGTCGAAGAGCCAGCGCTCCCCGGCGTCCTCGACCACGAAGGGGTGCTGCCGTGTCACCTCCCGCTGCTCGACGGCCCCGTCGGACTGATCGGCCAGCAGAAGGGCCTCGACGGTGCCGTCACGGGGCAGGGGCTCGGTCTCCTGCGCGAGGGCAGCGGAGACGATGAGGACGGAAGCGAAGAGCGAGGGTACGGCGTACGCGAAGGATCGGGCGAACATGGACTCTCTCACCGGAGTGGGCGGAGGCGGGGCACAGGCGCGATGGCCCGACCTCGCATGAGCGGCAACGACAAAGGTGCGCTCCCACTTTTCGGGACATCTTGCAACCCCTCGTGGCGAAGCCATGGGAGAAGCCAGGGTGAATGCCAGGTCGGGAGTGCACCCCGGCCTCGCGCCGCGCGGTGGTCCACATCGGCCGCAATGACCCTCATCGTGCGGGTCCAGAGGGAGGAATCTTCCACCGGGAGGGGTTCCCTGGCCGCTTTGCGGCAGCCCTGCGGCAGAGGCCGTGCGGCGTTCGGTCAGGGCCCCCGCCGTCCTCCGCTCCTTCCTCGCGCCGGCTCAGCCGTCGTCGTCGACCGGAGTGATGACGAGTGTTTGGGCCTCCTCGTCTACCCGCCAGGCGCGCGGGGATTCCGGGCTGCGGATCATGGCTTCGCTGACGGGGAGCGCGACCTTCTGCTCGACGAGCCGGGCGAGGGGGCGGGCGCCCATCTCCGGGTCGAAGCCATTGTCCGCAAGCCAGTCGCGGGCGGCGTCGGTGACCTCGATGGTGCAGCCCTGTTCGCGGAGTCGTTCACGCAGGTCGTCGACGGCTCGATCGACGATGCGCAGGAGGGCCTCTCGGGCGAGGGGCCGGAATGGCACCCGCGCGTCGAGGCGATTGCGGAACTCGGGGCTGAAGGTGCGTTCGAACGCGCCCTGATCGCCGAGGTCGCGCGGCGCGCCGTCGCCACCGCCGAAGCCGATGGCGCGCACGGAGGCCTCCCGGGCCCCCACGTTGCTCGTCATGATCAGGATGACGTTCCGGAAGTCCGCCACGCGACCGTTGGTGTCGGTGAGGCGACCGTGGTCCATGACCTGCAGGAGCAGGTTGAACACGTCGGGATGCGCCTTCTCGATCTCGTCGAGGAGCACGACGGACCACGGGGTCCGGACGACGGCGTCGGTCAGCAGACCGCCCTGATCGAAGCCCACGTACCCGGGCGGGGCCCCGATGAGGCGGCTCACGGTGTGACGCTCCATGTACTCGCTCATGTCGAACCGGATGAGCTCGACCCCGAGGGCTTCCGCGAGCTGCCGTGCGAGCTCGGTCTTTCCGACGCCGGTCGGTCCGGTGAACAGGAAGCTCCCGACCGGGCGCTCGGGGTTGCGGAGGCCCGAGCGGCTGAGGGTCACGGCCGCGACCACTCGGCGAATCGCCTCGTCCTGGCCGAAGAGCGATGTTCGGAGTGTCTCCTCGAGGCCGGCGACGCGCTCGCGCGCCGAGCGGGAGAGCTCCCGGGAGGGGATGCGCGCGATCTGGGCGATCAGGCGCTCGATCACCGGGGCGTCGACCTGCACCGGCGGATCGGGGACGGGCCGCATGTTGGCGTCGGCGCCGGCGTCGTCGAGGAGATCGATGGCCTTGTCGGGCAGGCGACGGTCGTGGAGATACCGGGCGGAGAGCTCGGCGGCGGCCCGGAGCGCATCCTCGGTGAACCGCACACCGTGGTGCTGCTCGTACCGCTCCTGGAGGCCGGCGAGGATGGCGACGGTCTCCTCCACGGTGGGTTCGACGACGTCGATCTTCTGGAACCGCCGGGTGAGCGCGGCGTCACGCTCGAAGTGGCTCCTGTACTCCTTGAAGGTCGTGCTGCCGATGCACCGCAGCGAGCCGTCGGCGAGGCTGGGCTTGAGGAGGTTCGACGCGTCGAGCGCGCTGCCGGAGCCCGCCCCGGCCCCGATCAGCGTGTGAATCTCGTCGATGAAGAGGATGGCCCCGTGGCGCTGGCTCAACGCTTCGAGCACGGCCTTGAGGCGCTCCTCGAAGTCGCCCCGGTACCTTGTGCCGGCGATGAGCGCGCCCATGTCGAGGCTGAAGATCCGCGCCGCCCGAAGCGGTTCCGGCACGTCGCCGGCGACGATCCGCAGAGCGATGCCCTCGGCGAGCGCGGTCTTCCCCACGCCGGCGTCCCCGACGAAGAGCGGGTTGTTCTTGCGGCGACGGAGGAGCACGCGCAGGGCGCGCTCCACCTCCAGATCGCGTCCGATGAGCGGATCGATCCGCCCCTCCCGGGCGCGCGTGTCGAGGTCCACGCAGAAGCGGTCGAGGGGGTCCTGCTCGGACGGCTCGTCGCCCGCGGCGTCCCTCGCCGGGGCCCCGCCGAGAGCCCGCTGTACCCGAGCGCCTCGAGCGAGCTGCTCCACCAGGGCGAACCGGGTCAGGCCATGCTCCTGAAGCAACCAGGCACCCATGCAGTCGGGCTCGGCGAACATGGCGACGACCAGATGGGACCCTTCCACCCGGTTTCTGTCCGAGGAGACGGCGTTGCCCATGGCGCGCTGGACCACGCGACCGAAAGCCGGGGTGGGACGCGGGTCGGCTCCCTCCTCGAGCGGCTCCGCGTGGAGCTCATCCAGATAGCCGTCCACCGCGTCGCGCAGCCCGTCGACGTCGCCCCCGGCTTCGCGCAGACACCGGGCGGTCTCCTCGTCGTGCAGCAGCGCGAGGAGCAGGTACTCCGTGGTGACGAGGGCGTGTCCTCGCCGGGCCGCCGTGCGCAGCGCGGTCTGAATCGCCGTTCGGGAAGCATCCGAGAGCATCACGTCCTCCCCGGTTCAGGCCTGTCCATCCGCATCGTCCTCGTCCTCATCCGGCTCCATGGTGAACTGCAGGGGCATCTCGGCGGCCCTTGCCGCCTGCATGGCGTCGTCGACCTTGAGCTCGGCCACCTCCCGCGGGTAGCGGGCGACGATGGCCACGCCATGACGATGCGCGTGGAGCATGAGTTGTTGCGCTTCCCCCACCTCCTTGCGGAAGACCCGAAGCAGAATCGCGACGACGAACTCCCGTGGCGTGTAGTCGTCGTTGTGCAGCAGCACGCGGTACAGGGGTGGCCTGCGCACCCGCTCGCGGGGCCTGACGAGGACGAGCTCTCCGGCCCCGGGCTCCCGTTGTGGCCGTTCCGTGGACACGGGGATGACCTCTCTGAAGGGGAAGACATGCCGGGCAGCACCCCTGCCCGACGCGACGCATCGAACATAGGGACGTCGGAGAGGATCGCCACATCCTCCCATCCATCACATCACGCACGAGGCCATCGGAGCCCATGGGGTACCGCACCGTCACCGAGCGCTCGCTGGAGGAGATCGACCCGGCCGACTGGGATCGTCTCGTCCACGGTCCCGGCTCCACGCCCATGACCCACGGGTTTCTGCGGGCGCTCGAGCGGACGGGCTGCGTGGGGCCGGGCACGGGTTGGTCATCGGCACCGATCGTGGTGGAGCACGAGGGGGCAATCGTGGGTGCGGCGGCCGGATGGTTCAAGGACCACTCGATGGGGGAGTTCGTGTACGACTGGTCGTGGGCTGCGGCGGCGGAGCGCCTCGGGAGCGGGTGGTACCCGAAGCTGATCGTGGCGAGCCCGTTCACGCCGGTGACCGGTGCGAGGCTGCTGACGGGTCCGGCGACCGGGGGCGAGGCGCGGGAGGCCGTGGCGAGCGCGCTGCTCGGGGCGGTCGAGGCGCGCGCGAGAGAGGCGGGGTGCTGCGGCGCACATCTGCTCTTCTGCACGGAACAGGAGGCGGAGCTCGCCCGTGGGCACGGGTGGCTGGTGGTGCCCCAGATCCAGCACCACTTCCTCAACGCGGGGTACGGCACGTTCGACGACTGGCTCGCGACGCTCCGGTCGAAGCGCAGGCGCAACATCCGTCGGGAGCGGCGACGCATCGCGGAGGATGGCTGGCAGGTGCGGATTCGGAGGGGCCACGAGGTGGACGAGATGGGCCGCGCCCGGATGCACGAATGGTATGCCCGCACGGTGGACCAGTTCATGTGGGGGCGTCGCTACCTGAACCGGGCGTTCTTCGACGTGCTGATCGGGGAGCTGGGGGACCGTGTGCTGGTGGTGGAGGCCTCCAGGGACAACGCGCCTCCGATGGCCGGTGCCCTTGCGCTGTGCGACGCGCACGGCATCCAGGGCCGCTACTGGGGCTCGGAGGAGTCGGTGGATCTGCTGCACTTCGAGGTCTGCTATCACGCGCTGGTGGAGGAGGGGATCCGCCGGGGGGTGACGGTGGTCGAATTCGGCCATGGCGGGGCCCAGAAGGCGCTTCGCGGGTTCACCCCGACGGCCACCTGGAGTGCCCACCTCGTCTTCGACCCGGTGATGCGGGAGGTGCTGCACCGGCACTTCCTTGCGGTGGAGGAGGAGGTACGTGCAGTGGTGGGGTCGGGGCCGGAACGCTGACCATTTTTCGTTTGCGCCGATCGATCAACCTGTCTAGGCACGCCGCCGCCGAGGCGGGCCTTTCAGCGGGAAGGCACCCGAATCCCCGGCCTTTCCGGCTCCCGGTCGTTCGATGATCCACCCTTCGATGCCACTCGCGTGGCGGTCCCTCCTGCTGTGCGCGGGACTTCTCGTGCTCCTGCAATGGGGAGGCGAGCCCGTCCGCCTTCCCCTCACGGAGCTGGCCGCGCCGGCGATTGTCGTACCCGACCTGTCGAGCCTCCCGCCCGCGCCTCGGCATCACGGTCCTGCGTCGGACAACCTCGCCCTCCTCGCGCACGGGCTCTTCGCCGTGGAGGGCCGGCGGTTGCCGGCGCGCCGCGTGGCCGCGATCACGGAGGCGGTCCGGGAGGCAGGCGAGGCCTACAACGTGGACCCGAAGATTCTGCTGGCGATCGCCTGGCGTGAGTCGCGATTTCGCCCGGATGCCATCGGGGACAACGGGCGTTCCTGCGGCGCGTTCCAGATCCGGACGGACATTGCGGGTCGTCCCAGTTGCCGACGCATGCAGGACCTCCGGGCGTCTGCTCGCTATGCGGCCTTCTACCTCGACTGGCTCCGCCGTCACTGCGACTACGGCGACTACATCGCGGCGTACAACGGCGGGTGTCGGGGGCGGAACTTCCCGGGGGCGCAGCGATACCAGCGGACGATCCGGTCGATCGCGGCGGGTGATCTCGACGGCCTGGTGCGGGCGCGCTGAGCGGGAGCGCGAGGGCCCTCAGTCCGGGTCGTCGCCGAGGGGAAGCGTGGAGGCGGAGGCGTCCCGCGCGGTGTCGTCTCCGGAGTCGTCGACCTGCGCGTCGGGCTGCTCGGAGGCTTCCGCGGAGGTCCCGTCCTCGGGTGGGTTGTTCTCGTCGTCGGCGCGGTAGAGCACCTCCTCGACGGGTTCGTGGATGCGGGCGATGTAGCCGAGGCGGATGATCTCCCGGCCGCGGTTGCCGCGTCCGGAGACGCCGAACTTGTTGGGGCGGACGACCTCGGTGCGGCCGCGGTTGGTCTCGACCTCGAGGCCGCCCATGCGTTCGGTGGTGAGGACGAAGCCGAGGACGTGATCGTCGTTCTGGAGCTTGATGGCGGTGACGCCCTTGCCGGCGCCGGAGAGGATCTTGACCTCGTCGACGGGGAAGATGAGGCAGCGGCCCTTCTGGGTGGCGAGGGAGACGGCTTCGGCGCCGTCGGTGGGGCGGACGGCGACGACGGCATCGTGGGGGACGCGGTCGTCGAGGCGCATGAGGAGGCGGCCCTGGACGGTGGAGGGTTCCTCGAAGGTGGAGACGGCGAGGCGGAGGCAGCGGCCGCCTCGGGAGAGGGCGATGATCCAGGGGGGTGGGGGGTCGCCGTCGCCGAGCTGTTCGCGGATCTCGTCGGGGGGGCTGGGGAGGGCGCGGGGGTCGGTGGTGAGGGCCCCGACGATGCGTTCGCGGTCGGCGAACTCGAACCGGGTCTGGACGGCCTCGCCGTATCCGGTGGTCTGGGGGATGTCGGTGACGCGGAGGGTGTAGGCGCGGCCGCGGTCGGTGAAGAGAACGAGCTTCTCGCGGGTGGAGGACGCGAGGACCCAGCCGAGGGCGTCGCCTTCGCGGACGCGGATGGCGCCGAGCTCGGAGTAGGACTTCTGGCGCTTCATCCAGCCTTCGCGGGTGATGATGACGACGGTGTCCTCGGCGACGATGTAGTTCTCCTCGTCGAACTCGAGTTCGTCGCGGGGGCCGGTGACGCGGGTTCGTCGGCGGTCGCGGTAGGCCTCGCGGACCTGGGAGAGTTCGCTGCGGATGAGGGCCCACATGCGTTCGGGGGAGTCGAGGATGGTTCGGAGCTCCGCGGCGGCGGCCTCCTTCTCGGCGAGCTCCTCGCGGATGGCCTCGATCTCCATCTTCGCGAGGCGGTAGAGGCGGGTCTCGAGGATGGCTTCGGCCTGCTCGTGGTCGAGGGCGAAGCGATCCATGAGCCGGTTGCGGGCGTCGGTCTTGCCGTCGGATGCGCGGATGAGGGCGATGGCCTCGTCGAGGGCGTCGAAGACGATGGCGAAGCCGCGCAGGAGGTGGATGCGGTGCTCGAGGGCCTCGAGGTCGAAGCGGAGGCGTCGCTCGGTGACCTCGAAGCGAAAGTCGAGGAAGTGCGTGAGCATCTCGCGGAGGTCGAGCCGCTTCGGGGTGCCGACCTCGGAGCGTTCCTGGGGGATGAGGGCGGTGAGGTTGACGTTGAAGCGTCCCTGGAGTGCGGTGCGCTTGTAGAGGTAGGCCATGACGGCCTCGGGGTCGGCGTCGCGCCGCAGGTCGAGGACGATGCGGATGTCCTCGGTGGACTCGTCGCGGACGTCGGTGACGAGGGGGAGCTTGCCGGTGCGGACGTGGTCGGCGATGTCGCCGATGAGGGTGGCCTTGTTGAGGGCGTAGGGGATGGAGGTGATGATGATGGCGCGGCGGCGCCCCTCCTGCTCGACGGTGTATTCTCCCTGGACCTCGATGGCGCCGGAGCCGGTGCGATAGATCTCGACGATCTCTTCGCGGGTGTTGAGGATGGCGCCGCCGGTAGGAAAGTCGGGCCCCTTGATGACGCGTCCGGCGATCTTCTCGAGGGGCAGGTCGGGGTCGTCGATGAGGCGGATGCAGGCGTCGACGACCTCGCCGAGGTTGTGGGGCGGGATGCTGGTGGCCATGCCGACGGCGATGCCCGTGGCGCCGTTGATGAGCAGGTTGGGGACCTGCGCGGGGAGGACGACCGGCTCGAAGTGGGTGCCGTCGTAGTTGGGCCGGTAGTCGACGGTCTTCTTCCGGATCTCCTCGAGCAGCTCGCCGGCCAGGTGGCGCAGTCTGGCCTCGGTGTATCGCATGGCGGCGGCGTTGTCGCCGTCGAGAGAGCCGAAGTTGCCGTGACCGTCCACGAGGGGGTAGCGCAGGGAGAAATCCTGGGCCATGCGGACCATGGCATCGTAGATGGACTGGTCTCCGTGGGGGTGGTACTTCCCCATGACCTCACCGACGATGGCGGCGCTCTTGCGGTACTTGGCGTCGGGGCCAAGCCCGAGGTTGTGGAACATGGCGTAGAGGATGCGCCGCTGGACGGGCTTGAGCCCGTCGCGGACATCGGGGAGCGCCCGGCTGGTGATGACGCTGAGGGCGTAGTTCAGGTAGCGCTTTCGGGTCGCCTCGTGGAGGACGACGTCGTCGGTGTGCATGACGGGATCCTGCTCGCTCGGGTGCCTCGCGGGGCGGGCGGACGTGGCGGAGGCCACGCGGGGCGCAGCGTGCCGCACGCCCGGCCGCCATGCAAGCGCGGACGCAGGCCGGGGTCGTTCCGGGGGTTGCTCGCGCGCGGAGAGGACCCACCCTTGGGAGGTCCGGGGGGACATCGTTCACGGCCGGCTGCACGTGCGTGCGTCGGCCCAGTGCAGGAGAGCCGATGCGACCACCGACCCGCGCCCTCATCCAGGCCCTTCGCGACACCGCTGCGCGCCTCTCGGCAGGTGCCCGGTACCAGTGGACCCATCAGGGGCTGTGCAACTGTGGCCACCTCGCCTCGGCCCTCACCGACCTGTCCCCGGCCGAGCTGCACCGTCTGGCCCTGCAGAAGGCGGGGGACTGGAGCGAGAAGGTCATTGATCATTGCCCGACCTCCGGCTTTCCGATCGACGACGTCATCGCGACGATGCTCGAGGCCGGGTTGACCCGGGACGACATCCGCCACCTCGAACACGTCTCGGACCCTGCGGTGCTGGCCCAACTCCATGGCGGTCCCCGGCCTCTTCACCGCAACGCACGTGAAGATGTCGTCGCGTACATGCGGGCGTTCGCCTCCCTGCTCGAGGCCAGGCGAGGCGAGCACCATGCTGCAGCGGAGACCGTGCGACCGGACCGTCATGCTGCTTGACAGGCGCGCGGCCCCAGTGTAGCGGCGCCCGGTCGGTGGTCCATCGCGACCGCGCCGACTCCCCTCCTCATCGATCGAGATCCATGACCAGCGACAGTCCATCCATCTCGGGGCTTGAGGCCCCTTCATCGTGGACGACCGACCCGGTTCGCTGATCTCCCGATCATCCTCCGGCACGGTCGTGAACGACCTCTGGAGAACCCCATGCGCTGCACAGCACACCCCGCTCGCCTGAACGAGCGTCCGCGCCCCGTGGCATCGACCCGTGCCCTGCACTCCTGTCCGTGTCCCGTGACACTGGGCGGGTCGTCGCTCCTGCCTCGCCCGGGCCTGGGCCGCTGAGCGGCGCGCGGAGCCGTGCACGGAGGTCACCGCCGAGGTGTGCGAGGACCTGACGGTGCCCGGGTCGAGGACGTCGGTTGCGACGAGCTGCGTTCGCTCGTCCTCGGCAACTGAATCCACGACACGCAGCCATCCTTCAAGGCCCGCTCCCTGGCGGCGGGTCCACGAACAGGGCAAATATCATGCGAAGAAATACGCTCAGGAATGTCTTCCTCACCTCTCTCCTGGCCATCGGTACGCTCGCGCCGAACCCCGGTCCGGCAGAGGCAAATCGCCCGTTCCTGACCGACGACGCCCGCGTCGTGGGCCAGGGGGGCATCGAGGTCATCTGGCAGACCTTCCTCGCCGTCGACGACGGGGTCAACGCCGCCACCGAAGCCACCCTGACCTTCGGGATCATCGATCCGCTGGAAGTCGCGCTCACGCTCGGCGTGGCCGACGAAGAGGATGGTTTCGAGCTGGCTCCGCCGGTGCTCGAAGCCAAGGCCCTCTTCCTCGATCCCGAGGCCGATGCGCCCATCGGACTGGGCGTCCTGGGCGGCGTCGGTCTACCGATCGGCGACGACGAGTCCACGGTGCTCTTCGGAACCGTACCGGTCACACTGATGCGGGGTCCGATAGAGGTTCATGCGAACGTCGGTGTGGCGACCGCCGTGGGAGGCGCGCTCGATGGCGAGGCGCGGCCGACGTTCGGGCTCGGCTGTACCCAGGAGGTCCCATGACCCTGATCGACTTCGTCATCAACGGCAGCGCCGCCGTCGCGCTGGGCGCGGTGATCGGACTCGAGCGACAGTGGCGCCAGCGCATGGCCGGGCTGCGAACGAACGCCCTCGTCGCCCTCGGGGCTGCGTCGTTCGTGATGCTCTCGATGATGACCCTCGACGAGGTGAGTCCCACCCGTGTCGCGGCCCAGGTGGTCTCGGGCATCGGGTTCCTCGGTGCGGGGGTGATCATGCGGGACGGACTGAACGTGCGGGGACTGAACACGGCGGCCACCCTGTGGTGCAGTGGCGCCATTGGCGTCCTGGCGGGGGCGGGCCACCTCGAGTTCGCGACAGTGTCTGCGCTCCTCGTCATCATCGCCAACGTCTTCCTGCGACCGGTGGCCCGGTCGGTCGACCGCAAGGTCATCGATCTGCGGGACGAGGAGGAGACGATCTTCGACGTGGTCGTGGTCGTTCCGCGTCCTGCGCTCAAGGAGATGCGGAGCCGCATGTTCGAGCTGCTGGCAAACACCGACTTCAGCCTGCGGGGGCTCCGTGTGGACCTCGAGCGCCAGGAACCGGAGGAGGCGAGCCTGACGGTCAGCCTGCTGGTTCAGCCCGACCAGCAGGGAGAGCTCGAACAATTCGCCCGCACGGTCGGCCGGCTGGATGAGGTGCTCGCGCTCACGTGGAAGGCCGGATAGCGCTCGCGTCCCCGACGATTCGCCGTCGGGGACGCGGGGTCAGCTCGTGCACGGGTACCACGGCTCCGGCGTTCAGGCGCGACGGCGCCGCCACCCCAGGAGCAGTCCGACGAGCAGCACGGCCAGTCCGGCCGGCAGACCAGGCGAGCCGGCGGCCGCGCATCCGCCGGACGGCGGTTCGGGTGCTCCAGCCGGTCCGCAGTCGCATTGTCCGCAGGAGAGATCCGGATAGAACGTGCCACCGGAGGCCGCACAGGTCTCCTCGGTCTGGTCGTTGAGGCAGTCGCCGGTCTCCTCGATGCAGCACGCCCCCGTCTGCACCGCGCAGGGGATGTCGTCCTGACAGGTGGCGCCTTCGGAGTGAAGGCCACCGATGCCATGACAGACGACGGCGGACACCCCGTCGTAGCACTCGGTCGACGTGCAGCAGGCTCCGGTTCCGGAACGGCAGTCGTTCAGCGCCGCACAGGTCGCCCCGGCGGTGAACGTGCCTCCCTGTGCGCTGCACTCCGCCGCGCCGAGCGCTTCGGTGCACTGGCCGGGGGCGGGTCCGCAGCAGGCGCCCGGTTCGGATACCGGGCACTCGACCGGCTCGGCGCAGGTGGAGCCTTCGTTCCAGACCCCACCGAGGGCTGCGCAGGCCGACTCGGTCATGCCATCGTGGCAGTCCGCCCCGGTGCAGCAGGCGCCGAGAGGGACATCCTCGCAGTGGTTGACCTCGTCACAGCTCTGCTCCGGATGGAACGTACCGTGACAGACCTCCTCGGTGAGGTCGTCGTCGCAGGTTCCAGCGGCCGGGGGAGCCACCCCGCTGACGGACAGGCCATCGAGGATCCAGTTGTAGCAGTCGACGGTCTGGTTGGCGCGCAGGACGCAGAGGTAGTCCACGAAGGCGTCCCACTGGACGACGGGTCCGGAACCCGTGGAGCCGCTCACGGTGCCGATGCACTCCAGCTCGCCGTCGTCGTCGATGCCGCAGACCGAACAGCTGCTGAACGCACCGATCTGCTCGAGGGGCCCGCTGTGCGACCCGGGAGAGCAGGAGCCTCCCGTGAAGTCGGCGCACGAGAGGGCACCGGAGGCATCGACGGCACAGACTGCACCGTCCGTGGTGGCGATCTCGGTCCACCCGGCCCCGGCGAGCGGCGTGCTGTCGACCGTGTTGCCACCCCAGCAGGCGATGGTCCCGTTGACGCGCAGGCCGCAGAGGGCGTCGCCGTGCACACGAACCTGCTGCCACGGTCCGGTGGGAGCTGCCGCGGCGAGCGGGTTGCCCATCGTATCCCAGCAGGCGATCGAGCCCGTCGTCGTCACGCCGCATGCACGGCTGGAACCGAGGTCCATGGTGCTGAGCGGAGCAGCCGCGACCGAGAAGGTGGCTCCTCCCCACCACCAGCAGTCCACGGCTCCCGAGGCGGTGCGGGCGCAGGCGTACGGGCCCGTTGCCGCGATGTCGACGTAGGGGCCGGGCGGGGTCTGCATGAAGGTCGACTGTCCTCCGAAACACAGGGGCACTCCACCAGGCATGAGTGCGCAGCCGAATCCTCGCCCGGTGGCCACGGCGCGATAGACGCCATCGGCGCAGCACGCCCCTTCGGCATCTCCGGCAGCGGGATCGCACGTGAGCGGACCGCATGGCACTCCCGCGGACCACGTTCCTCCAACGGCTTCGCAGCGCGCCAGCGTGCGGTTCGGGAGGCAGCCGTCATCCGTGCAGCAGGCGCCCACCTCCGGCTCGGACGAGCAGGTGTCGGCGACATCACACGGGGCATCGGCATGCCACAGCCCACCCAGCGCCTCGCAGCGCGGCCCGCTGAGGTCCGGGACGCAGCCGGCATCCGTGCAGCAGGCGCCCGTCTGCGGTGCGCTCTCTCCACAGGTGTCGGCCACATCGTCGCAGCTCGCGCCGGGCGTGAAGTCTCCTCCGTGTCGCGCACAGAACCGCTCCGTGGTCTGACCGCAGTCCCCGTCAACACAGCAGGCGCCGGTCCGGTCGTGGCCCGCGCAGAGCATCTCCGCATCGTCGCAACCCTGTCCGGCGTGGAACGTCCCTCCGGCAAGCACGCACGACCGCTGCGTGCGGCTCTCGCATGCCTCGTCGAGGCAGCACGCCCCCGTGGGCTCGTCGGGGAAGCACTCGTCGACGGCGTCGGCGCAGGTTGCGCCGACCCGGAAGACGCCGTCCAGCAATCGGCACGACCGCTCGGTGGTCTCGCTGCACAAGCCCGCCCCGTGACAGCAGGCTCCGCGCGGAGCCGCAACGAGCTGGCACTGGCGCGCCACCTCGGCACATGTGCGGCCCGGATGATGAATACCGTCCCGGGCGTCGCAGTCGTCCGCGGACGCCGCCGTACATCCCCCGCCGGGGAGGCAGCACGCACCGGTCGGCACATCCGGAGCGCACAGGCGGTTGTCGGCGACCTCCGCGCAGGTCTGACCGGGGAAGAACACACGACGCAGCACCAGGCACTGGAGCTCGGTCGTCTCGTCGCAGGCGCCGGCCGAGCAGCACGCACCTCGCGGATCCGGCTCGTCGACGATGCACTGGTTCACCTCGTCGCACGACTGGCCAGGGTGGAATGCGCCACCGGCACCGTCGCACTCCCGCTCCACCGTCACGAAGCAGTCCGCGCCTTCGATGCAGCAGGCTCCCTCCACGTCATCCGGGAGGCACTGGTTCACCTCGTCACACGACTGACCAGGGTGGAATGCGCCACCGGCACCGTCGCACTCCCGCTCCACCGTCACGAAGCAGTCCGCGCCTTCGATGCAGCAGGCGCCTTCCACATCATCGGGACGGCACTGGTTCACCTCGTCGCACGACTGGCCAGGGTGGAAGAGCCCTTCCAGTCGGTCGCACAGCTCGAACCTCAGGACACGACAGTCCTCTCCTTCCACGCAGCACGCTCCTTCCACACTGGGCCGGGCGCACAGGTCGTTGTCCGCGACCTCCGCGCACGTCAGCCCGTCGAAGAACACGTGGCGCAGCACCGCGCACTCGTCCGCGGTGCGCTCCACGCACGTGCCCCCGGAGCAGCAAGCCCACTCCGGCTCCTCCACCGGACGGCACTGGTTCACCTCGTCGCACGACTGACCCGCGTGGAACACCCCCCCCGCACCGTCGCATTCCCGCTCCACCGTCACGAAGCAGTCCGCGCCGTCCGCGCAGCATGCGCCCTGGGGCTCCGCCGGGAGACAATGGTTCACCTCGTCGCACGACCGGCCCGGGTGGAAGTCCCCGGGTTCCCCGTCGTCGTCGGTGCACTGGCTCTGCAGGGTCACACGGCATCGTCCACCGACGCAGCATGCACCTTCGGGCTCGTCCGCCCTGCACTGGTCCACCTCGTCACACGACTGGCCGAAGTGTCCCACACCCCCTCGGCGCTCGCAGGCGGCCACGATCGCCGCACTGCAGGAGCCGTCCGCCTCACAGCACGCGTAGGCGCAGTTTCCGGGAACGTCGGCGCAGTGGAGGCCGGGATGGAAGATTCCGTCGTTCGCGCTGCAGCTCTCCGCGGTGACGCGGCTCGCACAGCCCGTCGGACTGCAGCAGGCGCCCAGGTCGTCGCCCGCCCCACACAGGTCCGGGTCCTCCCCGCAGGATGTTCCGGCGCGGAAGGCCCCTCCCGCATCGATGCATTCGCGCTCGGAGAGGTCCTCGCAGCGGCCATCGAGGCAACAGGCTCCCTGCGGGTCAGCGCCCGGGCAGAGATGTCCGACGTCGGCACAGGTCTGCCCGGGGTAGAAGGGAAGTCCTGACCCTTCGCAGATTCTGCGGGTGAGCTCGGCGCATCCCATGGCACCGCAGCAGGCCCCGACATCGTCGTCGTTCTTCGGGTCACCGAAGAAGGCAGCTCCGTGGGCCTCGGCACCGGCGGGTTCACCCTGCGGCGGATCGATGTCCCCACAGGCGGCGAGCACGAAGGCCGAGGCGACCACGGCGGTCAGGGCACGGGCGCGCCGCCGCAGGGCGAGGAGAAGGAGCAGGCCGAACGCCCAGACCGGAGGGGTTCCCGAGCCAGCCGCGCTGCAGCCGCCGCCACCCGAACCGGCATCGTCCTCTCCGTCCTCCGGCTCGCAGAGGCAGTGTTCACAGGGGGTACCCGGATTGAACGTGCCGTCCTCGGCGAGACAGGCTTCCTCGCTCACGTTGTCGCGGCAGTATCCGTTGGGCAGGCAGCACCCGCCCAGCACGGGCGTGGCCGGGCAGAGGTCGGCTGCGTCGTCACAGGTCGCGCCGGGGTTCCAGGCCCCACCGAGGGCGGCGCAGTCTTCGCGGCGGTCGAGATCGACACACGGGGCGAACACCGCGTTCGCGGTGCAGCAGGCCCCGCCGTCCAGACCACCGCCGGAACCACCACCGGAGCCGCCGCCGGAACCACCACCCGAGCCGCCGCCGGAGCCGCCGCCGGAAC